>CP101033.1:335000-635000 GCA_041319085.1 Aeromonas veronii | reverse complement strand
ATCGGGCGCAGGCGCTGGTCGCCTATGCCGCCCGCGACATAAAACGCTGGATCAAGGAGGAGAAGAGCAGCGAGCTGGAGCGGCTGGCGCGGGATCTGGCGGCGGAGCCGGAGATCCTCGATGCCACCCTCTATGACGGACGTGGCATTCCCCTCGCCCAGTCGGAACAGGCGGTGCCGCTGGAGAACCTGCTGCCTATCGGCAGCGATAACAAGTCACTGCCGGAGCAGGGCAAGGGACGGATCCAGTTCGTGCAGGAGATCCGGGATGGCGAGCAGACCATCGGTTTCCTGCGCATCACCCTGGAAGAGCAGCAGATGCTGGCAGACAAGGACACCCGACTCAAGGTGGTGCAGGAGAAGCAGCGGCTGATGCTGCTGGTTGCCCTGCTGGCCGGGGTGCTCATCTCCTACGGCGTGCGCCGTAACTACATGCGGGTGCGCAAGCACAAGAAAAAGAGTACGCCCCCCTCGCCACCTCCGGAAAACTGATGGCGTGACCAGAGAGCAGATACAAAAACGGCGGCCCGAAGGCCGCCGTTTTCATTCTACTGTTCATGCCACTACGACAGATTACTTGTCGCCCAGCAGGACGGAGTCCAGTGCGATCTCGATCATGTCGTTGAAGGTCAGCTGACGCTCTTCGGCAGTGGTCTGCTCGCCGGTACGGATATGGTCGGAGACGGTGCAGATGGTCAGCGCCTTGGCACCGTACTCTGCGGCCACGCCGTAGATACCGGCAGCTTCCATCTCGACACCCAGGATGCCGTACTTTTCCATGACGTCGAACATGGAGGGGTCCGGGGTGTAGAACAGATCGGCGGAGAAGATGTTGCCCACACGCACGGCAACGCCCTTGTTCTTGGCAGCCTGCACAGCATTGGCAACCAGATCGAAGTCGGCGATGGCAGCGAAGTCGTGATCCTTGAAGCGCAGACGGTTTACTTTTGAATCGGTGCAGGCACCCATACCGATTACCACGTCACGCAGTTTCACGTCTTCACGCACGGCACCGCAAGAACCCACGCGGATCAGGGTCTTCACACCGTAATCGGTGATCAGCTCTTTTGTGTAGATGGAGCAGGACGGGATGCCCATGCCGTGGCCCATCACGGAGATACGACGGCCCTTGTAGGTACCGGTAAAGCCAAACATGTTGCGCACGTCGCAGATCTGCTCGACGTTCTCCAGGAAAGTTTCAGCGATGTATTTGGCGCGCAGGGGGTCGCCCGGCATCAGCACTGTATCAGCAAAGGCGCCATCTTTCGCATTGATATGAGGAGTTGCCATTCTCTTGATTCCTTCACACAGGTTGAGTTTTATTGTTTTATAAATTGCCCGCCGCCGAAGTGGCGGGCGGGTAAATTACAGGAAGCTGGTACCGTACGCCAGTTTCGGCAGGCCGTGGTAAGCCGCGATGCTCTGGCCGATATCGGCAAAGGTCTCGCGACGACCGACGGAACCGGCCTTGACCGGCTTGCCGAAAAACAGCACCGGAATGTATTCGCGGGTGTGGTCGGTGCCACCCCAGGTCGGGTCGCAACCGTGGTCGGCGGTCAGCACCACCACGTCGCCGTCTTGCAGTATCTCGAACAGCTCCGGCAGACGGGAGTCGAAGTATTCCAGCGCATCGGCGTAGCCCTTCACATCACGGCGGTGACCGTAGGATGAGTCAAAATCGACGAAGTTGGTGAAGACGATGGTGTTGTCACCGGCCGCTTTCACCTCTTCCAGCGTGCGATCCCACAGTTCGGTCAGACCGGTCCCTTTCACCTGCTTGGTGATGCCCTGCTGGGCATAGATGTCGGCAATCTTGCCGATGGAGACCACCTGGCCACCCGCATCTTTCATGTAATCGAGCACGGTCGGTGCCGGCGGCAGCACGGAGTAGTCGTGACGGTTGCCGGTACGCTTGAAGTTGCCCTTACCAGTGCCCACGAACGGACGCGCAATCACGCGGCCGATGTTGTAGGGCTCCAGCAGCTCGCGCACGATGTGGCACAGCTCATAGAGCTTCTCGAGGCCGTAGGTCTCTTCGTGGCAGGCAATCTGGAACACGGAATCGGCAGAGGTGTAGAGGATCGGCTTGCCGGTCCGCATATGCTCTTCGCCCAGATCGTCCAGCACCTGAGTACCGGAAGCGTGGCAGTTGCCGAGATAACCCGGCAGACCGGCCTTCTCGACGATGGCGTCCAGCAGCTCCTGCGGGAAGCTGTTGTGGTGATCCTTGAAGTAGCCCCACTCGAACAGCACGGGCACACCGGCGATCTCCCAGTGACCGGACGGCGTGTCCTTGCCGGAGGAGAGCTCCTGGGCAAAGCCGTAGGCGCCGACGACGTCGATGTCCTTGTTCAGACCGGCCGGGAAGGTGCCGCTGGCGAGTTCGCCTGCGTGACCGAGGCCCAGCTTGTTGAGGTTCGGCAGATTGAGGGCGCCACGGCCTTCAATTTCACCGGCGGCACACGCCTTGGCGATATGACCAAGGGTATTGGCACCCACATCGCCGAACTTGTCGGCATCGGCGGCTGCGCCAATACCGAAAGAGTCCATCATCAGAATAAAGGTACGTTTCATGGGGCTTCCCCTTGTTACAAATCAGCCAGACTGATGCGACGGTAGACCTCGGGCAGCGCCTCTGGTCGGGTGTCACCGATCTTGACGGCAGCCTGCACCATGCTGGCTGCCTGAGCGAATTGCTCTTCAGTTTGAGCGTGGATCAGGGCGAGCGGCTTGTCAGCATCGACGCCTTGACCCAGGCGGATAAAGTCGGTCAGACCGACCGCATAATCAAGTTTGTCACCGGCAGCGCGGCGACCACCGCCCATGGCGACCACGGCCAGACCCAGCTCGCGGGTGTCCATGGCGGTCACGAAGCCGCTGTTGGCCGCATAGACCGGGCGCACGATGGCGGCTTTGGGCAGGTAACCATCGTAACGCTCCATGAAATCGGCCGGACCACCGAGACCCGTCACCATGCGACCGAAGATCTCGGCTGCCTTGCCGTTATCCAGCACCGCCTGCAGCTTGGCGCGGGCATCGCGCTCGTCGCTGGCCAGACCGGCGGAGATCAGCATCTCGGCACACAGCGCCATGGTCACTTCGTGGATCCGCGGGTTGCGATATTCACCGGTCAGGTAGCGCACCGCTTCGCGCACTTCCACCGCGTTACCGGCGCTGGAGGCCAACACCTGATTCATGTCGGTCAAGAGCGCTGACGTGCGGCAACCGGCACCGTTGGCCACGGCAACAATGCTCTTGGCCAGCTCTTCGGAGGCTTCAAAGGTCGGCATAAAGGCGCCGGAGCCCACTTTCACATCCATCACCAGCGCTTCGAGCCCGGAGGCGAGCTTCTTGGAGAGAATGGAGCCGGTGATCATCGCGATAGATTCGACGGTGGCGGTGATGTCCCGTACTGCATAGATACGCTTGTCAGCCGGGGCGAGATCGCCGGTCTGGCCGATGATGGCGACACCCGCCTCTTTCACCACTTTCAGGAAACGGTCGTTGTCGACCGAGGTCTGGTAGCCAGGAATGGCATCCAGTTTGTCGAGGGTGCCGCCGGTGTGCCCCAGGCCACGACCGGAGATCATCGGCACAAAACCGCCGCAGGCAGCAACCATCGGGCCAAGCATCAGAGAGACAACGTCACCCACACCGCCGGTAGAGTGCTTGTCGACAATCGGGCCACCCAGATTGAGGTGATCCCAGGTCAGCACCATGCCGGAGTCGCGCATGGCGCAGGTCAGGGCAACCCGTTCATCCATGGTCATGTCTTTGAAGTAGACCGCCATCGCCAAGGCGGCAATCTGCCCCTCACCGATGGTGTTGTTGGTAATGCCCTGAACGAAGAATTGAATTTCTTGGGTACTGAGCGCTTCACCGTTGCGCTTCTTGCGAATAATTTCTTGAGGCAAAAACATCTTTCATTCCCTCCGCCAGTGCTGGCGTTACACAAGCCTGAATCCTTGCCCGCACACCGCATGGTGGGGGCTAACAGGGCGGACAGCAGTCCGCCCTCTCATCAACCTATTAGTAACCGCTGGTGTTGGCCGGCTTGTCGCCATGCCCCAGAGTGGCCAGCAGACTGGCCAGCAGGCTGGATGCACCAAAGCGGAAGGTACGGGCGGATACCCAGTCGTTGCCGAGGATCTCTTCGGCCATGGCCAGGTACTGACCGGCAACGGCGGCATCTTTCACGCCACCCGCCGGCTTGAAGCCGACTTTCGGATTCTTGGCCTTGATCACTTCCATCATGATGCGGGCCGCTTCCGGAGTCGCATTGACCGGCACCTTGCCAGTAGAGGTCTTGATGAAGTCAGCACCGGCATCGATACAGATTTCGGAAGCGCGACGGATCAGCGCCTCTTCTTTCAGCTCGCCGGTTTCGATGATCACTTTCAGCAGCACGTTGGCACCACAGGCCTCTTTACAGGCTTTGACCAGATCAAAACCGATCTGTTCATTACCCGCCATGAAGGCGCGGTACGGGAACACCACGTCCACTTCGTCAGCACCGTAGGCGACTGCTGCACGGGTCTCGGCCACGGCGATCTCGATGTCGTCGTTGCCGTGCGGGAAGTTGGTCACGGTCGCAATGCGTACATCGGCAGCGCCGATCTCACGCAGGGTCTTGCGAGCGATAGGGATAAAACGGGGGTAGATGCAGACGGCGGCGGTCAGGCCAGCCGGTGACTTGGCCTTGCGGCACAGGTCGATGACCTTCTGATCGGTGTCGTCATCGTTCAGGGTGGTCAGGTCCATCAGGTTCAGGGCGCGTTGGGCGGCCAGTTTCAGATCGGTCATGCTATGTCTCCAAAGTCTCGATGTTTCCCACAACCCAAGCTCTATCTCCACCTAACACACAGGATCGGCAAGAGTAGACCCCGGATAAAGGGGATATGGAATTACAGCGCAATGCAGAGGCAATACGGCTGCAAATAAGGCAAGAGCCCTGTCACTTTTTTACAAAAGTGCGGACTTGGTTCCATGAAGACTTGAGAAAGGCCGACAACCGCTGACCCGAGTTCCCAATCAATTCCATTTGACCGCCAACACCTGACTTAATCAGGTATTAGTCAATGCCAGCACCCTGCTGGCATCGCCTATTTCAGCCGAGATACCCGCTGTTTGCAAGCCGGATTTGCCAATTTCAGAGGTACCTCACATCAGGCAAATCCGGGTCTGGAAAACGCTTAAGAGAAAAAACGGGTCAGGATCCAGGAGTAGGCGATCCCCCCCAGATAAACCCCGACGATCCCCATTACCCCGGACAAAACGGGAGGTGCCGGGATCGGCAATTTGAGGAAAGAAAACAACAAGCCAACGATAAAGCCGGCCGCAATCGCCAGTAACACTTCATTCATATAACCTCCGATTTGACTCATTTTATTATTAGTTTAGATAGGAAAACGGTTGTCACCGCTCCATACACGAACGCCACAGCAGATGCCGTGGCGTTGGTGTTTATACCCTGTCAGTCAGGCGGCTATTACATGCCGGACAGCGCCAGGAAGAAGCCTGCGATAGTGGCAGACATCAGGTTGGACAGAGAGCCAGCCAGTACGGCTTTCAGACCAAAGCGGGCAATGGTGCCACGGCGGTTCGGCGCCATGGATCCCAGACCACCCAGCAGGATGGCAACAGAGGAGAGGTTGGCAAAACCACACAGAGCGAAGGAGATGATCGCCTTGGTGTGGGCAGACATGGCCACGCCGTTGATCAGCACTTCATCTTTCAGGTACGGAGCAAAGTTCAGGTAAGCCACGAACTCGTTCACCACCAGCTTCTGACCGATGAAGGAACCGGCAACCACGGCTTCATTCCAGGGCACACCGATCAGGAAGGCCAGCGGGGAGAAGATCCAGCCCAGCAGCAACTCCAGAGAGAGTTGCGGATAACCGAACCAGCCACCCACACCGGAGAAGATGCCGTTGATCATGGCGATCAGACCGATGAAGGCCAGCAGCATGGCGCCGACGTTCAGGGCCAGTTGCATACCGGCAGAGGCGCCAGCTGCAGCCGCGTCAATGACGTTGGCAGGCTTGTCATCCAGCTCGGCATCGCTAGAGCTTTCGTCGTAGTTCGGGGTCTCGGTCTCGGGAACCAGCAGCTTGGCGAACAGCAGACCACCCGGTGCAGCCATGAAGGAGGCAGCAATCAGGTACTCCATCTTCACGCCCATGGACGCGTAACCGGCCAGTACGGAACCGGCAACAGAAGCCAGGCCACCACACATGACCGCGAACAGCTCGGAGTCAGTCATCTTGGAGATGTAGGGACGAACCACCAGCGGCGCTTCGGTCTGACCGACGAAGATGTTGGCAGTCGCAGACAGGGATTCAGTGCGGGAAGTACCCAGTACTTTCTGCAGGCCGCCGCCCAGCAACTTGATGACTATCTGCATGATGCCCAGGTAGTAGAGCACGGCAATCAGGGAAGAGAAGAAGATGATGACCGGCAGAACACGGAAGGCAAAGATAAAGCCGCCGCCACCGAACACTTCAAACATCTTGTTGCTGACCAGACCGCCGAACAGGAAGTCAATCCCGTTTTGGCCGTAGCTGATCACACTGGAGACGGCGCTGGACACACCGACCAGGATATCGCGACCGACCGGTACATAGAGGACAAACGCCCCCAGACCGGCTTGAATTAAGAACGCTCCCACCACGGTACGAACGTTGATTGCCTTGCGATTGCTGGAGAACAGCACCGCGATAAGGACGAGCGTCGCCATCCCTACCAGACCCATGAGCAAATTCATTATTATCTTCCTCTAGTAGCACCTGGCTTGTTAGTGAGTTGTTATTAAACTCAGCTAATCAAGGGGAGCGCATTATACTAATTAAAGTCCAATAAAATAGAATGCGGGTCACATTTTATCGTTATCAAAATATCCAAGTGTCACAAATTTAGACAGCAAACGATTTTTATGCTCGTTTTTTTTCCTGATAACTTAATCGCTTGTTGCAATTTTGTTTCACTGCAATTGATCGTGATGGAAAATATGCCGGGCAGTTTCAAGTAACACCTTGGCAACATCTGTCGATGATTCCTTCCGCAACGTCATCAATATTTCCGCTATCTTCGGCAGCGCTTCCGGCGTATTTCTGGTGCCTTGTTCACCTTGCAACGGCATATCGGGCGAATCGGTTTCCAGCACCAGAGCCTCAAGCGGCATAGCCCGAAATACGTCTCGCGTCTTGTTCGCCCGCTCAAAACTGATCACCCCGCCCACTCCGAGTCGAAAGCCCAGTTGCCAGAATGCTTCCGCCTGCTGCAGCGAACCGCTAAAGGCGTGGATCACCCCGCCACGTGGCGGCTTGACACGGCGCAACAGCTTGGCAACGGTGTCATTGGCGCGTACCGAGTGGATTATCAGGGGTAGCCCGGCATCGACGGCCAGCCGGATCTGAGCCTCAAACAGCGCAAGCTGACCGTCCTGCGGCACATGAGAGCGCAGGTCCAGCCCACACTCGCCAATGGCCACCAACCCGGCAGGTTGGCTCATCACCAGCGTTCGTAGCCGCTCCATCACCCCCTCCCGCTGCTCACCGGCATACCAGGGATGAATGCCCAGGCCATAAAAGAGGCCGTCATGCGGCGCTGCAAGCGCCATCACACGAGTCCAGTTATCCTCTGTGATGGCAGGAATGATATACTCCGTCACCCCCAATGCCCGGCAACGGGCCAGCAACGCCTCCCTGTCCTGGTCGAACACCGGAAAGTCGAGATGGCAATGGGTATCGATCAGTTGCATATCACTCACACCTGTTTGCGGTATTTAATGGGTCATCGAAAACAACGGCTTTATCCTGATTGAACGGGTACTGATGATCATAGTACCGAGGGGGAGCCTTGTAGGAATGGCGGCCACTCCCCGCACGGCTCATGACGTGCGCGACTAACTCATCCAGCGCCTACCTCGACGCCGACCGTCAAATCGATCATCCGCCTTGCTCCAATACCAGCCTAACGGCTTCTGCGCGACACACCGGTGAATAATGCGCTCTTGATTACATTGAATACCCCCGATCAACTCATCGTAACAATCGGGACTGTCTGTGAAAATCAGGGTACCTCAGTGAGGCGCCTGCCGCTTGCGGCAGAGGGCCAGCCAGGCCTCGGCGGTGCGCGACAGATAGCGCTCGTTCGGCCAGATCACCCCGAGTCGCCAGCTCAGTGCTGGCTCCAGCGGTCGCAGCACCAGACCATCCGGGGTCAGCCGGTTGCAGACCGGCTCCGGCAAGAAGGCGACCCCCATGCCACTGCGCACCATGGCGGTGAGAAAATCCCACTGACTGCTGCGCGCCGCCACCTGCGGCACAAAGCCTGCATCCTGACACGCCTGCTCCAGCCGCTCGCTCAGGGTGAATGCCTGGGTATAGAGCAGAAAGGGCTCCTCCTGCAGGGACTCCAGCCGCAGCGGCGCCTCGCCACGCCAGCGTGGTTGATCCGGCAGCACTACCCTGATCGGGTATTGATCCAGCTCCAGCGCACTGAGGGCCCCCTCCTCTTTGGTCGGCAGCATGGTGATGGCGAGATCCAGCTCCCCTTCCAGCACGGCCTGTTCAATGCGGCGACCGCCGTACTCCGCCAGCGTCAGCTCCACCTTGGGGTAGCGGGTGCGGTAGGCGCGGATCAGATCCGCATAGACGTGGCCCACCATGGGGGGAATGCCGAGGGTGAGACGACCGTGTTGCAAGCTCTGCAGATCGGCCAGCTCCGCCTCCAGCTGCTGCATCTCGGCCAGAATGGTCTGGGCCCGCTGGAACAGCACCTGGCCGCTGTCGGTCAGGGTGAAGCGACGCCCCTCCCGATTGAGCAGGGGCTGGCCCAGCTCCTCTTCGATATTGCGGATCATCTTGCTGATGGTGGGCTGGGTGACGAACAGCTTTTCTGAGGCGCGGGTGAAGCTCTGCTCCCGAACCAGTTCGACAAAATAGCGCAGGGCGCGAATATCCATGGACTCTCTCGACTCGTGTTGGCAGGGATGGGATGAAGCATGCCTATTTGGCATGAATTTGATAATTTTAATTCATTTTTGGCAGGTTTTGCTCAACTCTATACTGTGAGCCGGTTCACAGAAAGATGATGATCATGAAAGCCCTCTGCTTGCGCTGGTTACAGACCCCCTTCCAGATTGTATTGCTGGCAGCCATCTGGCTGCTGTCCGATACCGCGGTGCGCACCCTCCATCTGCCGTTGCCCGCCAACCTCACCGGCATGCTGTTGCTGTTGGTCTGCATCCTGCTCGGCGTGGTCAAGGCGCAGTGGTTTGAGGCCGGAGCCCGCTGGCTGCTGACGGAGATGCTGCTGTTCTTCGTGCCCGCCGTGGTGGCGGTGGTCAACTATCAGGATCTGCTGTTGCAGGAGGGGTGGCGCATCATGGTGGTGGTACTGGTGAGCACCACGCTGGTGCTCGGCACCACGGCGCTGGTGGTGGACAGGGTTTACCGCCTCGAACTGAAACTGGCCCGCCGGAGTCGCCGTCATGTCTGATAACCTGCTCGGGCTGCTCTGCTTCGCCCTGACCCTGATCTTCTACTACGCCAGCAAGTGGCTCTATGGCAAAAAACGCATCCTGCCGCTGATGCCGCTGCTGCTGGCACCGACGCTGCTGGTGGCGGTAGTGCTGCTGTTCCACATCCCCTATCAGGATTACATGGCCGAATCCCACTGGCTGCTCTGGCTGCTGGGCCCGGCCACCGTCGCCTTCGCGGTGCCGGTTTACGAGAACCGCCAGCTCATTCGCCGCCACTGGCTGTCGCTGTCGGTGGGGGTGGCTGCTTCCGTCATCATGGCGGTGGGCAGTACCGTGCTGCTAGCCCGCTGGCTGGATCTCTCCGACATGCTGCAACGCAGTCTGGCGATGCGTTCCATCACCACCCCGTTTGCGGTGGAGGCGACCCGCGCCATCGGCGGTCAGAGCGATCTCACCGCGCTGTTTGTGGTGCTAACCGGGGTGACGGGTATGGCGGTGGGAGAGAGCGTGCTCACCGTGCTGGCCATTCGTAGCCGACTCGGCAAAGGAGCGGGTTTTGGCGCCTCGGCTCACGGCGCCGGTACTGCCAGGGCCTATCAGATGGGCAACGAGGAGGGGGTGGTATCCAGCATGGTGATGATGATCGCCGGCATGGTGACCGTGCTGATCGCTCCCCTGCTGGGCAAGCTGTTCTGGTAGCCTGAACCGCTGTTACCGCTGTGCCGATCCCGGCGCCGCCCTCATTGAAAAGAGTGCGCCGGGATGAGTTATATGACCTTTTGTTTGTTGCTGAGCTGCATCTTGTATGTTGGGCTAAGTCGTCGGTTGGTGCTAAACGACGTGAAGCCCAACATTCACTGGAAGAGGCTTGACGCACACCACTCGGTAGGGGTGGCATAAGCCGTTTTCTCGATGAGCGACAGCTCATCTGCCTCACAGACTTTTCAGTTTCTCTTCCGGCAAAGCCAGCTCGTCATTGCGGTTGACACCGATGCCGCGCTCCAGCACGTGGCGGGCGATGGCATGAGCCTCTTCCAGCGAGTGCATGCTGTAGGTACCGCACTGGTATTCATTCAGCTCGGGGATCTTGCCCTGCTCCTGCACGGTCAGCACGTCGCTCATGGCGGCCTGCCAGGCTGCGCCAACCCGGGCTTCGTCAGGCGCACCGATCAGGCTCATGTAGAAGCCGGTCCGGCAACCCATGGGGGAGATATCGATGATCTCCACCCCGTTGCCGTTCAGGTGATCACGCATGAAGCCGGCAAACAGATGCTCGAGAGTGTGGATACCGCGCTCGGAGAGGATCTCCTGGTTCGGCATGCAAAAACGCAGGTCGAACACGGTAATGGTGTCCTTGTTAGGGGTCTGCATGGTCTTGGCCACACGTACCGCCGGGGCTGCCATGCGGGTGTGGTCAACGGTAAAACTGTCCAATAACGGCATTTCTGACTCCTGATTTGGTTACGAAAACCAGCCCCCGCTGGAGAGCCGATCCTTGCATTGTCGATACTGGGCGCCGTAGCGTTGGGCACGGGCCTCCACCTTGCGGGAGACCTTCATCAGCCACCCCTTGGCACGGTAGCTGCCACGCCGATAGCCACCCAACCCTTCGTGATAATTGAGATACTGGCCATAGGCATCCCATTTAGAGGTGCCATTGAGCCGCTGAGCTTTGTTAGTGTACCAACCCATGAAGTCGATGGCGTCGGCAAAGTCATCGCGGTCACTCCAGCTGTTGCCGGTTTCCCGCTGGTAATCAGCCCAGGTTTCATCTTTGACCTGAGCATAACCATAGGCCGAACTGGCCCGCCCGGTCGGGATGAAAAGGAAATACTGCATCGGCGGCTGAGCATCGTGCACAAAGGAGGACTCCTGATACATCATGGCCATCACCACATGGATCGGCGTCCCCCACTTCTTGTTCATCTTGAGCGCGGCCTTGTGCCACTCCGGCTTCTCGCGAAAGATCTGACACAGATCCTCCGGCTGAGCCGGCGGGCGGGAACTGCAGGCGGTCAGGCCCGCCAGCAGGCTGGCCACCACCACGAAGCGCATCCAACCCATCAAATGAGGTCGCGCTTCGCACCTCTGGCCAGGTAAAGAGATAGCCAAGGTCAGATCGCGTCTTCGTTCTCTTCGCCGGTACGGATACGAATGACACGCTCCACCTCGCAGACGAAGATCTTGCCATCACCAATCTTGCCGGTGCGAGCGGTATTCTGGATCGCTTCCAGACAAGCGTCGAGCTCTTCGTCCTGCACCACCAGCTCCACCTTCACTTTCGGCAGGAAATCGACCATATATTCGGCGCCGCGATAGAGCTCGGTGTGGCCCTTCTGGCGCCCGAACCCTTTGACTTCGGAGACGGTCATGCCGTTGATGCCGATCTCGGCCAGGGCCTCGCGCACATCGTCCAGCTTGAACGGTTTGATGATGGCTTCAATCTTCTTCATGGTGGCTCCTTACCAGTTCTGTTTACCGAACCCGGATGTAATGGGGTAACGGCGATCCTTACCAAAGTTGCGAGCCGTGATGCGGGGCCCGACCGCCGCCTGACGGCGCTTGTATTCGTTGAGATCCACCAGCCGGATCACCTTGCGCACCACCGCCTCCTCGAAGCCCTCCGCCACCATGTCAGCGACCGAGGCATCCTCTTCCACGTAACGCTTGAGGATCGCATCCAGGATGTCGTACGGCGGCAGACTGTCTTGATCCACCTGATCCGGTGCCAGCTCCGCTGAAGGCGGACGGTCGATAACCCGCTGCGGGATCACGTAGTCAACCGAGTTGCGATATTCGCACAATTTGAAGACCAGCGTCTTGGGCACATCTTTCAGCACGTCGAAACCGCCCGCCATGTCACCGTACAGGGTGGCATAACCGACCGCCATTTCGCTCTTGTTACCGGTAGTCAGCACGATACGACGACGTTTGTTGGAGAGCGCCATCAGCAGCACACCGCGGCAGCGCGCCTGCAGGTTCTCTTCGGTGGTATCGCGGGTGGTGCCTTCGAACAGCGGCGCCAGCTGGGCCATAAAGCCCTCGAACATCGGCTCGATGGAGATGATATTAAACTCCACCCCCATCCGCTCGGCCTGCTCCTTGGCATCCTCCACACTCATCTGGGCGGTGTAGCGGAACGGCATCATCACCGCCTGTACCTTGTCCGCCCCGATGGCATCGGCCGCGATAGCGAGCGTCAGCGCCGAGTCGATCCCGCCGGAGAGGCCCAGCACCGCCCCCTGAAAACCGTTCTTGGTGACATAGTCACGCACCGCCAGCACCAGCGCCTGATAGGTCTCGGCCAAGGGTTCCAGCGGCGCCGCGGGTTCCCGCTCTTTCACCGGCTGGCCATCGGCAAAACGTACCAGCGCCAACTCTTCGGCAAACGGAGCGAGCTTGTGGATCAACTCGCCCTGGCTGTTGAACACCTTGGAGCAGCCGTCGAAAATCAACTCATCCTGACCACAGACCTGATTGAGATAGACCAGCGGCAGGCCAGTCTGATCGCAGCGCTCCGCCATCAGCTCGCGGCGGATCCAGGGTTTCTCCTGATCGTACGGCGACGCATTGATGGTGAGCAGCAGCTCAGCTCCTGCTGCCTTGGCGGCCAGCGCCGGGCCCGGTTGCCACAGGTCTTCACAAATGAGCAAGCCCAGTTGGTAACCACGGAACGGCACCACGCAGGTCTCGTTTGCAGCGGTGAAGTAGCGCTTCTCGTCGAATACCCCGTAGTTGGGCAAGTCTTGCTTGAAGTAACGGGCAATCAGCTTGCCCTGCTCATAGAGGGAGGCGGCGTTATAGAGCGCCTCACCTTCACGCCAGGGGTGCCCCACCAAAATGGCACAGTTGCCCTGCCATTCAGCAATGCGAGCCAGCGCGGCATCGACCCGGATCATCAGATCGGCACGCAGCAGCAAGTCTTCCGGTGGATAGCCGGTCAGGGCCAGCTCGGAGCAGACCAGCAGATCGGCACCTTGCTGCTCGGCCTGAGCCGCCGCAGCGATCACTTTGTCAGTGTTATCTTCGATGGCGCCTACCGTCAGATTCAACTGGGCAAGCATCAGAGAGAGGGCTTTTGCCATGGCGATGCATCTTAAAATCAAAAATGATGGGGAATGATAAAGAAAAGGCGCTGGCTGTGCCAGCGCCTTGGGAGGCAGAGTTACAACCGTAATGATATCGTCAAGGTGCGATGTCACAACTAGTTTGTATTGCTGGGGTTGGAGCAGGGATCGCATTTTTCAAGTCATTTGACACCATCAAAACACAGCCACCAGGAAGCGTGCCACTAGTTGGTAGGGTCAATTGCTGTCCTGCTGCAGGAACAAATTGATACTTGTTCTTGCTGAACATCAGGGTGAAAAAACTACCTGCTGGACCAGAACATGAATAGCTCGCCTCCGCTGGCGCACCAATATCTTGCACCGAGCAGGTTACGTTGCTATTGCTAACAATGTCTGTCAAATTTTTAGACGTTTGTGTACAAGGTACAGCGCTATTCACTGTCACCCTATCTTTACCTGAACCAATATACGTCGTATTCAGATCCAAGCATTTAATTACACCATTGATATTAGTTCTAGGCGACTGGGCGGAGTCTTGAATATTAACTTTCACTGTAGATACAATGGCATCAGTAATATCTTCTGGCAATATTGGACTGCCCACCACACCAGAATTACCCTGATAACTTTTTGCGGTTATAGTGATTGAATTACTAGTCGGTGGGTTACCAGAATAAGTTGAAGCATTAGCAGTTAAACGACCTCGACTATAAGTTCCATAATAATTTTTTTCAGGATCAACGACAGTCGCAATTGGCTGACTCGTCACTGTCAATTTGGTACTATTGTCACTGCTCCACTCATTGAGCAAAGTCATATTGACATCCTGAAAAGGAACCTTGGCAATATCAGGCTCCGTCACAGCGCCCTTAAATACTTCATTGGTTAAATAGCTGGGCGACATAATATCCACATAAATACCACGACTAATTAGCTGAACCGTCCCTATAGGTGTCGTCAAATCTGTGTTGGGGCTACCAGCTCTATTATTCGCTAACCAGGTATTGAATGTCTGGATAGCCGGAGATGAGGTGACAGCAGACCAAGATGCATCACTTTTGCCAGAAAATGCCGACTTTTGCCACTTTACATGCTCACGGATGACATAGGCTATATAGGCCTGATAATTCGCAAGATTGGTGGTATCGTTGAGAAACGTAGACGAAAACGTGGTAAGGCTGACCAAGTGCCAATCGGGGGCGGGGCGATATGTGCCATCCAGCCTGACGAAGCGGCAGGCATCGATATAATCACCACTGGTCACCGCTTGTAGCGATGAACCACTTAAGCGATAGCGGCCACGGGTCATATTCAACGGGGAGAAATATCCCGAAAAGCCCTTGTCAGCCACATCATAGTGCTCGCGACAGCAGGACGCGCACAGGGGCTCCTGCTTGTTGTTCCCGCTTAACCCACCGACACTCTTTACTACTTGCTCGCCTACTTTCCAATACTGCACCTTATCAGTCGCTGAATAATAGGGAATCCCCGGTAGATACGCTTTCTCAGGCGTCCCGCTGGTTGAGCAAGAACAGAGCACGGATGCTGTATCCTGCAGTGATTGCTTGTTGTTATTATCCCCCTGTGTTTGATAGGTGATCGAGTCAAACTGGATCAAGCGGCTCGTTCCCGCATTGCCGGTAATGTGTGGCAGCGGTTTACTGGTTTCTTTCTTGCTACCATTGCCAAGATCTACCGACACCACATCTGGTACAGCGCCCGGCGTATAAGTGACTTTAGGTTTGGGCCGGCTGGTATCGAGCCCCCCCCCCTGCATCTGATTAGTGGCCAGCGACTCGGTTGGCGAGACGGCACCGGAAAGCAGCAGCGAACGGGCTTGCCCCGCGCTGTCGCTCCAGCCAACCGTCACATTGATAATCTTGCGACCCGGATAGGTGTAGAGATACCCCGCCGGCATCGTGGCTGACCAGCCAGTCCCGTTCCAGTACTGATTACTGACGGTCCAGCTCAGGGAGTAGCTCCCTCCGCCATTGGTAGGCGTGGTGGTGGTGCTCCCGGCGGCAATACTGATATAGGCCGTAAGCGGCGAGACCGCGCTCACCACCCCGTTGAAAGTGCGAAACTCATCGAGTTTTGACTCCGCCAGTCGCATGGCCACCTCATAGCGGCGCCCATCCTGGGAGGAGCCCAAGAGCCCGCGCGACATGGCCACCAATCCGGCCACCCCCACGCCGAGCAACACCAGCGTGATTAAAATCTCCAACAATCCAAATCCCTTGTACTGTTTCATCCTTGCTCCTACCAATCTCGCCAACTGCCGGGCACCAAATTGATGCTCTGAAATGCAGCCCCATTTGCAATATTACTCAGCACCGTCTGATCATACTTGGCATCGAAGGTACCGTTAGCCGTCTTGCCTAGCTGGTAATTGGCGACCACGGCACCGTTGACGATGGCACCCCCCTTCAGGCTGATGTCCGTGGTTGCATCGTCGGGATCGGATGAATAGGCAAACACCATGCCGTACAGGGTAGCGTTCCCGTTGACCGTCAAGTCGCCGTTACGCACGATAAGCACGACGGGGGCGCTCACCGAGCCGATCGATCCGCCCGGTTTGCAGTCGCCATCGACAATGATCAACCCGCGCGAGGCGGTCGACAGGGAATCACAATTGTTCAGCATCTGCAGCGCCCGCGACTCCAGATTGGCCCAGCCAGTGGCATCGTCTTTCTCGTTGAACAGATACCAGACCAGATCGGTAGGAAAGGCTGAATCATTGTCCTTGATATCTGAGTTTTTATTGCCATCCCGGCTGATACTATTCGTGGCAGAACAGGGATAATCCTCCTGATGACAGGTCTGGCTAGTACCGTTGGTCAGATCAACATTATCATCGGTCCAGATGGAGAGCGGCACACCTAGCCCGCCGCCATTGGGATTGGCGACAACGGTGAAGTTGCCGGAGACGGCCATACCGCCGGCAACCGTCAGGGGGGCAGCCGGGGTCCCGGCCAACACACTCACCTTGATGGTCTTGACCTCGGCCGCCGCATTGGCGCTATTGTCGGCCAAGGTGGCCTGGGCACGCACTCGAACCGGTATCACCGTCGTCCCCCCCACGGTCAGGGCCGGCTCATCAAGCGCAAAGAGGGTATAACTACCCGCCGCCGCGCTAACCGTGACCCCGCCGCTGACGGTACGCCAGCTGGTATCCTGTACAAGCCGCCCGACCCCGTCAGCCAACCCCAACTCAGCCAACGCTAGCGCCTGACGATACTGCACCTCGTTCAGGCTGATACGGCGATCCGCTACCATCAACTTACCCACCAGCAGCGAGATGCCGAGCAGGATCAGGATAAGCAGCAAGGTAATCGTAAAGGTGGTAAAGCCGGAGTGACGTTTCATGGTATCAGTACCCGTCGTTGCGCAGCTTGATATCCCGCTGCAGGGTCAATTTAAGGGCAGTGTTTGCCTTATGCTGGCCGGTGATACTCAGACGCACAGTTCGTGCGCCGGACGAGACGCTACTGCCAAGCAGCGAGAAGGTCAGGGCCGTAACCTCTATGGTGTCATCCGTACTGAGCAGAGAGCCGGTGGTACAACTGTCGCCCAGCTTCACCCCTTTCTTTGTAGTGTCGTAGCTGTAAACAAACGTCTCATCGGCATCAAGCGAACCGTTGTCATTATCATCGTATTTCAGCCTGATGCAGCGATAAACTTGGGTGCCCGTTGACGTTTCGCTCATCAGGTCGCTGCTCGTGTCGAAATAGAAGGGGGATCTGGCCCCCGACACAGCAGCGAGAAACGATGTAGCCGCCCAATCATAACCAGCGCGCTGTCCATCACGAGCAATCATATCGGTGATGCTCTGCAACTCCTGGTTCAAACGGCTGGTCTGCATGGCGGTATGATTGGCCTTCAGAATGGTGGCAAACAGCGATGTCACTGCGGCAACCAGCAGCAAACCAGCCACCATAGCGACCATTAGCTCGACGATGTTAAAGCCATGCATCCTCAGTCGCTGCATGTAACCTCCCCCCCCAAACTACTGATAGCACAGGTGCGTACCCGGCCCAGATTGCTGGTCATGATCTTCATGCTGGCCCCATTACTGGCAAGGGTGATATTGCCACTTGGCAAGGTACCACGGCGAGGGGAAAAGGTGAGCTTGCCACCGCTATAACTGGTCGTCAGATTTACGCCAGCAAATTCACTGGCATCTGCCCCTTTGCGCCCATCCAGGGATGAGCAGGTATCGTTACAACCGGTGCAACTGCCCGCACCATCAATCGCGATGCGGTAACACCAGTTGCTCGCGCCACTGTTGAACACAATCAGGGAGAGACTGCTGTTACGCTTTATCGCCTCTGACTTAAGCAGCATCACATCTGTGTAAACGGCCTGAGTAGCCGCCTTGACCATCTGCTCCTGGCGCAATGACTGGTAACTGGGTATAGCAATGGTTAGCAGCAAGGCCACCAGAGCCACTGCGATCATCAATTCAATCATGGTAAAACCGGCGGAGCGGCTCTCTGCGCATTCCATTGGCTAAAGACTCCTTTCTTTTCGCACATGCCAGTAGAGTATGATGTCAGTACTATCCTATAGTATCTATCTGTTTAACGAACCCTGCCGCCCCCATGAGAATCAAACAATCCGGAATCACACTGCTGGAATTGATGGTAGTCGTTGCCATCGTGGCCATCATTGCCGCCGTCGCCTACCCGAGCTTTACCGACGGCCTGCGTAAATCTCGCCGGGCCGATGCCATCAAGGGCTTGCTGACCATGCAGCTCAAACAGGAAGAGTTTCGCATCTCCAATGCCAGTTACAGCAGTGCCGTAGCCAGTGTGGGCAATCCGACCAGTGATTACTACACCTTTACCATTTCTGGCGCCAGCGCCACCGCCTACACTCTGGTAGCCACCACCAAAGGGGCTCAAGTTGGTGACAAGGCTGGCAATACAGCCTGTGATACCCTGACCATCAACAAAGCTGACATCAAGACCCCCGCGGAGTGCTGGTAACTGACTACCAGCACTCGGCTGCCGTCATACTGGCCATCGATACCCCCTGCTGCCCCCCCTGATCCAGAGTCAGCAAGCCGCAGGGGTCTCCATTCATCACACCGGTCGGAATCGCAGTCAGGGTATAACGGGCCCCGCTGGCATTGAGCGCGACATGGTAATAAGCAGCCCCCCCCTCGGCAGGGTCGCCAAGCCGGCAGAGACCAGGTTACCAGCGTCGTAATTGCCATTGGCGGTAAACTCCCGCTCCAGATATTGCGCCGCTTCCAGCAGGGCCGCCTTGGCTTCGGCTCGCTTGGCAGTTGCCATGTAGCTGTTGTAACTGGGATAGGCGATCGCGGCCAGAATGGCGATGACAGCCACGACAATCATCAGCTCCATCAGGGAAAAACCGCCAGAACGCATTACTGGAGTTGCAGCCAAGATTGTCTTCCTCCCTGTTCGCCTGCGCCCTGCTCAAGGGTCACAGTGACATTGCCACTCGAACCACTCATATATTTTCGCTCTAACTCACCATCTTCAACGACACTGGGGGTCGTGGTCAGTTCATCAAACAGCTTACCACTGACCGGTACCCTGATTTGGCCGCCATTACCATCATCAATAGTCACATAATCCTTGTCATTAATCGCTCCGTCACCATTAACATCGAATACAGAGTAATTAAGCCGAGCGCCAGAAAGGGGGTCGATCTCCATTAACCAGGAGCGCCCACCAAAATCACACGCATCCAACGACGGGATCAAGGTATTAAAGATCAGCCGATTATTACGATAAATCATCTCGCTCACAACTCGCTCACCGACTCCGGTGCTGGCACCGGGCGATTTCAACTTCAGCAACCAACCACGCTTGGTCTGGTAATCAACGTTGATATTAGAGACCACCCTGGTATCAAACATTCGATTAATACCATCGGCGACAAATTCATGAGTAATAGATTGCGTAGTCAGCAACCCGGCCCCGACCTCGGTGTTATCTTTGTCCCAAATGCCATATACCGCGTCGAGGCGAGGTTGGGCGGGCACCACTTTATCGCTATTGGCGATGTAACTGCCGGTACCAAATAACACCATAACCCCCCCTTGAGGATGCCGAATCGCAACGGGGCGAATGGTCACTGGCTGACGAGTCGTCGCACTACAGCTGCCATCACACGCAGTGAATAACGGTTTACCTTGTTTTATCGCCACATCCCACTGGGCAATGTTGCCGCTAAGATCAAACTTCCACAAATTACCTTGCAGATCTCCTGCATAGACATAATCCACCACCCGATCACCATCAGCATCCACTGGCAGCGGGCTGGATAATCCATTAGGCGCTGTGGCATTGCCCATTTTGGTATCGAGCTCCTTCAACACGGCACCGGTCGCCAGATCCAGCACAAACAGGCGAGCGGTGTGGCTAATGCTGTTATAACCATTGGCCACCAACGCAACCCATTTATTGTCTGCCTTGACCCTGACTAGCGTCGATGTGGCCAGTGCCACTCCCATCTCGCCGCCATCTTTGCTGGCACGACTAAACTCCCACAGCACCTTATTGGCGGCCATATTGGTTGGGTTGGTCACATCGAGTGCAAAAACAGCGCTGCCCCCGGCACCGGTGTGACCAAGCAATACGGTTTTCCACCCATTGTTGATATAGGCGTCCCCTACTCGGGGAGAGCCATCCACAAAGTAGCGATGGTTATAAGCGGGCTGAGTCAGCGCGCTGACATGACCCAACAAGTCCGCAGGCAAATAGGCCATTTGCTCGACCCCATCCGTCGCCCGAAAACCGTGTAACATCCCATCATTGGCGCCGACATAGATCATTGGCACCCGTTGAGTTTGTAAATTGGCATTCTGGAAAAGGCGATAGGCATCGCGTTCGCTGTCGATCAACCCGGATGCGCTGGCGTAACCATAATCTTTTTTGCCGACAAACAGGGGATCCGAGTTAACGATATCACCGAGGATGCCACTGCGATTGCGCATTCCCCCCCCCTGCGCCTGCTCTTGACTTCGTTCGCCACGCAAATAGTCCAGCCGCGCCTGACCAAGCCCGTCATTATTAATGGCGAGCAAGGCTTTATTAGCATCATTCAGGGCATTCCATGTAAACTCAACCCCGGCTCCAGCTTGCCAGGTAAACACCTTTCGCACTGCAGGCTGTGGTATTTTTTGCGCCGCATCCCACAGGGTGCTGCCCAATGAACCATCTTTCGCCAAGGCAATAGCAAGCAACTGCCCAGACCAATCGCCACTGTTAAAACGTGCTTGGTAAATTTGGCTGCCATCATTGAGTCGCGTCGCATTGGCGGTGACCGAGCTGGCTGAGCTGTTACGGGCGGCAATCTGACTTAAGGTGCTACTGAGCGCCGTGGCAAATTCATCGGGATCGGTGGCACTAAAAAAATCCCCCCGGCTGTTGACTGCCGCATGCCACAGATCATCGATTTTCTCGGCATTACCGCTGGCTGGATTTGGCCAGGATGTGGGTATACCATTGGCAGGATCCTTGGTGCCGTTAACCCCAAAGCCGACCGTAAAATTGACCAGATGTTGCCAGTTGGCATTATCAGCACTGCTGGTTGGCACCTTGTTAGCCAAATCAGGGCGCAGGTCCTCTTTCCAATACTTATAAGCGACATCCGCCAGCGTATTACTGTATTTATCTCCATCAGTATCACCGACCCCCGGCGAGTCTCCATTCCAATAGCCATCGGTCATCAAAATGTTATAACTCTGACGACAGGTCAGGTGTGGTAACGCACTACCGGGTGTTGTTGCCCAAGGGCCATTATTGCTTTTGCTCTTAAAGTATTCGCCGACATCTTTGAGGGCGGTGCGTAATGGTGTCCCAGCGGCAGGGATATTACGCTCGTAGAGTGATGTGAAAAAATCGGTACGGGCGGCATCTTTGAACGCCAACACATCCTTCACTATGGTGGGATTAGCATTAATGGTCGCAAACCCCACCCGAATACCGTCGCTTTGGGTGGCAAAAGCACGTCCCACTCCGGCACGTGCCGCTAAAATTCTGGAACGATAATAGGTGTACCAGTTCGCAAAGTTTTGAATTTCTTCCTCATAGCTACAGACCGGTTTACTGGCACAATCGCTGCGAGCGGGGCGATTAGGGTAAGTGTTACCAGGGCGAATTTCTACCCGATTGTAGCTCTTATAATTTTTAACATCACCGCTTCCCTTATAGTCAAAGTAGACAGCTGGCCAGAATGTTTCTGTTCCATTTCTACTGTCAGAGGAAAATTCTTTATAGAATAATGCATTATCAGCATTAGCATACTCTTTATTGTCTACTGTCAGATTACGACAGCACGCATCAAGGTTATTGCTGGTATGAAATGGATTGTGAGGCGCACGGGTGATCGGTGCCGGAGGCATCAAGGATCCATCCGCCTTTACCCAAGGTCGATACGTGACCAGCGGATTATAATATAACTTATTATTATAGTTAGAACGGGTATAGGCATTGCGATCGTTATTACTATCAAAAGTTATCGTGTAGTTATCATAATCAGCATTGCCATATATTTTATTAGCCCTTGGGTAGACATAACGCGCATTATTTTCTATCAATGATTCCGGCATAATTTCGAAATGCATGGAACCCGAGTCATCCAGGGTAAACATAATATTGGGTTCGGCGCGCACCGCAAGATAAAGCGGCACTTGCGCCAGGTCTATCGCAGTGACAGGCAAGGTCATACTGGCCAA
Organism: Aeromonas veronii; assembly: GCA_041319085.1. NCBI lineage: Bacteria > Pseudomonadati > Pseudomonadota > Gammaproteobacteria > Aeromonadales > Aeromonadaceae > Aeromonas > Aeromonas veronii. The sequence goes on along the minus strand of CP101033.1, from coordinate 612,737 downwards.
CAACACCGACACCCATAATTTACCGTGCATGATAAGGCTCCTATCGACTGAAAGTGGTTTGCAGCAGTACCTGGCTGTCCGCTGACAAGCCAAATCCACGGGCGGTGATACGATAAAGGCGGCGCTCTCCCTGTGCTTCATCGGCGGCCAGGCTGTCATTTTGCGCCTGCGCAAAAGGGAGTCGTTCGATGTAATACTGAGGTAAGGGGCCCGCGCTACCGGCATTGGTATAGCTGCGCCAAGTGGTGGTATTGGCGTGGGGGTCCACTGCGGTGGTCAATAAATCATAGAGCCCCGCACTGTTGTCAAAAGGTCCCGGATCACCCCCATCGAGATAACGCTCCGCTTCACGCAATGCGGCTTCAGCCGCCTGTAACGCCAGTTGGGTCTCTTTGTAATTTCCGACCATTTTTTCCTGTAATAGGCCACCACGCATCCCGGCCATCGCTAGCAGACTGATCACCACCAGGAAAATCAGGCTAAGGATCAGCACCATTCCCCTTTGTTTCATCGCCTCTCTTCCCTATGGTAATCGGTTGCGCAGGGCAACGGTTGACTCAACGCTGCGATACCAGTGCAGGTCACTACTCTGAAAAGTGGCACCCGCAAAACTGATGGCTTGCGGCTTGGTGACCACACCACCTTGCTCACTGCGTAGCAGCAATGCAAAACCTATCCCGACCACATCACTCCAATCTGTCACATTATTGGCTGCTACATAACGATCGACTGCACGATCCTGATTCAGATCCTCACCATAGGTGAGCTGTAAATCCATCACCCCCTTTATTAGCAACTCACCCGGTTGTGCATTGATTTTTCGATAGAGTCCCCAATCCTGGGTGTTATTGGCGCGGGCAATATAATACATTTTGGTTTCCAGACGATGGATCATGGCTCCCGCACCAAATATCTCCTCTGCCGGTGTACTACCACCATTACCAGAAGCCCCCCCCCAATTATTAATTTTATTACCTGGGGTATATTTTTTATCTGCGGAGTGCACCACGTTAAGTTCACCGCCTGCCGTAGTCAGATTAGTGATTTGAAATACCCGAGCCTTTTGACAATCAGATACCATCACAACATCACCTTCGCACAGATCACTGTAGCCTGATTGGCCTGGCACACAATAATTGGGTCTGGTAGATAGCAACTGGGCAAAAAGCTGGGCACCATTGTTATTTTTAACTACTGGAACACCATTACCAACGGTCCCCTGAACAAGCAGAACATCAGTATTGATTTTGGGGGTTGGCTCACTACCATTAAACAAACTGGCGGCAAACGTTGGCACCGCCGAAATATTATCACCACCCCGCAAACCGACCGAAAAGTCGTAGGGGAGCGCGGTGCTGTTCAGGGTGTTGAATATTGGCACCCCTTGTTTGCTCAGACACCCCATATAAGTCGCAGGGCGCAACTCTCGCTCTAGCAGCCCGGTGGCAAAACGGCTGTTTTCCTGCACTCTGGCCAGGGTTTCTGACACCAAATAAGTGCGGTGATTACCTAAAAAAACCTGAATGATGACTCCCGCAATAAATAGCCCCAACACCAGGCTAATCATCACCTCAATCAGGCCAACACCGGCTTGTCGGCGCATTATTGCTCGTGTCATAAATCTGCCCTCAACTCGAAGCTGCGCAAATCCTCTTCACCGGCGACAGGGCGCGGCGACCACTGTATGGTCACCGTGACCCTGCCTTGAACGACCAATATTGAGCCATCTCCACTGGGTAAATTGGTCAGCATTTGTCGCCAATAGCGCAAGTCATCTGCGGCCTGCGAACTACCTGCCGGCTGCTCCCCTAGCGTGAGATCATACTGACCGGAAAGTGCGGCACCCCGATTGGCTCGCATCAAATCGACCACCAGATTGGCCGCCTGCGTGACTTCGGTACTGTTGAGTGCCGCCTGACCACTGCGTAAGGCCTGCAATTGCAACGTTGCCATCCCGAGCAGACCCACGCCCAGGATCAATACTGCAATCATCACCTCCAGCAATGAAAAACCTCTGTAACGGCCTATGAACATGGGACCTCCTGTACTGATGGTTGCCCCATAGCCGACACCGTAATTTTTCGTGCCATTGCTCCGTTACAAGGGACTGTCTGAAGGTTAAATTCCCGGCTTTGGGTATCGCGCCCAGCAAAAGCACCATTGCCAGCAAACATCAGCATCCCCGCTTGTTGACTGGTCATCTTTAATTTGTCGTTGGCAGAAAATACCCGAATAAGCTCCTGCTCTTCCGGCTGATCATTGGCATTTGCATCTACCCAGACCTGCCAACCGGCCTCCCAACGAGTGGAATTCACATTGGTCGGCAGGGCCGACAGCCTTACGGTCTGGTTACGTCTGACGGCCTCAGTGCGAGCAAGCTGCAGAGCCTGCACAAATTCGTTGCTCTGAGAGACCATATTCATACTGCCAAGCAGCGAGTTAAAGGAAGGGATGCCAACGGTCAACAACAGCGCCGTGAGCGCGATGGTGACCATCAGCTCAATGAGGGTGAAACCAGTTGGCAAGTGATATACCGCTTGCCCTATGCACTTCCTGTCCATGGTTGAAGGCATCCGAGTAGTGATCTGAAGGCTACATTAACGATAGTTTATCTTGCTTTAAGGCAAGATTCCGACCGGCAAAAGCAAATCCACTAACGACATCGTCAATGACCTTTTACAGTAACAGCTCAGAAAATCAGCACAAGCTTCTTTTTTGCACACCCCCTTTATCTACTGCAATCAAGCCGAATCAGATAATCCTCAACTCCGCAGGTACCTCAAACACCACGTTCTCTTCCCGGCCGGGGTGCTCGGCGACGACCTTGCCTCCCAGCTCCCGCAGGCGGGCAATCACGTTTTGCACCAGCACCTCGGGGGCGGATGCGCCAGCAGTGACACCGATCGCCTTCACCCCTTCCAGCCAGCTTGCCTCAATCATCGACGCATCGTCGATAAGATAGGCTCTGGCACCCACCTTCTCGGCCAGCTCGCGCAGACGGTTAGAGTTGGAGGAGTTGCGAGACCCCACCACCAGCATGGCGTCCACCAGTCCCGCCATCTCCCGCACCGCATCCTGACGGTTCTGGGTGGCGTAGCAGATGTCATCCTTGCGCGGCCCCTGGATCTTGGGGAAGTGCTTGCGCAGGGCATCGATCACGTCAGAGGTCTCATCCACGCTCAGGGTGGTCTGGGTGACGAAGCAGAGGTCATCCGGATTTTTCACCTTGAGCTTGGCGACATCTTCCGGTGTCTCCACCAGATACATGCCGCCTTCGCGATTCTCGTACTGCCCCATGGTGCCGATCACCTCGGGGTGGCCGGCGTGACCAATGAGCACAGCCTCGGAGCCCTTGCGGCTGGCGCGATGCACCTCCATGTGCACCTTGGTCACCAACGGACAGGTGGCATCGAATACCTTGAGGGCGCGGGACTTTGCCATCTCGCGCACCGTCTTGGCCACGCCGTGGGCGGAGAAGATGACAATGCTGTCATCCGGCACCTCGTCGAGCTCCTCGACGAAGACAGCGCCCGCCTCTTTCAGCTTGTTCACCACATAGCGGTTATGCACCACTTCGTGACGGACATAGATGGGGGCCCCGAACTTCTCCAGCGCGCTCTCGACAATGCTGATGGCGCGATCGACACCGGCGCAAAAACCGCGAGGGTTAGCGAGCAGAATATCCATTAGTGCACCTTCTCCTCATCATCAACGCCCAGGATCTCCACCTCGAAGGTGACGGTATGACCGGCCAGCGGGTGGTTAAAATCGACCGTGACCGACATCCCGGCTACTGCCCGGATGATGCCCGGCAGCTCGCTGCCATTGGGCTGATCGAACAGGATGATGGTGCCGACTTTTGGCTCCACATCGGCGCCAAACTTGGCACGGTCGAGATGGTAGATGTTGTCGGGATTGGAGAGACCAAAGGCCTCTTCCGGCGCCAGAGTAAAACTCTTGCGCTCCCCTTCGCTCAGCCCCAACAGGCACTGCTCGAAGGTGGGGGTCAGGCTGCCATCGCCCATCCGCAGGCGGGCTGGTTTGCCGTGCAGCGCCGTGCTGTCGGCAACCGAGCCATCTTCCAGCTTGATGGAGAAGTGGAACAACACGCTGCTGTTAGCGGTGATCTGCTGGCTCATGCCTGCTCCTTTTTCTCACCACGGAAACCGTCCAGCACAATCATGGCGGCCCCGATAAAGATAAAGCTGTCGGCCAGATTGAATGCCGGCCAGTGGGCACGCTGCCAGTAGAAGTCGAGGAAATCGACCACATGGCCCAGCACCAGTCGATCAAAGACATTGCCAAGGGCGCCACCGATGATCAGCGAATAGGCGATACCGCTCCAACGCTGGGTCACCGACTGCTTGCGCAGCCAGTTGATCAACAATCCACAGATGGCAAAAGCCAGCACCGCGAAGAACCAGCGCTGCCAGCCCCCCTGATCAGCCAGGAAGCTGAATGCGGCGCCCTTGTTGTAGACGTGAACCAGATTGAAGAAGGGGGTGATCTCCACCCCCGGGTAACCAAATGGCAGCAACTTGACCACGGCGAGCTTGCTCGCCTGGTCCAGTACAAAGGCCAACACTGCCAGCCACAGCCAACGCAGGCCACTTTTATGTTGAGTCATGTTCATCAGGCAAATTGACGCGTTTCGCCGTCACCCTCAACGTTAGTCACACAGCGACCACAGATCTCTTCATGACCCGCGATGGTGCCCACGTCTTCCACATGGTGCCAGCAGCGGTCGCACTTGGCGGCAGCAGACTGGGCCACACTCAGCCACAGGTCATCGCGCTCGGTCGCCACAGAGCCTTCCGGTGCAGTGTCAGCCACAACCACCTTGGCCTTGGAGGTGAGCAGCACGAAGCGCAGCTCATCGGCCAGCGCGTTCAGGCGCGCAGCCAGCTCCGGCTTGGCGAACAGGGTCAGTTCGGCCTGCAAGGAACCGCCGATACGCTTCTCGCCACGGGCCACTTCCAGCGCCTTGTTCACTTCACCGCGCACGGTAAGGATCTCGGCCCAGAAATCGTCGTTGAGGGTTTCACCGGCTTCCAGCCCGAACAGGCCGTCGTACCACTCTTCGGTGAAGACGAACTCGCCGCGCTCACCCGGCAGCAGTGCCCAGATCTCATCGGCAGTGAAGCTCATGATCGGCGCCATCCAGCGCACCATGGCCTCGGCGATGTGATAGAGAGCGGTCTGGCAGGAGCGACGGGCCAGGCTGTCAGCCTTGGCGGTGTACTGACGATCCTTGATGACGTCCAAGTAGAAGGAACCCATCTCGATGGAGCAGAACTGCATCAGCTTCTGGGTCACACCGTGGAAGTTGTACTCGTCGAACGCCGCCATGATCTCGGCCTGTACCGCTTTGGCACGACCGACAGCCCAGCGATCCACCACCACCATGTCGGCAGGCGCCACCATGTCGGTCGCCGGATTGAAGCCGTTCAGGTTGGCCAGCAGGAAGCGGGCGGTGTTGCGGATGCGACGATAGGCGTCGGCAGAGCGCTTGAGGATCTCGTCGGAGACAGTCATCTCGCCGGTGTAATCAGTGCTCGCGACCCACAGACGCAGGATGTCGGCGCCCAGTTTGTTCATCACGTCCTGCGGGCTGACCACGTTGCCGATGGACTTGGACATCTTGCGACCCTGACCATCCACGGTGAAGCCGTGAGTCAGTACCTGGTTGTAAGGAGCCTTGCCTTTCATCGCCACGCCGATCATCAGGGAGGACATGAACCAGCCGCGGTGCTGGTCAGAGCCTTCCAGATACATATCGGCCGGATTGCCGTTGAACTCGGGACGGGCATCGACCACGGAGGAGTGGGTTGAACCCGAGTCGAACCAGACATCCAGGGTGTCAGGCACTTTGTCGTACATGTCGGCATCAGCACCCAGCAGCTCGGCTTTGTCCAGATCCCACCAGGCCTGGATGCCGGACTGCTCGACCCGTTTGGCAACTTCGTGCATCAGGCGCACTGATTCCGGGTGCAGCTCCTGGGTCTCTTTATGGACGAACAGGGAGATGGGCACGCCCCAGGTACGCTGACGAGAGATACACCAGTCAGGACGGTTCTCGACCATCGCCTGAATGCGGTTTTTACCCCAAGCCGGTACCCAGCCGCTCTGGCCATGCTGTTTGATGCCGTCTTGCTCGATGCGCTCGATCTCTTCCAGTGCACGCTTGCGCAGACCCTTCTGCTCCATGCTGATGAACCACTGCGGGGTGGCACGGAAGATGATCGGGGTTTTGTGACGCCAGCAGTGCGGGTAGGAGTGGTTGAACACCTTGTGATGCAGCAGGGCAGCGCGCTCGGTCAGCACTTCGACCACGGAGGCGTTGGCCTTGAATACGTGCTGGCCGGCAAACAGTTCGGTATCCGGCAGGTACACGCCGTTGCTGCCAACCGGGTTGGCCACTTCCAGACCGTACTTCTGACCGACCACAAAGTCTTCCTGACCATGACCAGGAGCGGTGTGTACGGCACCGGTACCGGCATCCAGGGTGACGTGGTCACCCAGCACCACCGGCACATCGAAGCTGTAGAAAGGGTGGTTGAACCGCAGCAGCTCGAGTGCGGCGCCCTTGGCGTAGCCCAGATTGTGGAACTGCTCGATACCGGCGCGGTCCATCACGTCCTTGACCAGCTCGGCGGCCAGGATCAGACGCTCTGGATGCTCGCCTTCGACCTGCACCAGCGCATAGTCCAGATCGGCGTGCATGGCGATGGCGCGGTTGGCGGGCAGGGTCCACGGAGTGGTGGTCCAGATCACCGCAGAGATCGGGCCCTTGCCGGGGTGGCCTTCAGGGCAGTCAAACTTGGCAGCGACGGTCGCCTCATCAATGGCCTTGAAGCGCACGTCGATGGAGGGGGAGTTCTTGTCGTAGTACTCCACTTCGGCTTCGGCCAGCGCGGAGCCACAGTCGGTACACCAGTGCACCGGCTTGGAGCCTTTGTGCAGGTGACCGTTTTCAACGATCTTGGCCATGGAGCGGATGATGTTGGCTTCGGTGCCGAAATCCATGGTCAGATAGGGGTGTTCCCAGTCACCCAGCACGCCCAGCCGGATGAAGTCGGTCTTCTGCGCTTCGATCTGGGTCTTGGCGTATTTGCGGCACTCGGCGCGGAATTCGGCGGCGGAAACCTTCTCGCCCGGCTTGCCGACCATGCCTTCCACTTTCAGCTCGATAGGCAGACCGTGGCAATCCCAGCCCGGCACATAGGGGGAATCGAAACCGGAGAGTCCCTTGGACTTGATGATGATGTCTTTGAGGATCTTGTTGACCGAGTGACCAATGTGAATGTTGCCGTTAGCATAGGGGGGGCCATCGTGCAGAATGAAAGAAGGCTTGCCCGCTTTGGCGCGGCGAATCGCGCCATAGAGATCCTGATCGTACCAACGTTTCAGCATGTTGGGTTCGCGCTTGGCCAGATCGCCACGCATCGGAAACTCGGTTTCCGGAAGATTCAGGGTGTGTTTATAGTCGCTCATCAGTCCTGGGTTCCCTTCGTTTCTAAAAGAGTGCTGGGTAAATTGAATAGTGGCAGCCCGAACCAGGCTCGGGCCGCCAGGGCATCTCGTTCGATCTGCTCTTTCAAGGCAGTGAAAGAGGCAAATTTCTGCTCTTCGCGCAGCTTGTGACGAAGCAGCACCTTGACCTGCTGACCGTAAAGGTCGCCATAAAAATCAAATAGATGCACTTCCAATCTGGCTTGTGTACCACTCAAGGTCGGCCGTACACCCACATTGGCTACACCGAGGAAGGTCTTGCCGGAACATATCACTTCCACCGCAAACACGCCACCGACCGGGATCACCTGGCGCTTGAGAGACAAATTGGCGGTGGGAAAACCTATGGTGCGACCCAGCTTGTCGCCGTGGGCCACCCGGCCACTGATGGTGTAGGGGCGGCCAAGCATCAGCTCCACCTCCGCCATCCGCCCCGCCTTGAGGGCCTCACGCACCAGGGTGCTGCTGACCCGCTGCCGTTCGAGCTGGAAGCTCTGGGTACTGATCACCTCGAACCCGAAGCGATGGCCCGCCTCCTCCAGCAGGTGGAAGTCCCCTTGCCGCCCCTTGCCGAAGCGGAAATCGTCACCAACCACCAGATAGCGCACCCCGAGCTTCTCCACCAGCAACTGCTCGATGAAGGTCGAGGCCGCTTGCTCGGCAAAGCGCTGGCTGAAGCGCACGCAGAGCATGCGATCGATATGCAGTCCCTTGAGCGCTTCGTACTTCTCCCGCAACCGGCTCAACCGGGCGGGCGCCGCCGTGCCGGCAAACAGCTCCAGCGGCTGCGGTTCGAACAACATGACGCAGGCAGGCAATCCCAGTTGGGCCGCTTTATCCTTGAGACGTGTCAATACCGCATGGTGACCCTGATGAACCCCATCAAAGTTGCCAATGGTTAATACACATCCCCGGTGACGGGGCTTGAGATTGTGAATGCCGCGAATAAGCTCCATCAGTGCCTTGTGCGTTGCTGCCATGGAAATCGGCGGATTATATATCAGGCAGCAGGCAGGGTCAGCCCTCATAGCCTGATTTCAACTATCCGGGCCCAATCCTGTCCCCCGCGGCGCCATGAGGCACTATCCTCATGACGTCGCAGGATCACGGCTACTGCTGCCCCGATTTAAGATGACGTGGTCGAATGCCCAGCAGCAGCAACACCACGGCATAGACCCCGGCGCCCAGCGACAGCAACATGGTCAGCTGCAAACTGGCCTTGCCCATGCTCCATGCGCCCCACTGGGCCAGATCCGGTGACAGGTAGGCGAGCACGCCCCCCATCAGCACGCTGGCGACCAGCAGCTTGAGGCAGAACACCCCGGTATGACGGGAGGGACGATAGACGCTCTGCTGGTATAACCCCTTGAACAGCAAGGCCGCATTCAGGGTGCCCGAGCAAGCGGTCGAGAGCGCCAGCCCCACGTAACCAAGCGGATAGATGAAGATGAGGTTGCAGGCCATGTTGGCAATCATCGACATCACCCCGATCCGCACCGGCGTCCTGGTGTCCTGCCGCGCGTAGTAACCGGGCGCCAACACCTTGATCAGCATCAGGGAGAGCAGACCTGTGGTGGACGCCAGCAAGCTGGCGCTGGACATGCTCACCTCGTGCAACCCGAACTCGCCACGCATGAACAACACCCGCAAAATGGGTTCGCGCATCACCGCAATACCTATCATGGCCGGCAGGCCGAGCAACATCACCATCCGCACCCCCCAGTCCATGGTGCGGGAGAAGTCGGCCGGGTCTGCATCCACATGTTTTTTCGCCAGCGCCGGCAGGATCACGGTACTGATGGCTACCGCAAACAGCCCGAGGGGGAACTCCAGCAGGCGATCCGAGTAGTAGAGGTAACTGATGGCACCAGTCGCCAGGAAGGAGGCGAGCATGGTGTTGACCAGCAGGTTGATCTGGCTGACCGAGACCCCGAACAGGGCCGGGATCATCAGGGTGCGGATCTTCACTACTCCCGGGTGATGCCATCCCCACTTGGGCCACACCAGCATGTTGATTTGGCGCAAAAAGGGGTACTGGAACAAAAACTGCACCAAACCGCCTAAAAACACACCAATCGCCAGCGAGAGTTCCGGTTTGTCCATCAGCGGCGCAATCCACCAGGCCGCCGCAATCATGGTGATGTTGAGAAACACCGGCGTGAACGACGAGACGGCAAAGCGGCCGAAGGTGTTGAGGATGGCCCCCGCCATGGCGGTAAAGGTGATGAACCAGAGGTAGGGGAAGGTGATTTTGAGCATCAGACTGGCGAGCTCGAACTTCTCGGCCGCAGGGCCGCCGTGCAGCCAGTCCCAGAACCAGCCCCAGCCAAACAGCGCGGTCAGCACACCCGAACCGAGCACCCCGAGCAGGGTGACCACCGTCACTATGCCCCCCAGCGTACCCGCCACCGCGGCCAGCAATTCACGCACTTCCCCCTCATCGCCATTTTTCTTGTACTCCGTCATTACGGGAACAAAGGCCTGGTTGAAGGCACCTTCGGCAAACAGACGACGCAGAAAGTTCGGAATACGATTGGCAAAAAAGAAGACGTCTGCGGCCACCCCGGCACCGAGCAGATTGGCGATAACCACATCGCGAACCAAGCCCATCACGCGGGACACCAGCGTCATTCCGGACACTATCATGCCGGATTTGATCAATTTCTTACTCAAGACGAGGCCTCTGGAACTGTCAGAATGAAAAGAATGCTGCTAGAATCGGCCGACAGTTTAACCGCCTCCCTACTGACACACCACCTGGAGGCGGTGTTTATTTGCACAAATCATTTGACAATATGTGGTTGAAAGGGCATATTTCCGGGCCTTTTCAATACACTCGCTAAGACAGTTTTAGGAGTTTTACCTTGGCTAACATCAAATCTGCTAAGAAGCGCGCTCTTCAGTCAGAAAAACGCCGTCAGCACAACGCCAGCCGTCGTTCCATGACCCGTACCTACCTGAAGAAAGTCATCGCTGCTATCGCCTCTGGCGACAAAGCTGCCGCGACTGCCGCTTTCGCTGTTGCTCAGCCGATCATGGATCGTATGGCGACCAAAGGCCTGATCCACAAGAACAAAGCTGCTCGTCACAAGAGCCGCCTGTCTGCCCAGATCAAAGCTATGGCTTAATCAGCGTCTGCTGATCAAAGCTGAAAAAACCGGCCTTAGTGCCGGTTTTTTATTTATCTGTGCTGCAATAAAGTCGATGCAGCAAACTTATCATTTCACGCACCTCATGGCTGCGCAGCGAATAGTAGACCGTCTGGGCCTCTTTGCGCGTCGTCACCAACTCATCCCGCCGCAGCAACGCCAGATGTTGTGACAACGCCGACTGACTCAATCCCAGCCGCTCGTTGAGCTCCCCCACCGACAGCTCCCGCTCCAGCAACTGGCACAGAATAAACAGCCGCCGTTCGTTGGCCAGCACCTTGAGCAAGGCCACGGCTTGACTCGCGTTGGCTTCCATCTCTTCAAGTTGCATCACATCTCTCCTCTGCCACTCATCGCCGATGATACGTGGTGACGGGTTGTTTTAAAACGACAGGGTGGCAGGCTGAATGGCAGAGAAGTTCTCCTGCCCGGAAAAGAGGAAGGTAAAATCGCTCTCGCAGACCCGCTTCACCGCCGGATGCTGGATCATCCGCTCGGCAAAGATGACGTAATACTCCTCCATCAAATCCTGGGTCTCCCCGATCAGCATCACCCCCTCCCCCTCGAGGAGCTCCTCCCGATAGATGGTGGGGGCCATGAAAATCCCCTGATTGAAGAAGCCAAACGCCTTCATCAGAGCGGCATCGTCAAACTCGCCGAGGATGCTGGGGGAGACCCCTTGCTGCTCGAACCACTGAGTCAGCTGGCGCCCCATGGCGGTACGGCGACCAGGGATCAACAACTTGCGCTCCTCCAGACAGGCAGGAAAAGGCTTTTCGGGCCGCGGCGCCTTGCAGAAGAAGCTGACGCCACAGCCGCCCAGCCGTTTGGAGAGTAGCCCCGCGTGCTGGCTGGAGTCCACCGGACAGTCGGAAAGAATCATGTCGAGCTTGTGTTCGCTCAGTTGCTCCAGCAACAGTTCGTGGGTCGATTCGAAGCAGCGCAGGTGGATGGAGCCATCATTCGGAATAACAGAAAGCAGCACGCGGCTGGCAAGGCGCTTGGAGAGGGCATCGGCGATGCCGACATCGAACAGGATCTGGCTCTCCTTGCGGTAGTTGACGATATCGAGCATCTCGTAGGAGAGGCTGAACATCTTGTCAGCATAACGAAACACCAGCTGGCCCAGCTCGGTCGCCTCGAGGGCGCGCCCCTTTCGCTTGAGCAGCTTGCCGCCGAGGCGCTGCTCCAGCAGCTTGATCTGGCCGGTGACCGTTTGCGGGGTCAAAAAAAGGGCTTCCGCTGCCTGGGTAACGGAGCCCTTCTTCTGAGTCATCCAGAAATAGTAGAGATGGTTGTAGTTAAGGTGTGACATGACGGCTCGATCCCTTGATATTCAGGTGCTCTGTTGGGAATAGGGGGAAATAAAAGTGAATAATCCTAACCTGTGCCGCCATTTTGTCGCCACGCCTCCAGTGGATTTAACCGTGCGGCATCTTCCAGGTGGTCTGGTGCAAAATGGGCATAGCGCATAGTGTCACGAATGTTCGCATGGCCAAGGATTTTTTGTAGCACCAGGATATTCCCGCCGTTCATCATAAAGTGGCTGGCGAAGGTGTGGCGCAGAACGTGGGTCAGCTGACCGTCAGGCAGTTCAATGCCGGTTGTTTTCAGCGCTCTGCCGAAATCCAGATAGCAAGGCTGGAACAGCGGGCCGCTTTTGCTACCCGTCATCAGCTCATCGTAAAGCGCTTTGCTGATCGGCACCGTCCGGTTTTTGTTGCCCTTGGTGTTGGTATAGGTGATGCGGTACGGGGTGACCTGCGAGGTGGTGAGCGCCTCGGCCTCACGCCAGCGGGCGCCGGTCGCCAGGCAGATTTTGATAATGAGCGCCAAATCAGGGTTGGGATATCGCTGCGCCGCCGAGAGCAGATCGGCGATCTGCCACTGTTGCAGAAAGGTCATCTCGGGATCGGGGGTCTTTACTGCGGTGGCGGTCTGCAATGGATGCGGGTGCTGCCACTCACCCAGCCGGATCAGCTCCCCGAACACGGCCTTGATGAATGCCAGCTCCTGATTGACCGTGCGCGCGGTGATGGCCTTTTTGGCTCCGACATTCCAGCCGTTGTCGATCTCCCCCGCCATGCGTTTGGCGCGGTAATGTGCCCACATTTTGGGGGTGACATCGATCGCCTTCGGGTTTCCCATGCCGCTGCAGATGATCTGCAGCTTGGCCAGCCTGACATGCTGGCGCTTCAGGGTCTGGCCATGCAGCCGGAACCAGAGATCGATCAGGTCTTGCAGGGTGCGCTGCTCTTTCGCCTCTTGCCCCAGCCACGGCTTGGCCTGATGCTCATCCAGGGTGAAGCGCTCCCACGCCAACGCCTCGCCCTTGGTGGCAAAGCGACGGCGCTTGCGGGGGCCGTCACGCCCCTGAGGATAGACTTCGGCCAGCCATAGTTTTGGCTTGCCATCGTCAAGTTTGCGGACGGTCATACAAACACCAAATGCATGCCGCCAAATCTACGCATTAAGTAATCTGGATTTTTGTTGCTCGAACTCATCTTGAGTCAACACGCCTTTATCCTTAAGAGATGCGAGCCGTTCAAGCTGAGAAATTAAATCATTGTTATCTGATTGTTTCGAGGTATGTGGTTGAGTAGTGCCATGATTTTTTCTTGTCTCTATGGCATCACGGATTTTATTTGTGAAGTTGACGACTGTTTTTTTCTGAACATTTTTTATCGTGCGAGTATTGGCCCCATCCTGAATGCTGATGCTCCCCAATAGCAGGCCAGTTTCACCAGATACAGCATTTACCTTATCGAGGTCGATGATGGCCTGTTTTAGACCGAAGAGAATGCCCTTGTCTAAAAAAATGACTCGTTTGTCCGTCAGTGTTATTAACCATGTATTGCCATCCATGAGGCCGGATGTAAATGATATTACTCGTTCACCATCAAGAAGGATCTCTGGTAAATGATTGAGCTCTTTCTTGGTGAAAAACATATCATCGCCAACCTCGGCGGCGATTCTTTTGCATTCGGCCTTGCGCTCAGCTGCTGATGCGTTTTTAAAATCGAATCCCATAATAAACATCCGGTGTAAATGTTGTTATTGTTCGCTGAGGCAGTGCTCTACCATTTCGTAGTCAAGGCCCCACTCTCTTTTGCATTTAGATACTGCGCTGCCTGAATAATTTATCTCTATACTGCGCTTGGCTGCGCGTTGGCTTTTAATGCAATGCTCTTGCATTTCATGATCGTCTTGCCATTCACTGGTGCAGTACCGAGTTATTTCATCATCGGGTTCATTACCGACTTTCCGGCGTGCTTTAGTCTGCTCGTTGTAGCAATAAAGTCCCATCACGTAATCAGGCAACCATTCGTTGGCGCATCGTTGCTTGATCTCACCGGATAATTCAGAGAAGTCAGACTTGGCAGAATACTGCTCCTGGTAGCAGTGCTGATACATCTCGTCATCGTCGGGCCACTCACCAGCGCAGAACTCACTGATGCCATTTGCTGATAACGCTGGCATAGAGGCCAGCATCAACAAGGCAAGCGTTTTTTTCATTCCACCTCCTTATTGTGCCATCTGACGGACAGTAAAAGGGCGCATCCGCGCCCTATCGTTTTCTGAAAATTCGATGTTCGACCATCACCCCGATGATCTCGATCTGCTGCCGGTCGGAGTACATGGGCGGGTAATCGTCGTTGAGGGGCACCAGTTCAAACACCTCTTGCCCGTGCTCATCGATGCCGCGGGGGCGGTACTTCTTGAAGGTGGCCTCATTGCTGCCATTCTTTGCCACCACGAAATCCCCTGGGCGAGGCTGTTCGTCCGGGTCAACGATCACCAGATCCCCCTCATTGAACTGCGGGGCCATCGAGTTACCACGTAGCCAGAGGCCAAAGCCGCACGGGCCGATGTCCACGCTGGCTGTCACATACTCGACATTGCCATCGAAGCCGCTGGCCTGTTCGCAGATCTCCCGCCAGTTACCTGCCTGCACATAGCTGAGGATCGGCACCCTGCCACCCTGTGGGATGGTCGCCGGTTCGACGTTGCGGTAACCAGGGAACGAGGACTCCATCACGCCAGTTGCGCTCTCTTCTTTCCCGGTCAGCAACCAATCGACAGTCACACCAAGCGCCGCCGCTAAATCGTTGAGATAGCGGCCTTTTGGCTGGTTTAGTCCTGACTCCCATTTGCCAACAGATACCCGAGTAATGCCGATGCGATTGGCTAGCTCTAACTGGGATAGCTTGAGGAGTTTGCGCCTAGATAGGATTCGATCGTTTATCGTCATGAAACCTAGGTTACAGCAAGAGAGGGACACTAAAGTTTCTTTATTTGCTTGCAGCATGTGAAAACCTAGGTTACATTGGCGACATCAAAGGAACCTTAGGTGGCCCAGAATGAAGAAAAGTGATGTCTTAAGTTACTTTGGCGGTGTTGATAAGGCCGCCAAAGCTCTGGGAATTACTCATGTCGCAGTGAGTAAATGGGGCGAAACCATCCCCCAGGGCCGCGCCTACCAGATTGAAGTGCTGACCGGCGGCAAGTTGAAGGCCGACCCTATCAAGCTCACCCCTGATAACCCCGCGCAGTAAGGGCTACGCCATGACGCCAACCATCACTGTTTACACCTTTCCGGTTTGCTCCAAGGAGAAGTTCGCCGAGCTGGCCGGGTTCAGCGAGGACTACGTCCAAACCCTGCTTGATGGTGGCCGTTTGCCCACCCTGACCAAGCCAGGCAGCCGCCAGAAGGTGCTGATCAATCTCGAGGCGTTGCGCCTGCAGTGTCAAAAAGAGGCGCTGGTGTCGCGTTGAGTTGCCTTGCAACCAGCCGGTCAGTCAGTCAGCCAACCATAGCGACCTTTGGAGGGAAATCAGAGTGTTAAACAAGCAACCGCCGTCACACCGTCACTTTGCCGCCGCCTGCGACGCCTTCAAGGGGGCGCACAACATCAGCGAGCTGGAGCGCGAGTTTGGCCTGCCCAAGGGGACGCTGCACAACAAATTCAATCCGGCCAGTGAGAAGCACAAGTTATCCGCTTTCGATCTGATCGCCCTCTACCACGCCACCGGCGATGACCTGCTGTTTGATGGGTTGTTGCTGGATTGTGGCCTCACCGCCGTTCGGCTGCCTGAGTCAGGGGCGGCGATCCGGCCCGAGGCGCGCGCCCAGCAGGCGCTCAATGTCAGTGCCCAGATCATGGGCGTCACGGCGCAGGCCACCCAGGTGCTGAGCGGTGGCCGTGTCACCAAGTTGCATCGCAATGCGCTGATGGGCGGGTTGCTGGCTGGCATCGAGCAGATGGTGCTGCTCGCCACCGAGGTGGAAGAGAAATATCACACCGTTCCGGGGGCGACGATCGCCGCCGACATTTTCCGCGCCGGCTTTGGCGCGTAAGGGGATTTTTTTGAACGTTAAGTGCCCGCATTGCAAGGCCGTCATGCGCACCCGTACCTCACGCTGGCTGTCGGGGATCACCTTTGAAGCGGTAATGGTTTGCCGCAATGAAGACTGCCGGTTCAGGGCGAAGTTGGTAGCGGGGTTTGTGCTCGAGTATCAGCCTTCAGTGTTTCGTAACCCGGCAGTGGTGCTGCCGGTGTCATACCAAGGGGGATTGGAGGGGATCAATTCGGTGCCGCGGAAGTTTGCGGCAGTCGAGACCCTGCGGCGGTCTGCCAAGGGGCGCGCCCGGTAGTCGGGTGCAGGCGGCCCGCGCCAGCGGGCCATTGTGTCACGGATGTCATACGACGATGTAAGGGGGAACCCATGCAACAACAACAACGCATTAACCACTCGGAGCGCAATCTGGCGGGGCTGACGCCAGAGGAGCAGGTCGCCATGAACACCGCGGGCTGCATGCTGCTGCGCGAGATGTTCGGTAAGACGCGCAGCCGGCTGGATGTGGATTGGTTGGCCATCAGCGATGCCAAGCGCGCCGCTATCTGCGCTATCGCTCGCCTGCCGCGCGGTCAGCTGATGACCGCCACGCTGTCGGCCCTGCCCCATGCACAGCGCGAGGCGATCCGCCTGGCGGTGATGGCGCTGGAGTATCAGGGGGCGTTTAGCTGCGGCTGTGACAGTGCGGTGTGGCATCCGGCACCGGTGACCACTCCAACCGGAGATATCGACAGATTAAAGCGGGAACGGGCAGCACGGCTGCAACAACGGCGCGCCATTGCGGCGGGCATCGCGATGAGCCAATCAGGCCCGCGCGCAATCGGGCAATAAAAAGCCCGCTTAACGGAGCGGTAACTCCAAGCGGGCCTTCAATCATCAACTAGGAAAATTGACATGCGAACTTTAGCCATTAACTACGCGCTGCGCAACCTGCGGCTGCAAAACAAGAAGCTGGCCCGCTGTGGCCAGCGTTATCACGGCACCACTGAGCTGATCGCCGCGTGCGAACGCCCTGCCGCGATGGCATGGGCCACCCTGTTTAGCCGCATCGGCCGCCGCGCCCCGTCACATGGAGCTTGAGATGACTGCCACGATCAATGTGTTGAACCACCGCGCCGCCAAGCGCCTGCGCCAGTTGCGGGAGCAGCTGAACCTGAGCCGCCCGCAGTTTGCCGCCCTGTTGGGGATGTCGCCGTTAACGCTCAAAAACTACGAGCTGGGATACCGCGAGATCGGCGGCAGCCTGTTTTTGCTGATCGCCAATCACTCCATCCTGGGATCGTATGCCCAGTGGCTGATGACCGGCATCGCGGCCGACCAACAGCAGGGGGCACAGTCATGAGCGCCGTTATCACTACCACCAAGCTGCCGAACCTGTCAGCCGCGAATGCCTATCTGGTGCGCGTGGGGTTTATCTGTGTCGGGACGGCCTGGCTGCGCGGCCCGCGCGAGTACGCCCGTTTGGAGTTGCTGCCCAGCGGGGCGGTGCAGGTGATTGAGGGGGTCGCATGAGCGAGCAGTTTTATCCCATCACCCTGCAAGCCGCGGTGGATCATTTGGTCGATCTGCCGCGCCGGGTTTCGGTGCTGGCATCCTCTGGCAAGCTCGGCCCCGAGGGGCGCGCCCTGCGTGAGCTGGCCCGCCGTCAGTTGCGCTGGCATCAGCTGTTTCGCGCCATGAACCGGAGGGGCGAAGTATGAGCATCGATGCAATCCATATCGCCCAGCGCGCCGAACAGGCGGTGCTGCCGCTGCTCACTGAGCTGTTGGCCAGTGGCGAACAGGAGAACCGGATCGCCCTGGGCGACCTCTACGCGGGGGATGAGTACATCCAGGTGCAACTGGTCGTGACCAGCCGCCCGGCCGATCTGCTCGATGACGATTCAGTGATGGGGGATGAGGTATGAGCGACCTGTTTGAACTGGAGCCGCCCGTTGACGAGCTGGCTGAAACCGAGGCTGGCCCCGCTCACCTGCGGGCGCCTGAGCCGGTGAGTTCGCTGGCCAGGGCGTTTCAGCTTGAGACGCAGGTTTATGGCCACAGCGTTGATGGCAGCCGGGAGGAGTTGCTGTCGTTGGGGGCGATCAGGGGGTTGTATTGGCTGGCGTTGGCGGTTGGTGAGGTTGCGCTGGCGCGCACCATCGGTGACTGGTGGGCAGATGTGGCACCGCTGCACGGTCTGGGGGAGGTGATCACATGAGCCACCGCCTGATCTCCGAGCTGCACGCCCGCGTCGATAGCTGGCGCGAAACCATGCTCGATGATGCCGCCCGCCTGCGCTACTACCAGCGCAACCTGAAGGAGATGCGCCGCCACTCACCGCGGCCGCATAACAGCATCGCCCTGACCCTGCGCCAGTGCGCCGCCGCCCGGAAGATGATGAACCATGCCCGCCGCGCGCTGGCATCTTGCCGAAATAACATCAGAGAGCTGTCGGGTAGCCATCACCAGTGACGTATCAACATAATAACGCGCCAGCCTGCGAGGCTGGCCAGTTCGGTTTTGCCATCTCTCTCATGCCCACGCCGAAGCGCGGCCAGCTGCCACTGTCGCGGCGGACGCTCAAGGCCCGCATCGATGCGCTCGCCAACGCGATGCCAGACACCCCGCTGGCGGCGGCCTTTATCGGCGGCCCCGGTGAGTATGATCTGGTGTGGGCGGTGCAGCTGCTCGATGGCCTCTCGCCGCAGTTCACTCAGGCGTTGTTCAAGCAGTACGTACGCCGCCGCAAAGATGGCACATCACGACATTGCCGCAGCGCCAACATCTGGCTGCGCGAGCGGGTGAAGTGGGTCAGGTCGTTGGTGGTGGCGATCCCGGTCGATGCGCAGCAGCTGCGCGATGATGACGGCCGAAAGCGGGTCGCCCACCAGTTCGCCAATCAGACCGCCGCGATTTGGAAAAACATCGAGCAGAGCACCCCCGCCGCCGAGCTGGATCTGATGACGGCTTGGGAGGCCATCCGCCAGCCCGCCGATCAGTGGGGGTTTGTCGGCAAGATGCCGGATTTTCAGACCATTGAGGCGCGGGATAACTGGATCCTGAGCGTGATGGTGCGCCTGCTCTCTGCCAAGTGGTGGGAACGGCGGGTGAACCGCTGCTGGGATCGGCTGCAGGAGCACATTGCCATCCTGCTCGGCTATGTGCGCAAGGGGGTCTCTGCCTACGTCTCAAACGCCTCAATGAAGGTGGTGCGCGAGCGCAAGCGGGCCATGCTGCGCTGGCTGGCTGAGTCAGAGGTGATGAACGCCCAGCATGATCTGGTGATCTCGATGAAGGATTGCTGGGAGGCCAGCATTGCCAACCCGGTCAACCGCCGCAACGAGATGATGACCCGCATGCGCGGCTTTGAGGATTACGCCGAGCAGCAGGGCCATGTGGGGGTATTTTTCACCTGGACGGCCCCGAGCCAGTTCCACGCCTGGAAGACCGCCAGCAACGGCAAGACCATCGAAAATGACAAGTACCAGGGCGCGACACCGCGCGAAACGTGCTCATACCTTGCCAAGCTGTGGAGCCTGACCCGCGCCGCGCTCAAGCGCAACAACACCCCGGTGTATGGCTTTCGGGTCTGCGAACCGCATCACGACGGGACGCCGCACTGGCACATGCTGCTGTTTATGCGCCCGAGCGATCGCAACAAGGTGATCAGCACCCTGCAGCGCTACGCCCTGACCGATGACCGCGCCGAGCTGGTGCGCAACCCCATCGCCGCGCCCACCTTTACCGATATCACGCCCCGCTTCGATTGGAAGCTGATCGACCCGACCAAGGGCGATGCCACCGGCTATCTGGCCAAATACATCGCAAAAAATATCGATGGCGCCTATGTCGGTGACGATGAGGAGGCCAACACCCCCGCAGCTCAGGGCGCGTTGCATTCGTGCGCGTGGGCCAGTTGGTGGGGGATCCGCACTTTTCAGCAGATCGGCGGCGCCCCGGTCGGGGTCTGGCGCGAGCTGCGCCGCATCAGCAACGCCAAGAAGCATGGCGATCTGGTGGGGCCACCCAAGCCGATATTGCAAGACCCCTGCTTTGAGGCGGCCCGCTTTGCCGCGGATAACGCTATTTTCCGCTGCTATCTGGAGGCCATGGGCGGCGCACTGGCGACCCGTGCCGAGCACCCCATCAAGCTGGCCCACCTCATCGAGGAGCAGGCCAACTGCTACGGCGAGGACATCAAGCGCCTGATGGGGTTGCACTCCGCTCGCTTGGGTATCAAGACCAGACTGCAGGGGTGGGAAGTGGTGCCAGCGGGCACCTATGAGGCCACCAAGGCCGCCGGTGGTGCGGTTGGGGGTGTTGGGGTTGAGACGGGCGACAGCCCGGCCCCTTGGAGCTCTGACAATAACTGTACGCGGCCGGATCCAGAGGCCTACGCGGATCAGTTAATGGTAGAGCAATGGGGTTTATCCCCCCTCTCTATCGACCGATTACGCTCTGGCTCGAACGTCAGCGTGGACGGTTTCACCCTCTGGCTGGAAAACGGCCAGTTGCAGGCGGCACGCGCTGTGCCGAGCGAGCCGGACTGGCAGCCAGCGGGCCAGCGGCCAGCCGAACAGGGCCAGCCGGACGAATACGCCCTGCCGCAGGGGGACGAAGACTGGCCAATGCTGGTCGAGCTGTGCGGCAAGGTTTACCGGGCACAGGGCCACGCCGGTACGCACAGCTGGATCGAGATGCTGCCGGAGCCCTATCAGTCACACATGTGGGCCGAACTGGAGCAGCTGGACACCCCGGAGTGGCTGCAAGAACAGAACGACTACCAAGAGGAGGAGGAATGGGCATGGGCATAAACAACCCGCAGGCGGTCAGCCGCGAAGCGTACCGCCGCCTGGATAATCGGGTGACCTGCATCCTGCAGCAGCGCTGGCCCGCCAGCGAGATCAGCCAATGGGTGGGGATGCTGCAGGGCAAACAGCAGGCGGTAGCCTGCGCCATCCTGCGCCGCCGCCATCCGCGCCCCGCATCGCTGGGCCTGCCGGACATCGCGCCCCCAGCTCCGAACCCGTATCAGACCAGCCCCAGCCGCCAAACCGTGCCGCTGCGCTCGGCCGATGGCCGCACCGTTGGCCGCCGCCATGTCGTGCCGGGGCTCACCCCCGTGGCCATCGACCAGAACGGCACCATTCGCTGTGCCGCTACCGGACGGACGCTGTTTATCGCCCCCGGCAGCCCAATCGACCGCGCCAACCCGGGCGCCGCCGACCGACTCAACCAAACCTATCAGCCCGCCCTGCACCAGGTTGTGGCCGATCACCGTCAAATTGAAGCAGGAGAGTAGCCATGAATAACGTAATGCTGGATCTGGAAACCATGGGCAGCGGGCCAGACGCGGCCATCGTCACCATCGGGGCCGTGTTCTTTGACCCGCTGACCGGTGAACTGGGCGCCGAGTTCGAGGCGCATATCGCTCTGACCGACAGCGCCAAATATGGCGTGATGGAGCCAGACACCGTGCTGTGGTGGCTGGGGCAGAGTGATGAAGCCCGCGCGGCCATCATGCCATCTACGAAGCACAGCTCGTTGAGAGAGTCGCTGCTGGATCTGTTCGAATGGATGCATGGCGGAGATCAAGGAAGCAAGCCGGGGTTGCAGGTTTGGGGCAACGGGGCCAGCTTTGACAACGTGATCCTGCGTCACGCCTGCAATGCCGCGAAAGCCCCCTGCGGCTGGGGGTATTGGAACGACCGTGACGTGCGCACCATCGTTGATCTCGGGCGCACCCTGCTGGGATTTGACCCGAAAAGAGACATGCCATTCGAGGGCGTGGCCCATCGCGCGCTGGACGATGCCAAGCACCAAGCCCGCTACGTCAGCGCCATCTATCAGCGGATGCAGGCTGCGATCAATGGATGCGGAATGGTTGCGGCTGGGGAAGGTCGAACAGGGTGAAACCGCAAGGATCTGTTTGATTTTGTAGGATCGCGCAAAGGATCTGTAACAACGGGCGCGGCCAGTGCTGGCGCGCAGCGACCCAAGGCGGCGGGAGCCCTGCACCTGCAACAAAAGCGCTACAAAAAGCGCGCAGGCGGGGCGGGGGTTCGACGGCGCGCCGTTGGTGCTGACGTCCGTGCGATCCTGTGGGCGCAGCAGGACGCCTCCCAGCGTTTCGGCGGGATTTAGTGGAGGGGTTCGGGCGTGAAGCGAGGCATCAGAGACGCGCACACAGGCGCTTATGCGAGGGGCGAAAAAAACCCGCCAGAGTGTGCATCGTTGAGAGGCATGGCGGGTGTGTTGAGCGGATGTTAAGTCATCGGCGGCGGCGTGGCAATCTCATTGCGATCAGCTGGCCATCGCCTCCAGGGCCAGCTTGTACGGGTCAAACCGGATGATCTCCTCCCCGGCCAGCTGATTGAGCGATTCGAGCGACCGCCGCAGGCTGTCCAGTTCGTTGGCGTCCAGCACCTGGGCGGCCTTGATGGCATCACCAAACCCGCCCGCGTTTTGCGGCACCACCCCCAGCAGCGTGGGCGGCACCCGATGCGCCGCAAGCTGGTCATCCCGGGTCGCCGATTTGATGTTGAAAAAGTCATCCTTGGCGGCCACTTCGCTGACCGGGATCAGCTGCAAGCCATCCTTCTTCCCGTTCGGCGCGTACATAAACAAATTTCGGAAGTTGCCCGGCCCTTTGCTGTCGCGCATCGCCTGCCGAAGATTGCTGATATCGCTCTCATTATGCAGCGAGTCGGTCATGTAGAGGATGAACCCGGCATGGCTGCCGTTCTCATAGTATTTGCGCCGGAACAACGTCGCCGACTCATTGAGCAGCGCCGAATTGAGCACCGCCACATAATCCGGGATGCCATACACCCCCTGATTGATATCGTCCTCATACACATGCAGCACCTCGCCGCGCGCCAGCTCAACCTCCCGCGCTGGCTCGGCGATCCACCAATAGCGGCTCAGGTCGTCATACCCGCGCCGGGTGTACTTGGCATGCATCCGCTCATAGCGCATCGCCTGACCCAGCCGGTTATTCACCCGCCGCAGATAGCCATTGCCAAACACCAGATAATCCAGCGCCAGCCCGGTGAAATCCGCCAGGCTCAGCTTGGGATGCGGGATAAACCCAGAGCGCAGGATGTTGCGCTTGAGCTGGATGGCCGCCGCATGATGCACCGCCCCGCGATACACCCGCGCCAGCCCACTGAGCGACAGCGGCGGCTCATACCATTTGCCGTTGTGCATCGCCTCCAGATAATCAAACACCTCGCGCTGGCTGAGCACCGGCAGCGGATCCCCGAAGGTAAACGCCTGCATTGGCGCAGGCGCAGCAGCCGGCACAGCGGCCGGAGGGTTAGAACGATAGCGGCGCTTGCGGCTCATCAGCAGATCTCCATCATGGATTGATTAGTTGTCGTCGTGCCTTCCAGCGGCTCATGCAGCAGAGCCTGCATCAGCGCCCAGGCGATATCGGCGTGGCTGGTCTCGACCGACCGCCCCGCCTCGAAAGTCGGCATTTTCCCCCGGCTGTCACCCCGCGGCGGATGGACATAAACGCCTGCGCCAGATCGGTCCAGCCCGCGTCAAACTCCAGCCGCCCCTTGCCCATCACATCCTGTGCCTTCATCACCATGCGGATCTTGATGCTCGGGTTATAGGGGATGTCCGTCACCGCCGGGTAAAACTGCCGCACCAGCTGCAGCACCCCTCACCGATACCGGTCGAATCGACCCCGATGTAGGTCACGTTGTAACGCAGCGTCATCTGGCGCACCGCCTCGGCCTGCGCCGCAAAGTCCATCCCCTTCCAGCGATGGCGCTCCAGCACCCGAAACTTGCCGCCCGCCACCGCCGGGGGCGCCAGCACCACGCATCCGGCGCTGTCGCCATCCCCGCCCTTGGCCGGGTCATACCCGATCCACACCGGGCGCTGACCCAGCGGGCGATCGGCAAACGGCTTGTAATCCGTCCACTGCTCCCAGCTGTCGACCATACAGCGCTGCAGCGTCGCCAGCGGAAACACGCTCGACGTATCATCGGCAAACTGGCACATCAGCAGCTGCGCATACTCATCGGCCGAGTAATCCAGCCGCAGCTGATTAAGGTCAAAAAGATTGCAGCCGCCCTCGATGGCATCCTCGACTGTCACCACCTGCCGCCACTGCCCATCCTCACACAGCCGCCCCGCTCGCAGCGCCTCGGGGCTCACATCCAACTTGATATGATCGACTTTGGCGCGGCCGCGGTTAAACAGCGCCCCGCTCCAGAACGGATAGGCATCGTGCGACAGGCTGGACGGCGTAGAAAAATAGGTAAGCCGCCACTTCTTATGCATCGCCATGCCGCTGGCGACCTTGCGCAGCTCCTGAAACTTCGGGATCCAAAAATACTCATCGAGGTACAGATTGCCGTGGTACGACTGCGCGGTGCGCGAGTTCGTACCGAGGAAATAGAGGATCGCCCCGTTGCTCAGCGTCATCGGGTCGCCTTTAAGCTCGACCCCCACCTCCAGCGCAAACGCGGTGATGTACTGCTTGAACACATGGGCCTGCGCCTTGCTGGCCGACAGAAAGATCTGGTTGCGCCCGGTCACCAGCGCATCGACCAGCGCCTCGCGCGCAAAAAGAAGGTCGCCCCGATCTGGCGCGACTTGAGGATATCCCGGGTGCGATGCTGCAGCCCGGCCTCATACCACACCCGCTGATAGTCAAACATCGACTCATTGAGCAGCGTGATCAGCTTGGCCTGCTGCTCATCATCAAACGCATTGCGCACCGCAGATTTTTTGGGGCCGGAGTTGCGGTTCGCCACCCTCGGGTTGAGGTCGGTCTCATTGCCGCCAGCGGTATAGCGACCGATCCGCGCCATGCGCTCCTGCTGCCGAAACAACAGATCGATCTCCTTGTAATCCGCGCCTGACTTGAGCTCCTTGCCAAGCAGCTGGCACAGCCGCGACTCGAGCGCCATATCGACCCGGTCGATCGGCTTGATATCGTCCCAGCCGTCGCGCGCCTTCCACGCGCCAACCGTGCCTTCTGGGGTGTCGATAAGCTCCGCAATTGCGCGGATTTTGTACCCCTGAAAATACAGGTGCATGGCCTGTCGGCGGGGATCGAGGTGGGGAAACAGTAATGGTGTCGTCATGCCCGCATTTTGCGGCACCCGCGCAATCCCCCGCGCGCCCCGCTTGTTGTGAGCAACACACCGACAACACAGACAAGTTGAAGGATCTAACCAACAAACCAGACCATGGAGGCCGAAAAAACCGCCAACACCCAGAGGGCTCATGATGGCAGCGAAGGCAAAAATGAAACGAGTCGCCATGTCCGGGCAAACCACGGACGGGCGCAACATCAGCGCGGACTGGCTGCTGCAGGCCGCCGCCAACTACAACCCCGAGAAATATGGCGCCCGCGTCAATCTCGAACACTATCGCGGCATCGTCCCCGATGGCCCGTTCCGCGCCTACGGCGACGTGCTGGCCCTCTCCACCGAAACCATCACCATGGATGGGCAAGAGAAGGTGGTGTTGCTGGCCGATATCGCCCCCAACGCTGACCTGCTCGCCCTCAATAAGGCCGGGCAAAAGGTCTACACCTCCATCGAGCTGGATCTGGACTTCGCCGGCAGCGGTCAGGCGTACCTGGTCGGCCTCGCCGTCACCGATAGCCCAGCCAGTCTTGGCACCGAAATGCTCAAGTTCGCCGCCGGTCAAGGTGACGCCAACCCGCTGGCCAGCCGCAAGCAGCGCCCGGAAAACCTGTTCAGCTCGGCCATCGAAACCGAGATCGAACTGACCGAAGCAGACCAGCCAGGCCTGCTCGAGCGCGTCAAAGCCATGTTCAAAAAAGACAAAGCCGCCACCGGCGCCAGCTTCACCGAAGTACACCAAGCCGTTGAACACATCGCCGGTGAAGTCGCCAGCCAGGGCGAGCAGTTCGCCGCCAGCGTTGCCAAGCTCGAAGGCCTGCTCGATGAGCAAAAAGCCGCGCTGGCCCAGCAGGCGCAAAAACTCAGCGACCTGCGCGCCGAGCTCGAATCCACTGAAAACCTGACCCACGAACAGCTCCCGCCCGCCGCCGGCGGTGCCGTCACCGCCCTGACCGACTGCTAAGGACTCAAAATGCGTACTCAAACCCGCGAAAAATTCAATGCCTACACCGCCCAGGTGGCCCAACTCTCCGCCGTGGCCTCGGCCGTGCAGATGTTCACCGTCGAGCCATCCGTCCAGCAAACGCTGGAAACCAAGATGCAAGACTCTGTCGCGTTCCTCGGCATGATCAACCTGATCCCGGTCGATGAGCTCAAGGGCGAAAAAGTCGGCATCGGCATCAGCGGCACCATCGCCGGGCGCACCGACACCAGCGCAGACAAAGAGCGCGACCCGTCCAACCCGACCGCGCTGCAAAATCACAAATACGAGTGTCACCAGACAAATTTTGACACCTACATCACCTACGGCACGCTGGACGCCTGGGCCAAATTCCCCGACTTCCAGATCCGGGTACGTGATGCCATCCTGACCCGTCAGGGCCTCGACCGCATCATGATCGGCTTCAACGGCGTCAGCGCCGCCGCCACCACCAACCGCACCACCAACCCGCTGCTGCAGGATGTCAACATCGGTTGGGTTAAGCTCACCAAGACCGACGCCCCGGCCCAAGTGATCAGCGAAGTCACCGCCGCCAGCGGCAAGATCCACGTCAACGCCACCAAAGGGGACTATAAAAACCTCGACGCGCTGGTTTACGACCTGGTCAGCGAGAAGATCGCGCCCTGGTACGCCGACGACACCGATCTGGTGGTGCTGGTTGGCCGCAAGCTGCTCTCCGACAAATACTTCCCCATCATCAGCGATGCCGCAGACAATCAGAACGCGCTCGCCGGTCAGGTGCTGGTCAGCCAGAAGCAGATCGGCGGCCTCAAGGCCATCCGCGTCCCGTTCGTGCCGGACGGCACCCTCATCGTGACCAAACTCTCCAACCTGTCGATCTACTACCAGCTGGAAGGCCGCCGCCGCATGGTCGAAGAGGTGCCGAAGAAAAACCGCATCGTGAACTGGGAGTCCAGCAACGACGCCTATGTGGTCGAGGATTACGACTGCATCGCCATCGCCGAAAACATCACGTTTGAAGCCAAGGCGTAAGGGGGCGAGATGACACCAGCCCGCCGCCATACGCAAATGATCAAGGCCGCCCTCGCCGGGGCGGCCTCACCTCAACTCGACCGTCAGCACGCCAACGCCTACGAAATGCAGCTCATCCAGCTGCTGGAGCACAGCCGCACGCTCAAGGGGATCCAGAGCATCGAGCGGAAAATCGATGCCAAGCGCGCCATGCTGGACGACTTCACCCCTGGATACAGGGCGTGCTGCAGGGCGATGCCGGGGGTCAAGATGACGTGCTGGTCACTGTCATGCTCTGGACGCTCGACACCGGCGATCTGGCGGACGCGTTTAATATGGCCGACTACGTGATCCGCCACGGTCTGAACACCCCGGACCAGTACGAGCGCAGCGCCGCCACCCTGATCGCCGAAGAGGTGGCCGAGAACGCCATCAAACTGCAAGACGTGGGCGATGGCCCCAGTCTCGGCCTGCTCTCTGCTTACCTCAATCTGCTGAAAGACTCGGACATGTTCGACCAGGTGCGCGCCAAGCTGCACAAGGCGGTGGGCCGCGCCTGCTATGCCGAGGGGCTCAAGGATGAAGCGGCCGAGCACTACCGCCGCGCCATCGAGCTCCACGACAAAGTGGGCCTGAAAAAAGATCTGGAGGTGCTGGAGCGGGAAATTAAAAAGCAGAAAGCCGCAGAACTGCCAGTCGCCAGCGACGTGAGCGCAGCCTCTGTTACGGCACCGGCTATCGCCGAGGCCAGCCCCAAACCAGAGCAAGAGCAAGAGCAAGAGCAAACCACCGAACAGCCAGCCCCCGCCACCGGCGAGGCCAGCTAACCGAGCGTACCCCGCAGCCGGGCGGCTCGGGCCTGATGCAGGCAAAACGCCAGCGCTGACGGCCCGATCACCGCCCACCACAGGAGGGAGCATGACCAGCGGTTTTATCCCCACCCCCACGCCAGAACAGGACGAGGGCGTCATCACAGCCGGGCTATTCTGGCCGCCCATCTCGCTGCCTGACATGCGCGCCACCATGCGCACCGATGGCACCGTCACCACCGAGCGCCTGCGCCATGCCGTGATCAACGCCATCAGCCAGGTACAGGCCGATCTGGCCGTCTGGGCCGCCAGCAAACAGGCCGCCGGCTATCTCAGCCTCGATGCCGTGCCAGCCACCCTGATTGACGAAGAGTCCATTCTGGCGCTCTGGTATCGGCGCGCCGTCTACAGCTACGCCCGCGCCAGCCTGTACGAGCGCTATCTCGACAGCGCGGCCACCGCCGAGGCGGTCAAAGATGCCAGCGCCAAAGATTTGACGGCCGATGATCTCTACCGCGATGCCCGTTTCGCGATCCGCGACATCCTCGGCGTCAGCCACACGACAGTGGAGCTGATCTGATGCAGCTGCGCGCCATCCAGGGCGACACCCTCGACCTGTTGCTCCATCGCTATTACGGCTACACCGCCGGCATCACCGAACAGGTGCTGGCGCTGAATCCGCGCCTTGCCGAGCTGGGGCCAGTGCTGCCCATCGGCACCCTTGTCACCCTGCCAGACGCGCCCACCCAGGCAGCCGTCACGCAGATCAACCTGTGGGACTGATATGAGCCGCCTTGACGACGAACTCGAACGCATAGACGCCATCAACGACCTGCGCATCGCCGCCAAGGTGCACGCCGCCCGCATCAGCGGCACCGGCCCCTTGCGCTGCATCGACTGTGACAACGTCATCCCGCAGGCCCGCCGCGAGGCCGTGCGCGGCTGCGAACGCTGCATCGAATGCCAAACCGAATCTGACCTGATACAACGCCAACGCACCGGAGGATCAATTGCCTGAACCCATCTCGAGCGGCACCGCCGCCAGCACCGTCACCGGGCTGGCCGTCTTGTCGCTGCTCCCCGGCCTCGATGCCGATGTCGTCATGGGCGCCTTCGCGGGCGCCCTGATCTGGATCTGCACCACCGAGGAGCTTGGCATCCTGCGCCGTCTCGCCCTGTTCGTCGCGGCGTTCATGGTCGGGCTGCATGGCGCCGGGTTCTGCGCCGCCCTGCTCGGCACCATCACCCCGGAATCGCTCGCCGTGCCGCGCGCCGTGGGGGCGCTGGTTGCCTCGGCCATCACCGTCCGGCTGCTGCAGTTTGTCCTGCGCAAATCGCCGGATGATCTGCTCAACCTGCTGCGCCGGAGGGGGTGATCATGCTCATTGCCTACGCCCTGCTGATGGCCCTCATCAGCCTGCGCCTGATGACCTACCGCCGCGGCGGTGACCGCTACCGCCTGCTGCCCACCCTGCTCGCCTACCTGATGGCCGTCGCCGCCGGGTCGGTGCCGCTGCGCGCCCTGCTGGGCAGCCTGCCGCCGCCAGATGCCTCGTCCGTGCTGCTCGCCGCCGTGGTGCTGGTCGCCCTGTGCGATGCAGGCGGCAGTACCGCTCGCCTGCTGCCCAAGCGCAAAGGCCGCGCGCGCACCACTACCGCCTGGGATGTATACCGGAGGGATTTACCATGACCCGCACCCTGACCCTCGGCGCTGTCGGCAGTGACGTAACCCTGCTGCAACAGCGCCTCACCGCCGCCGGCTACCCCGCCAACCCGGACGGCTGGTTTGGCGATAAAACCCGCGCCGCCCTGCTCGACTATCAGCGCGATCACCTCATCACCATGACCGGCACCGCAGGCCAGCGCACCCTCGCCAGCCTGCTCGGCGCCGCCTCGGATAAACAGCTCACCATCACCCACCTGCGCGCGGCCGCCGCCCAGCTGGGGGTATCGGTTGCCAAGTTGGCCGCCTTTGCCGATGTTGAAAGCGCCGGTGAGGGCTTTGACTCAGCCGGTCGCCCCGTCGTGCTGTTCGAACGCCACGTGTTCCATCGCCAGATCGCCGCGCACCTCGGCCAAGCCAAGGCCGATGCGCTGGCCGCCGCTTATCCGCAGCTGTGCAACCCGCAGCGCGGTGGCTACGTCGGTGGGGCTGGCGAATGGCAACGCCTGACCATGGCCATGGGGCTGCACCGCGCCGCCGCCATCGAATCGGCAAGCTGGGGCATGTTTCAAGTGATGGGCTATCACTGGCAGGCCAATGGCATGGCCGATGCCGAAGCATGGCGGGCCGCCATGTGCCAGAGCGAGGCGGATCAACTCGCCGCGGTCGTCGGGTTTATCGGCCGCGATGCCAAACTGCTGGCCGCCCTGCAGGCAGGCAATTGGAAAGAAGTGGCCCGCCGCTACAACGGCCCGGCCTATGCCGACAACCGCTATGACCAGCGCCTCGCCGCCGCCCATCGCCACTTTGCAGTCATCTATCCCGACGAGGTGAGCCATGTGGATTAGCCTGCTGACCGGCCGCTGGGGCAAGTGGCTCGCCATCATGCTGGCCGCTTTGGCGCTGTCGCTGATGATCAAGAGCCTGCACGCCGATGGCTATCGAAAAGGCGCAGCCGCCACCGAAGCCGCATGGCAAAGCAAATGGGATCGCCAACTCGCCAGCCACGCCCAGGCACTGGCTGACGCCAGCGAGCGCCAGCGCCAGATCGAACACCGCTATCAGGAACAACTGGAGAGCATCCAACATGATGGACAACTACGCCTCGATGCCGCGCTGGCTGATGCCGCTGCTGCTGCTGATGAGTCTGACCGCCTGCAGCGCACCGCCCGCGAACTGGCCCGCCGCGCCGGTCGCCAATGCCCAACTGCCACCACTGCCGCCAGCGGCCAGACAACCCAGCCAGCCGCCGTTCTGCTCGCCGACGTGCTCGGCCGCGCTGACCGTCGAGCGGGTGAACTGGCAGCACTGGCTGATCGAGCCATCGCCGCAGGCATCGCCTGCCAGCGCGCCTATGATGCCGTCAGGAACCAACCATGAATAAACCGCAGCAGATCCGCGACGTGCTCTATCAATGCCTGCCAGAGCTCAACAAAAACCGCGAGCGCCTGACCCTGGTCATCAACAAGGGCAACGCCGTCGCCACCGGCGCCGCCAGCATGTCGTTTGAATGGCAATACGAATTGCAGATCGGCGTCATCGACTTCGCCGGCCATCCTGATGCCGTGATGGTGCCGCTGCTGCTCTGGCTGCGCCAATACCAGCCTGAGCTGTTCACCAATCCGGATCGCCGCGACAACGCCGTGACCATCGAGGTCGAATATCTGGCGCGGGATCTGGTCGATATGCTGATCACCGTGCCGCTCACCGAGCGGGTGCGCGTCACGAAAGACGAAACCGGCATGCGCTGGGAGCACCTGCAAGAGCCGCCAGAAGATCCCTACGACGGCATGACCTGGGAGCTGTTTATCAATGACCAGCCTCAGCCATGGCCGCCCGCGCCGGGGGACACATGGCCGAAGATCAGCTGACGCAACTCGGCCTCGAAGCCCAGGCACTGGCCGCCAGCCTCAGCGCGGCCGGTCGCCGCAAGCTGGCCGCCGAGCTGGCCCGCACCCTGCGCGCGACGCAGGCCGAGCGCATCCGCGCCAACCTCCAGCCAGACGGCACCCCCATGGCCCCGCGCAAACCGCGCCAAGCCATCAAGGGCCGCCGGGGCGCGTTGCGCCGCAAGATGTTCGGCAAACTCATCAGCGCCCGCTGGCTCAAGGCCACCGCCAGCCCCAACGAGGTTAGCCTAGCCTTTGTCGGCAGCGCCAACAGGCTGGCCACCACCCACCACTTCGGCCTGCGCG
Source organism: Aeromonas veronii (assembly GCA_041319085.1). Classification (NCBI taxonomy): domain Bacteria; kingdom Pseudomonadati; phylum Pseudomonadota; class Gammaproteobacteria; order Aeromonadales; family Aeromonadaceae; genus Aeromonas; species Aeromonas veronii. The sequence continues at coordinate 580,981 of CP101033.1, read as the reverse complement.
AGCGCATCAAGGGCCAGACCATCCAATACCCCGCCCGCGAACTGCTCGGCCTCGCCAAGGGCGACCTCGACCGCATCGAGCAAGCCATGCTCGACCACCTGACCAAATAAAACGCCCGAAATCGGGCGTTGTTATTTTGTGCAATAAATCACAAATATAACCTTGCAGGTTATAACCGCGCAGGTTATAGTTATCTCAAGAGGTAAGGCAAGGGTGCCAAGCCAAACGGAGATGACAGAAATGAAATTCAAGTCCTATCAAAATGAAGAGAACCAAGCTAAGGCTGCTACTATCGTTGCAGACCACATCAAGTGGTTCAACGCCATCCTTGCTGATGTATTCGATGGGTTCGATGCTGGCGAGTTGGAGTGCGATGATGTTTATCAAAACTACATCCGTGAGCCGATGATTATCAGGGAAGTGGTTAGTCAGCTCACCGCTGAGGAGGTTATCAAGATGAATGGTGGGTTTGGTTTTTCACTGAAAATATCAAGAGTAGCACGCGCCGCCGGGCATTCAAATTTCACAACTCTGGTGAGTGACATGTCCCAAAAAGAAGCTCGGTTAAGGCTCGTTACGAGGCAATGTAAATGATAATAAGGCCTGTCGGAATCGGGCCAACCTAAGCAAATGGAGATACTACGATGGCCACATTTATGATTGACCCACTTAAAAACAACAAGTCAGGGATTGCGTTTGAGCCATTTTATGTTGATGCGGAAGATCACGATGAAGCGGCAACCAAGGCAGCAAAAAAGATGTTTGGTGACAGTGTATTTGGAAAGCGAAATAGCGGCGCAGTCAATGGCAGCGGGATGTATCAGGCATATTACAACATGGCGAAAAACCAACCACAGGTGAACAGCTGCGGGTATCTCTTCCATGTAATGGAGGCGTGATGACGCCAGCTGACATTAAACAGGCCAGGTTAGCGCTTGGCCTTAGCCAAACAGAGATGTGCCGCGCGCTGGGGCTGACCAGCGTCATGACCTACGCCAAATGGGAGCAGGGAACCAGCAAGCCGACCTCGGGATCCATCAACGCGGTCAGCATGCTGGCGTTCCTGCACCGGCATGGCCTGCTGCGTGAGTGGCTGGCACAGCAAACCCCATCAGACAGCGCCGCAGAATAAAGCGCAGATCGGCGGGCATCATCAGGGAGTCGCCCCCAAACCCCACCCATAGACTATCGGCGCATGTTGTCGCTGACTCCTCCACAACAGCCGCGCATCGACAGGGCCAGCAGTGGCAAACACACTGGCCCCATGAACCCAGCACTCGCAGATCTGCACCGCCTCATCGCCAATATGATCCGCATCGGCACCGTCAGCGCCGTGCGATCAGGGGCCTGCAGAGTCAAAACCGGCGAAATCGAAACCGACTGGCGCCCCTATCTGGTGCCGCGCTCGGGGGCGACCCGTCGCCGTGCCCGTCCAACCCTGGGCGAGCAGGTGTTACTGCTCTGCATGTCCGGCGATCTCGCCACCGCCTACGTACTGCCCGCCGTCCATCAAGACGCGCACCCAGAACCCGCCGCCAGCGATGACAACCCGGATCTCGACCGCATCGAATACCCCGATGGCGCCGTGCTGGAATACAACCCAAAAACCAGCGCCCTCACGGTCAGCGGCATCAAAACCGCAAACATCACGGCCAGCACCAGCGTCACGCTGACCACCCCGCTGGTTGAGTGCACCCGTGCGCTGAAGGTGGGCACCACCATCGAAGCGGGCAGCACCATCACCGCAGGGGGCAAGGTCACCGCCCCCTCTGCCACCATCGGCGGCATCGAGGTCACGACCCATAAACACGGCGGGGTCAGCACCGGCAGCGGCCAGACCGGAGGCCCGCAATGAACTGGCAGGGCATGAACGCACAGACCGGCCGCCAGCTGGGCGACACCGATCACATCGTGCAGAGCATTCACACCATCCTGACCACCCCGGTCGGGTCGCGCGTGATGCGCCGCGAATTTGGCAGCGAACTGGCCGACCTCATCGACCAGCCGCAGCACGATGCCACTCGCCTGCGCCTGATGGCCGCCACCGTGCACGCCATCACCCTGTGGGAGCCGCGCGTCAGATTGACCCGGGTTGAGCTGGGCGACCCCACCTATGACGGCCGCCGTCAACTCACACTGTCATGGCGCCGCATCGATAGCGGCACCGACCAAACCGCCACCCTGCCGTTGGGGAATGCTGTATGAGCACCATCAACCTTGCCAACCTGCCCAAACCGGCCGTGGTCGAGGACATCGACTTCGAGGCCACCCTGGCGGCGCGCAAGGCCGCGCTGATTGCCCTCTACCCCGCCGCCGAACAACCGGCGGTGGCCGCCGCGCTGGCGCTGGAATCCGACCCGGTCGCCATGTTGCTGCAAGAAAACGTCTATCTGCAGATCATGCTGGCCGCCCGCATCAATCGCGCCGCCGTGGCCGGAATGATTGCCTGGGCAGAAGATGCCGATCTCGACAATCTGGTGGCCGACCTCAACGTCAAGCGCCTGATCATCCAGCCCGAAGATCTGACCGCCAACCCGCCAGTGCCGGAAGTGGCCGAGACCGACGAGGCATTGCGTGAACGCTACCTGCTGGCATGGGATGCCCTCAGCACCGCCGGGCCGAAAGGCGCGTATGAATACTGGGCACGCTCGGCCGATGGCCGCATCATCGATGCCAAAGCCATCAGCCCGCAGCCTGCCGAGGCCGTGGTGTCTATTCTGAGCAGCGAAGGCACCGGCGCCGCCAGCAGCGAGCTGATCGCCGCCGCCATGGCCGCCTGCAACGACGAAGATCGCCGCCCGGTCGCTGACCGCCTGACCGTCAAATCAGCCACCGTCATCGACTACGCCGTGCACGCCGCGCTGACCATCGGCCAGACCGGCGCCGAGGCCGAACTGATCCTGACCGCCGCCAAGGCCAACCTGCAAAGCAAACTCAATCCACGCAAGCGCATCGGCGTATTGATCGCCCGCTCCATGATCGAGGCTGCCCTGCATGTGGAAGGGGTGATCAAAGTCGAGCTGACCGGCTGGACCGATATCGCCCCGACTGATGAGCAGGCCGCATGGTGCACCGGCATCACCGTGGAGCAGGCACCATGAGCCACGCGGCCGAGCTGCTGCCACCCAGCGCCACCGCCACCGAGCGGCGCGTTGCCGACGTCTGCGAACAGGCGCTCGATCAGCCGGTGGCCCTGCTGCGCACCCTGCACAATGCCGACGCCTGCCCGCCGTGGCGCCTGCCCTCGCTGGCCGCCGAACGCAGCGTCGACCGCTGGGATGAGCGCTGGTCAGAATCGGTCAAGCGCAAAGTGATCAAAGCCTCGCCGTTCGTCCATCAACACAAGGGCACCATCGGCGCCCTGCGCCGCGCCGTCGAGCCGCTCGGTTACCTCATCCGGGTGCGCGAGTGGTGGCAAAGCTCACCAGTGGGCGTGCGCGGCACCTTCGCGCTGGATATCGGCGTACTCGACACCGGAATCACCAGCACCATGTATACCGAGCTCGAGCGCCTGATTGATGACGCCAAGCCGCTCACCCGCCACATGACCGGGCTGGCTATCAGCCTGGAATCGCGCGGCCCGCTCTATCTCGGAGCCGCCTGCTACCTGGGCGATGAGATCACCATCTATCCCTACGAGCCGGGGCCGGTCACCGCGCAGGTGAGCGACTGGCATGGCGGCATCACCCACACCATCGACACACTCACCATCAGACCGGGGACAGCAACAGCATGAGCACCTACTTTGCGACGCTAACCACAGCCGGTGCCGCCAAGCTGGCCAATGCGCTAGCACTGGGCACCACCGTAAAATTCACCCACATGGCCGTGGGCGATGGCAATGGCGCCGCCGTCACCCCCAATCCGGCCATGACCGCGTTGGTCAAGGAACGCCGCCGCGCCGCCATCAACACCCTGTTCGTTGACCCGCTCAGCGCCTCGCAGATGGTGGCCGAACAAGTGATCCCCGAGGACGTGGGCGATTGGTGGATTCGAGAAATCGGCCTGTTTGACGATGCCGGAACCCTGATGGCCGTCGCCAACTGCCCGGACACCTACAAACCGCTGCTCACCTCAGGCGCTGGCCGCACCCAGGTGATCCGCATGGTGTTTATCGTCAGCAACACCGCCGCCGTCGAACTCAAGATTGACCCATCAGTAGTGCTGGCCACCCGCAAATATGTCGATGACGTGATGGCGGCGCACAAGCAAAGCCGAGAGCACCCGGATGCCAGCGAAACGGCCAAGGGATTTGCCCGCTATGCCACCCAGGCAGAGGTGAATGAAACGGTCACAGCCAATCAAAAGGCCGATGCCGTTGTTACAGTGAAAACCCTATGGGGATGGGTAAAGCAAGCCAGTGAAGCCGTGCTTGGATTGATGAAAGTAGCAACTCAGGCGCAGACGAATGCGGGTGCAGCAGATGATGTTGCAATAACCCCAAAGAAGTTGCGCGCAGGCTTTGCTGCATCCTTCTCTTACGCTGGGTATCTTGCGTTTCCTACATGGATGGGGGGCTGATCATTCAGTGGGGCAGTATTTCTGTGACTACAAACTCAACTGCCACCGGTTCATTGCCCATCGCATTCCCAACTGCGGCATTTCAAGGGGTATGTTCCTTTGACAACCCTGCAGGCGCCATTTATCCCACTGCCGCCATGGGTTTCCCGTCGTTATCGACCTATCAAATCGGGGTCAAGGCAGCATCAGGAAGCAACTACATCATGCGATATATCGCCATCGGATATTAGGAGACCATCATGTACAAATACGATCCTGAGTCCAAAGGGTTCTACCTGACGGCGATTCATGGCGACAATATTCCACACACCGCGGTCGAGCTCAGGCCGGGGGACTATGAACGGCTGGTCAACGGCCAGAGTGGCCAGCAAGAGATCGCCATAGTCGATGGATATCCTGTTTTGCAGGGCCGCCCGGAACCGTCAGCGCAACAGATGGCAGAGCTGATGCTGACCCAGCTCGATCACGCCGCCGCAGGCGAGATTGAACGCCTACGCCCTGCCGTGGATGGCGGATATGCCAAGGAGGCCGATGTCGAGCTGTTGGCGCAATGGCAGCGCTATCGCTACGAGCTGCCGGATGTTCGCAGCCAGCCTGGATGGCCTGAGAACCCAGCGTGGCCTCCGCGCCCGGGGGATCCCTCCACCGTATAACCCTATGAGCCAGACACCACCCCGCCCCGTGCGGGGTGTTCTTTGCCCAGCCACCGCCGCTTGTTGTGAGCACCGGCCCGACAACACCGACCGTTAACAGCCCAGCCCCGCCTGCCTGCATCATGACCATGCCCGAATTTACTCCGCCCAGACACAGGAGATCGCCGCATGGCACTCGACCAATACCACCACGGGGTGCGCGTCATCGAAATCAATGACGGTACCCGCACCATCCGCACCATCGCCACGGCCATCATCGGTGCCGTGCTGGTCAGTACAGACGCTGACGACGAGGTGTTCCCCCTCAACAAACCCGTGCTGTTTACCAACCTCACCGACGCCATCGGCAAGGCTGGCACCACCGGCAACTTAAAACGCACCCTGCAAATCATCGACATGATCGCGAAAACCCCGGTCGTAGTGGTGCGCGTGGACGAAGGCGTAGATACCGCCGCCACCACCTCCAACATTATCGGCACCATTGGCCTCGATGGAGTGCCAACCGGGCTGGAAGCACTCAAGCGCGCCGAATCCGTGGTCGGTGTGCGCCCGCGCATCCTCGGGGTGCCGGGCCATGACAGCCTGGCAGTTACCGCCGCGCTGACCGCCGTGGCGCAATCCCTGCGCGCCTTCTGCTATGCCCACGCCGTGGGCGACACCATCAGCGACGTCAAACTCTATCGCGAGGGATTTAGCGACCGCGAACTGATGCTGATTTACGGTGACTTCACCAAATGGGACACCACAGCCGATGCCCAGATGCCGTGCGATGCCGTCGCCGTGGCCATGGCCCTGCGCGCCAAAATCGACAAAGAGATCGGCTGGCATAAAACCCTCTCCAACGTCGGTGTGCCGGGCGTGGAAGGCCTCACCAAAGCCGTCTATTGGGAGCTGCAAAACCCCGACACCGACGCGGGCCTGCTCAACGAAAACGACATCACCTGCCTGATCCGCCGCGAAGGGATGCGCTTCTGGGGCAACCGCACCTGCTCCGATGACAAGCTGTTCCAGTTTGAAAACTACACCCGCACCGCCCAGATCCTCGCCGACACCATCGCCGAGGCGCACATGTGGGCCGTTGACAAACCCATGACCCCCACCCTGGTCAAAGACATCATCGAGGGCATCAACGCCAAGCTGCGCGAACTGGTCAACCTCGGCTACCTCATCGGCGCGAACTGCTGGTATGACGACACCCTGAACGACAAAGACACGCTCAAAGCCGGTAAGTTGCGCATCCGTTACAACTACACCCCGGTGCCGCCACTCGAAGACCTCGGTCTGATGCAAGAGATCACCGACGAGTACCTAATCGACTTCGCTGCCAAAGTCGCAGCCGCATAAGGAGCCTAAAAAATGGCACTCCCTCGCAAACTCAAGAAGTTCAACCTGTTCGGCAACGGCGAAAACTGGATCGGCATCGCCGAAGAGTTCACCCCGCCCAAGCTGAGCCGCAAGTTTGAAGCCTATCGCGGCGGCGGCATGCCGGGTGCCGCCAACATCGACATGGGCCTCGATGATGGCGCCCTCGATGTCGAGTTCACCATGGGCGGCTACGGCGAAGAGGTGATCGGCCTGCTCGGCGAGCCGAAAGTAGACGGCACCCTGCTCCGCTTCTCAGGCTCCATCCAGCGTGATGACACCGGCGAAACCACCGCCGTCGAAATCGTCTGCCGTGGCCGCGCCAAAGAGATCGACCGGGGCACCTACAAAGACGGTGACAACACCCAGACCAAGGTCAGCATGACCTGCACCTACTACAAAGAGACCATCAACGGCCAGGTCATCCACGAGATTGACACCGTCAACCTGATCGAGATCGGCCCTGATGGCGTCGACCGCATGGCCGAGCACCGCAAAAACATCGGCCTCTAATCCACCCCACCCCATTCGGGCGGCACTGCCGCCCGTTACTGCATACCGAACAAGGGCAACACCATGGAACACAAAGAGATCACCTTAGACACCCCCATCAAGCGCGGCGAAACCACCATCACCAGCCTGACCATTCGCAGCCCCAAAAAGGCCGCCAGCCTGCGCGGCCTCAACACCATGGACATCGTCCAGATGAACGTCGATACCCTTATCAAACTGCTGCCCCGCATCACCGACCTGACCGAAAAGGAAGTGGGAGACATGGACCCGGCTGATCTGCTCAAGGCCGGGGTCGTGGTGGTCGGTTTTTTGATGGGCTCGCAGCAGGAGGCCTACCTCACTGCATAGACGACCTGATGGCAGATATCGCCATCATCGCCCACTGGCCGCTCTCTGAAATGGCGGCCATGGAGCTCGACGAGCTGATGGGCTGGCACCAACGCCTCGTTGAGCGACACAACCAGATCAACGGGGCCGACGAACAATGAGCAACCTCAAGTTACAAATCCTGCTCGGGGCGGTGGACAAACTAACCGCCCCCTCAAGGCCGTATCAGGCCAAAGCCGCACCACTGCCAAAGATCTGGCCGATACCAAAGCGCGCATCCGCGAGCTGGAAAAGCAGAGCGGCCAGATTGACGGCTATCGCACCCTCGGCAAACAGATCGGCGCCACCCGCACCGAGCTCGGCCAAGCGCAGGCCAACGCCCAGCGCATGGCGCAGGCGCTGGCCAATACCGCCAATCCGACCAAAGCCATGACCCGCGAGTTGGAAGCCGCGCGCCAGAAAGTGCGCGACCTCACCACCACCGAACGGCAACTGGTCGCCCGCTATGGCGAAACCAAAAACGCCCTGCAACAGGCGGGCATCAGCACCAAACAACTCAGCGCCACCCAGCGCCAACTCAAGCGCGATCTGGCTGGCGCAAATGACGCGCTAAAGGCCCAGCGTGACCAGCTCGCCAAAGCCGCCGTGCAGCAGCAAAAATATGCCGCTGCTCGCAGCACCTATGACAAAACCATGAATGCCCGTGGCGCGCTGGCTGGCTATGGTGCCGCCGGTGCTGCCATGGGCGGCGCGGCGCTTTACAAGGGATGGGGTGTGGCAGGTAAAGCCATGGGCTTTGAGCAGGAGATGTCAAAGGTACAGGCGCTGACTCGCCTGCAGGGAGGGAGTGCCGATCTGGCCGCCCTCACCGCGCAGGCCCGTGAGCTGGGCGCAAAGACCGCCTTTACCGCCGGAGAAGCGGCGCAGGGCCAGGGATTTCTGGCGATGGCCGGTTTCAGCCCTAAGGCGATACGCGATGCCATGCCGGGCGTACTCGACTTGGCCAAGGCGGGCGGTGTTGAGATTGCCCAAGCCTCAGATATCGGATCCAATATCCTGACCGGCTTCAAGCTGCCAGCTGACCAGATGGGCAAGCTGGGCGATGTGATGGTGGGCACCTTCACCCGCGCCAACGTCGATCTGGCCATGCTCGGCGACACCATGAAATATGTGGCGCCTGTTGCTGCGGGCCTCGGCGTCGATCTGGAAACCGCCTCAGCTATGGCTGGCAAGCTCGGTGATGCAGGTATTCAGGGCAGCATGGGCGGCACCGCCATGCGCGCCATCTTAAGCCGCATGGCCGCACCACCAAAACAGGCCGCTGATGCGCTTGAAGAGCTCAACATCAAGACCGCAGACGCCAAGGGGAACCTGCGCCAGCTGCCGGCAATCCTCGAAGAGATTTATAAAAAGACCTCAAAGATGGGGGACGCCAAGCGCGCCGGATTGCTCAAGGCCATCGCAGGGGAAGAGGCCTTCTCGGCGCTGGCGGTGCTGTCAGAACAGGCCGGAACCGGCAAGCTGCAGGAGTTGATCCAGACCCTGCGCGGTGCCCAGGGCGAGGCCGCCAATGTGGCGGGAACCATGGCCAACAACGCGCTGGGGGATATCGACAACCTATCCAGCGCGTGGGATGACGTCGGCATCCAGATGCTGCAAACCGAGCGCGGCCCGCTGCGCCAGTTAATTCAGAGCCTGACCAGCATGGTGCAGGGCGTGGGTGACTGGATGCGCGCTAACCCGGAGCTGTCATCAACGCTGGTACGAGTATCAGCCGCTATCGCCGCCGCGGCCTTTGTCGGGGGATCGCTGATGGTGGTGATTGCTGGCCTAATCGGCCCGTTCGCCATGCTGCGGATGGGGATCTCCTACATGACGATCGCCGCCGGGCCGCTCGGCACCGTGCTAAAAATGCTGGCCGGTGGGTTTGTGCGCCTCGGCATCGCCATGCTGACCACCCCGGTGGGATGGATCATCATGGCTATTGCAGCCATCGCCGCAGCCGCCTATGCGGTCTACTCAAACTGGGACAAGATCGGCCCAGCATTGGCCGCCGTCTGGGAACAGTGTAAAGCCCCGCTCGGTGCGTTCTGGGATCTGCTTAAGGAGCTGTTCTCATGGACGCCAATAGGCATGCTGATTACGCATTGGAATGATATCTGGGCGTTCTTCGACACCTTGCCAGCCGGGGCAATGGCCAAAGGGAAGGCCATTATTCAGGGGCTCATTGATGGCATTAGCGCGAAATGGGCATCGCTGATGGAGAAAATAAAGGCGGTCACCGACTATCTCCCGGATTGGATGAAAGGCGGCAGCGACGTCAAGATCACCACGGCAACGCCCGCCTATGCTGGCGGCGGTGGACTGGCCGCACCGGGCGCCAGCGGTTATGGCGCCGCATTCTACCAACCCAAGCCACTGGCAAGGGCGGCAGGGGAGGAAGCACCGTGGTCAATGCTCCTATCAACATCACCCAGCAGCCGGGGCAATCGCCGCAAGATCTGGCCGCTGAAATCGATAAGCGCCTGCAACAGCGCGAGCGCTCGGCCGCCGCCCGCCAACGCTCGACCCTGCGTGACACCAACTAAGGAGCCGCATCATGATGATGACACTGGGATTCTTCGTGTTTATGCGCTCAACCTTCGCCCCGCAAGCGGCGCAGGACGAGCGCAGCTGGCGCCACCCAGGCAATCCGCGCGTGGGCACCACACCGGCCTACCAGTTCACCGGCAAAGACGAGGAGACCATCAGCCTGAGCGGCACCCTCTACCCGGAGCTCACCGGCGGCGAGGTCTCGCTCGAGCTGCTGCATACCATGGCCGACACCGGGCAAGCCTTCCCCCTCATCGAGGGCACCGGCCGGGTGCGCGGCTATTTCGTCATCGAGTCGACCAGCGTTGGCCGATCCGAGTTTTTCGCCGATGGTGCCGCCCGCAAAATCGAGTTTTCGATGAAGCTCAAGCGCATCGATGAAGAGAGCAGCAGCCTGGAAGCCAAGATCAAGGGCCGGGTGATCGGCAACATCGCCAACCGCCTCGGCCTGCAAAAGCTGATCGGCTCGGTCGGTAACAAGATCGGAGGGCTGATCCGATGAACCTCGGGCGCATCGCCACCAACCTGACCAGCCAGATCGGCCAGCTCGGTACCGGCGCGGGGCTGAGCAGTGCCGATCACCCCGCCCCGGCTTACCAGCTGCTGATCGACGGCACGGATGTGTCAGCCACTATCCGCCCCCGCCTGATGAGCCTCAACATCACCGACAATCGCGGGTTTGAAGCCGACACCATCGACATCGAACTCGACGACAGCGACGGCAGGCTGGCGATGCCGCGCCGGGGCGCCAGAATGCGCGTCATGATCGGCTGGCAGGGCCAACCGCTGGTTGATAAGGGGGATTACACCATCGATGAGGTGGAGCACACCGGCGCCCCGGACAGGCTCACCATCAGGGGCAAATCGGCCGATCTGCGCGGCAACCTCAACAAGCTACGCCAGACCAGCTATCACCAGCAGACAGTCGGCAGCATTGTCGATGCCATCGCCCAGCGCCACAGCCTGATCCCCGCCTGCGCCGAACGCTTCAAGGGCATGCAGATCGACCACATCGACCAGCAGAACGAGAGCGACCCCGCCTTCATTACCCGCTTGGCCGGTCAATGCGGCGCCCTGACCTCCATCAAATCGGGGCGGCTGCTCTTTATCGGCCAGGGCAAGGGGCTCACCGCCAGCGGCAAACCGCTCCCCTCTGTCATCATCACCCGCCAGGATGGCGATCAGCACCGCTTCGCCGTCGCTGACCGCGACGCCTACACCGGCGTGTCAGCCAACTGGCACGACCCGAAGACGGCCACCACCGAAGGCTCGACCACCAAGCGCAAGACCAAGCCAAAGCAGGAACCGGCGCTGCCAAGTGATACCACCATCGACAAGGAGGGCCGCGAACTGCTGGTTGGCGACAGTGAAAACGTCAAAGTGCTGCGCCACATCTACGCCAACAAAACCAACGCCCTGCGCGCCGCCCGCGCCGAGTGGGATCGGCTGCAACGCGGGGTTGCCGAGTTCGAGATCACCCTCGCCACCGGCCGCCCCGAGCTCTACCCGGAACAGCCCACCGCCGTCAGGGGTTCAAACAGCAGATCGACGAGGCCGACTGGGTGCTGACCAAAGTCAGCCACAGCCTGACCAACAGCGGCTACACCAACAGCGTCAGCCTGGAAGTCGCCATCGCCGACCTGCCGGAAGTCGAGGAGTAACCAAGGCAAAAACAAAAAGGCGGCAGAGCCAACGCGCTGCCGCCTTTCCCGATCATCAGATCCCCCTGCCGCCACTTTGCCGCCACCAATCAGCACAACACACCAAAGTGACTGAATTTAAACGACTATATTTGCCAGCAGTACATGAGATGGTTGTAGTTAAGGTGTGACATCCGATGGGGTTCCCGCGGTGCGCGGACTCCGGTAGCAGCTGAGTTCAACCGCCAGAATGTCATACATGTCGCTGACCGAGTCAACCTTGTTCGCGCCAAACTGCTCCATCAGGCTGGCCTTGAGGCGTGCCTTGTCCGGCATCCGGTCAGCGCAATAACGCTTGTTGGAGTGTTTAACCCGCTCGCCAGCCCGGCTGCTCAGCGCCCGCTCGGAGAAGGTCTCGCCAAAGCGCGCCTTGGCCTGCTTGTCCCCCAGCAGCAGGGCGCTGTCTACCACTCCATTCAGATAGGCAGAGCAGTTCGCCGAGGTGGCGTCCTGCTTGCAATCCTCCAACCCGCCGGCCCATGCCGCGGGGCTCAGCAACAGCATCAACAACCCTGTATGTAGCTTCATAGTCCCTCCGTACTCTGTTCCCCTTCACCCTTGGGAAGGGCCATGCGCAAGGCCAGATAACCGACCACCGCCGCCATGGTAGAACCCGCCAGGATCCCGAGGCGAGAGTAGCTGCCGTAATCCAGCCCACCGTGCTCGAAGGCGAGCGACGCGATAAACATCGACATGGTAAACCCGATGCCACAGAGGATGCTGACCGCAAAGATCTGCTTGAAGTTGACCCCGGGCGGCAACTGGGCGATGCCCAGCTTGACCGACAGCCAGCTGATGGTGAACACCCCGAGCGGCTTGCCGATAAACAGCCCCAGCATGATCCCCATCGGTACCGGGCTCAGCAGGGAGGAGAGACCAATCCCCTGAAGGGATACCCCTGCGTTGGCAAAGGCAAACAGCGGCAGGATCAGATAGGCACTCCAGGGGTGCAGGGCATGCTCCAGATACTTGAGCGGCGAGGCGTAACGCTTGCCATTCAGCGGAACCATAAAGCCCACCACCACTCCCGCCAGGGTCGCATGTACGCCAGACTTGAGCACCGCAACCCAGAGCACCAGACCGACCAGCATGTAGAGGCTGATCCTGTCCTCACCTCGGCGGTTCATCCAGAACAGCGTCAGGGTCGCCAGAATACCAACCGTCAACGCAGCCAGCGACAGCTGCTGGGTGTAGAACAACGCGATGATGATGATGACGCCCAGGTCATCCATGATGGCGAGCGCCAGCAAGAATACCTTGAGGCTCACCGGCACCCGCTTGCCAAGCAGCGCCATCACCCCGAGGGCAAAGGCGATATCGGTTGCAGCCGGGATCGCCCAACCAGCGCGCGCCACGTCGTCCGAATAGTTGAAAAAGGCGTAGATCAAGGCCGGCGCCATCATGCCACCCACCGCCGCGATGGCCGGGAAGGTCGCCTGCACCCGGGTGGAGAGCGCCCCTTCCAGCATTTCACGCTTTACTTCCAGGCCAACCAGCAGGAAGAAGATCGCCATGAAGCCATCGTTGATCCAGAGCAGCAGCGGCTTGTTGATGTCGAGGGCTGCGATGCGCACCTGCACCGGCGTATCGAGAAACGCCTGATACCCGCCAGCCAGCGCGGTATTGGCTAAAATCATGGCCAGCATGGCAGCCATGATCAGAATAATTCCGGAGGCAGCCTCCAGCTTCAGAAACTTTTTGATTACATCACTCATGGTTAAATTTTCCACCGAATTGCTTTATTTTGAGTCTATCCCCTGCAACAACCAATGAAAAATCGTTTCTTACTGCTCAACACAACGGAAAAACCGAATGCAAAATAGAACATATCTGCTGTCAGCAGGTTTCCACCTCGCCTCAAACTATCATCTAATTAGTCAATAAAGTGATTATTCAATTATTAAGATGCATAAAAAAGGCGCCCTGAGGCGCCTTTCGATCAGATGGCGACGGGCGCCTTGATCCCGGGATGGGGGTCATAACCCTCGATCTCGAAATCCTCGAACTGGTAGTCGAAGATGGAGTCGGGTTTGCGCTTGATCACCAGGGTCGGCAGCGGACGGGGCTCGCGGGAGAGCTGCAGCGCGGTCTGCTCCATGTGGTTGGAGTAGAGGTGCACGTCACCACCGGTCCAGACGAAGTCACCCACTTCCAGATCGCACTGCTGAGCCATCATATGGGTCAGCAGGGCGTAGCTGGCGATGTTGAACGGCAGGCCGAGGAACACATCACAGCTGCGCTGGTAAAGCTGGCAGGAGAGCTTGCCGTCCGCCACATAGAACTGGAAGAAGGCGTGGCAAGGAGCCAGCGCCATCTTGTCCAGCTCACCCACGTTCCAGGCAGACACAATGATGCGGCGCGAATCCGGGTTGTGCTTGATGTCATCCACCGCTTTCTGGATCTGGTCGATGACAGACCCGTCGGCCGCAGGCCAGGAGCGCCACTGAGCGCCATAAACCGGCCCCAGATCGCCGTTCTCGTCTGCCCACTCATCCCAGATACTGACGCCATTTTCCTTCAGATAGGCGGTATTGGTATCGCCATTGAGGAACCAGAGCAGCTCATGAATGATCGATCGCAGGTGGCACTTCTTGGTGGTCACCAACGGGAAACCTTCTGCCAGATTGAAGCGCATCTGATGGCCGAACAGGGAGACGGTGCCGGTGCCGGTACGGTCTGACTTGACGGTGCCCTCATCGAGGATCTTCTGCATCAGGTCGAGATAGGCTCGCATTACTTTGCCTCCTTGACGCTGTTACCGAACAGCTGCGGGCGCTGGTAAGCAGCCCAGATCATCAGCGCACCGGCGATAATCATCGGGGTGGAGAGGATCTGGCCCATGCTGATCTCCTGGAAATAGAGGCCGAGCTGGCTGTCCGGCTGGCGCACAAACTCCACCAGGAAGCGGAACAGGCCGTAGAACAGCAGGAACATGCCGGAGATGGCACCACGAGGCGGATTCTTGCGCCAGAACAGGTTGAGGATGATGAACAGCACCACCCCTTCCAGTGCGAACTGGTAGAGCTGGGAAGGGTGACGCGGCTCGGGGCCCGCCTCAGGGAAGATGATGGCCCAAGGCACATCGGTGATCCGCCCCCACAACTCGCCGTTGAGGAAGTTGCCGATGCGGCCGACGCCGAGACCGAACGGAATGAGCGGTGCCACAAAGTCGGCCACGGTGAAGAAGTGGCGCTTGGTCTTGTGGGCAAACCAGATCATCGCGGTGATCACCCCGATCAGACCGCCGTGGAACGACATACCGCCGGTCCAGATCTTGAACAGGTAGGTGGGATCCGCGAGGAACATATCGAAGTTGTAGAACAGCACGTAACCGACACGGCCACCGAGGATCACCCCGAGGAAACCGTAGAACAGCAGATCCGACACCTCGTTGCGGGTCCAGCCACTGTTCGGTGCATCGGCGCGACGACCGGCAAGCCACATGGCAAAAGCGAAACCAAACAGGTACATGAGACCATACCAGCGTACCGATAGTGGTCCCAAACTGAATGCTACGGGATCAATCTGCGAGAAAACCCAATATCCATCGTGCTGCATAAGCGGCCCCAGTCATAAGAAAAGCCGCATTTTCCGATCATTCGCCAGCAGGGACAAGGCATGTTTATCAATCAACCGATTTTCGGTTTGTGGCCGGCGCGCAGCAAGCCGCCCAAACCGTGCTCCTCCAGATAGCGGGCAAACAGGCCGCGCAGCACATGGGGATTGTCATGCTTGAGACCGTCGGCAAGCAGCTCGGTCAGCTCACTCAGGGTCGATTGGCGCAGCACGTACTTGATCCGGGCGATGTTGTGGGTGTTCATACTGAAGCGGCGATAGCCCATGGCCAGCAGCAGCAGCACACCGACCGGATCACCGGCCAGCTCGCCACAGACCGACACCGGCTTCTGGTAACGGTGGGAGGCGTCAACCAGCTGTTGCAGGGCGCGGATCACCGCAGGATGGAAGGCATCGTAGATGTTGGCAACCCGGGAGTTGTTGCGATCCACTGCCAGCAGGTACTGGGTCAGGTCATTGCTGCCCACCGACCAGAAGTCGATGAGCGGCGCCATCTCCGGCAAGATAAAGAGGGCGGAGGGCACCTCGATCATCACCCCGAGGCTGGGGTAGCGGATCACCGCATCGCGGCTGGCCGCCTCTTCCGATACTTCCCGCCACGCCTGATCCAGCAGACGACGGGAGGCTTTGATTTCGCTGACGCTGCTGATCATCGGCAGCATGATGGCCAGATTGTCCAGCCCTTCACTGGCCCGCAGCATCGCCTTGAGCTGCACCAGAAACAGTTCGGGGTGATCCAGGGTGATCCGGATCCCCCGCCAGCCAAGAAAGGGGTTTTCCTCGACGATGGGGAAATAAGGTAACGGTTTGTCGCCGCCCACATCCAGCGTCCGCATACAGACCGGCCGGTTGCGGTAGGTCTCCAGAATACCGCGATAGCGAGCAGTCTGCTCCCACTCGGAGGGGAAGCTCTCCTGCAGCATAAAGGGGATCTCGGTGCGATAGAGGCCCACCCCGTCCGCCAATTGATTGAGGGAAATCTCGGTATCGGCACTTAGCCCGGCGTTGAGCAGCAGGGAGACCTTGGTGCCGTCGGCCGTCTCGGATGGCAGGTTGTCGACGCTGCGTACCAGGGTATCGAGCACCCGCTCTTCGCTAAGCAGCTGACGATACTCGGTCAGGATCACCTGATTGGGTTCGATGAAGAGATCGCCGCTGTAGCCATCGACCACCAGCATGCGACCACCGATGTCGCCAAGGGGCAGATCGACCCCCATGATGGCGGCCACCCCCATGGCGCGCGCTAGAATGGCGGCGTGGGAGTTGGTCCCCCCCTTGAGCGAGACCACTCCGGTCAGATATTCGCGGGGCACTTCTGCCAAAATGGTGGCGGTCACCTCATCGGCCACCAGCACCACCGGCTCGCCGATGGCGATATGTTCCGGTTCGTTCTGCACCAAGCGGCTGATCAGCCGCTGGGCGATGTCCTTCACATCGGTGGAGCGCTCCTGCAGATAGGGATCCTTCATCCCCTTGAACTGCTCGATCAAGCGATCGCTGATGAGCTTGACCGCCGAGACCGCCGTCCAGTGCTCCTTGCTCACCTTGTTGCGAATGGGCTTGATGTAGCCGGGATCGTTCAGCAGATGGAGGTAAATGTCGAAGATCGCCACCGAATCCTGGCTGTAGCTCTCGCGAAAACGCAGCGCCAAGCTCTCCAGATCGTGACGAACCTCCTCCACCGCCAGCTCCAGCCGTTCCAACTGGCTGGCATGGTCTTCATCCTTGCGCGGGGTAATGGACGAGAGCGCCTTGCGCGGCCGCCACACCCAGGCTTTGGCCATGGCGATACCGCTGGCCCCGGCAATACCGCGCAGCGGCTTGCTCCAGTCGGTCTTCTGCAACCACCCCTTGGCCTGCGCCTGGGCGATCCGGGCCGCCAGCTGGGCCGCCAGGGTGACCATGAAGGACTCCTCCCCTCATCGAAGCGGCGGCTCTCTTTCTGCTGCACCACCAGAATACCGACCACCTGACGCTGGTGCATGATGGGGGCGCCGAGGAAAGAGCGAAACGCCTCTTCGGCCACATCGGGCAGGAATTTGAAACTGGGGTGCGCGGGGGCATCAGCCAAGTTGATCAGCTCTTCCCGCTGACCCACCAGACCGACGATGCCTTGCTCGAACGGTAAGGTAGCCTTGCCCACCGCCGACTCGGCCAGACCATCGGTCGCAGCCAGCCGGTAGCGGCGCATCTCGGGTTCTGAGACATAAACGGAACAGCAGTCCACCATCATGGCCAACCGGGTCTGACTGACCAATGCCTGCAAGGCCTGCTCGAGGGTATTGGCCTCGGCCATGCTCTCGACGATACGTCTGAGTTCCGTTAACAACTAATCTGTGCTCCTTAACGGGCGCGGTTGCGCCGCCCATCCTTCTTGTTGACCTGAACTGCCGGTACCGGCGCCGGCATCGCCAGCGGGGCAAACTCCTTCATGACCCGGCGGTAAACCTCCCGCTTGAACGAGACAACCTGACGGACCGGATACCAGAAGCTGACCCAACGCCAATCGTCAAATTCGGGATGGCCATGACAGCCAAACTGGATCCGCGATTCCCTGCCCGGACCAAGTTGTAACAGGAACCATTTTTGCTTTTGGCCAATACAGACCGGTGAACTGTCCCAGCGGACAAGACGTTTGGGTAAACGGTACTTTAGCCAGTTACGACTGGTGGCCATGATGGTCACATCTTCGGGCTTGAGGCCTATCTCCTCATACAGCTCTCGATACATGGCCTGCTCTGGCGTTTCACCATCATCAACCCCCCTGCGGAAACTGCCAGGAGTGCTGCCCATAGCGTTTAGCCCACAACACTTGTCCTTCACGGTTACAGATCACGATACCGACATTGGGACGAAACCCGTCACCATCTATCACGTGATCACCTTATAAAGGCTGAATCTATAAGGGGATTGTTCCACATTCACCTCGTGGCAGCAAACAGGGACTGCGATCCCCCACTCATGAATAACTTTCAATTTCAAGCCGACTTATAAACAAATCCAAGGATCAACTGGGCCAAGTTGCCCACCCAGACTGTGCATAAAGCTGTTAGCAAACGGGTATATACAGTACTTTTCACCTGTGCGCGGCAAGCCCCCTCCACGTCACCCAGCAACACCAAAGATAAAAATACCTTACTATACATTAAGTTGAGACAAAATAACTGGATCTAGATCCATGTCACCCCAAGAGCAAGATCCATGATCCTGATTGTGAACAAGTTCAACTGTTCAAAGATCCACCGTGGCGAAATTATCCACAAGAGAGGCACAACATCTACCCTATTTGCCCGGTAAAAATGGGGTGGCATTCACAATTTTTTGTAACAAATCAGCGATGCCACCCACTTTCATCCACTTATCCAAGATTTCTGTGGATAACTGTGTGTAACATCATGCACAAACCCTTGGACAACTATTTCGAGGTCAAACCAGGCCAGCAGCACTGCTCGATAAACCAGACAAAATCCTTTAAAATCATAATGATGAGCTGATAGCCCCCAAATTCTCTGCATTTGATCTTATCCACTCAGGATCGGTTATAAAAACAGCGATCCTTCTCGGGATCCTCTCCTGTTAGAATACGGCGAGCAAGATGGAGCCAACTATGCCAAGCAATCCCCAATCCGAGCAGGAGTTATTGAGCCGAGCCTATGCCATGGCCGGCTTCACGCTGGCGCAGCTGGCCGCCGAAGCTGGCGTCACAGTGCCCAACGATCTGCGCCGTGACAAGGGGTGGGTCGGTCAGTTGATCGAGCTGCAACTGGGGGCCAGCGCAGGGAGCAAGCCGGAACAGGACTTCCCGGAGCTGGGGATCGAACTCAAGACGATCCCCGTGGATCCTCAAGGCAAACCACTGGAGACCACCTTCGTCTGCGTTGCCCCGCTGATCGGTGTCAGTGGCCAGCGCTGGGAGGCGTCAAACGTGCGCAACAAGCTCTCCCGGGTACTCTGGATCCCGGTGGAAGGCAGTCGGGAGATCCCGGTTGGCGAGCGACGGGTCGGCATGCCGCTGATGTGGAGCCCGAGTGAAGAGGAAGATAGGCTACTGCGTCAGGATTGGGAGGAGCTGATGGACATGATAGTGCTGGGGGAAGTGGAGCAGATCAGCGCTCGCCACGGCCAGGTGATGCAACTGCGTCCCAAGGCGGCCAACAACAAGGCGCTGACTCGCGCCATCGGCCGCGATGGTCAACCCATCATGACCCTGCCCCGAGGCTTCTATCTCAAGATCGACTTCACCCACAGTTTGCTGCAACGCTATTTTGCCTTGCCGACGTGATCTGTCTTATCAATAATTTTGTCATATGGTGGTATAAAAATAGACAGGAGACATTTTAAACTCACGGGCAAGGAGGCGTCATGCCACTGATCAAACAGTTTTTGAAGTCCAAGCCGGAGGTCAAGGTGACCTTTGCTGTAGAGAAAGAGGCCGCGCAGAGGCGGAACAGGTGATGCTGATCGGCGAGTTCACCCAGTGGCAACCGGTCGAGCTGAAACGAATGAAGAGCGGCGAGTTCAAAGCCACCCTTAATCTGCCGACCGACGGCCCGGGTTACTTCGAATATTGCTATCAGCTCATCACACCAGCAGGGGAAACCCGCTACGAGAATGACTGGGCTGCGGACGACTATGTGCCAGGCCCCTTCGGGCGCGACAACTCGGTAGTACGCGTCATCCGGTAATCCCCCCATTTTTAGGGCACTCAAAAGTAGAGGTCATGCGGCCTGGGCCAGGCGCTGTTTCGGTGTGTAGCCACCCAGCGCCATATTGGGCCGCTCATGGTTATAAACCCACAGCCAGTTCGTGGCAAATTCCTGTAACTCATTCAGTGACTCAAACAGGTAATGGCCCAGCCAGTCGTAACGCACCGTGCGGTTAAATCGCTCGATGTAGGCATTCTGCTGTGGGTTGCCTGGCTGGATATACCTCAGCACAATCCCCTTCTGCTGCGCCCAGCACTTGAGCTCTTCGCTGATGTATTCCGGGCCATTGTCACAGCGGATTGCGGCTGGTTTGCCCCGCCACTCGATGACCTGCTCCAGTGCCCGTTTGACTCGCGAGGCAGGCAAGGAAAAGTCCACCTCGATGCACAGTGCTTCGCGGTTGAAGTCATCGATCACATTAAACAACCGCACCGAGCGACCATCGCTGAGCTGGTCATGCATAAAGTCCATCGACCAACATTGATTCGGTTGATCAGGAACTGCCAACGGCTCCGGCTTAGCGCGCACTAGCCGCTTCTTGGGTTTTATCCGCAGATTGAGCTCTAGCGCCCGATAGATCCGGTAGACCCGCTTGTGGTTCCAGCCAAAGCCTTTGACGTTACGCAGGTACAGAAAGCACAGCCCGAACCCCCAGTTGCGCTGGTTGGTGGTGAGGCGCAGCAGCCAGTCGGCAATCTCCTGGTTTTCATCGGCCAGCACGGGCTGATAGCGATAACAACCCTCGCTCACCTTGAACACCTGGCAAGCCAGGCGGATAGAGATAGCGTAATGAGCCACGGCCTTGGTCGCCATCTCCCTGCGGGCAGATGGCGTCACCACTTTTTTGCCATCGCCTCGGAGATGATCTCAGCCTTGAGGCGCTCCTCGGCATACATCTTCTTAAGGCGACGATTTTCCTCTTCCAGCTCTTTGAGGCGAGCCATGAGGGAAGCATCCATGCCACCGAATTTGGAGCGCCACTTGTAGAAGGTGGCGGAGCTGATGCCATGCTCACGGCAGAGCTCAGGGACGGGTGAGCCAGACTCGGCCTGTTTGAGGATGGCGATAATCTGTGCATCGCTAAAGCGTGATGTTTTCATGTAGAACCTCCTGCGTTCAAGATACGAGAAAATTCTACTTATGAGCACCTCAGTTTTTCGGGGGATTACCATCCAGTAACGGCAACGAGATAGCCAATAAACGATACAAAAAAGGCTCGCCATTGGCGAGCCTTTTCACTACCTGTCGAGCTATTTGTCGACATATCGACACCAATTCGAATCGAATTAGTTGAGCTTCTCTTTGATACGAGCAGCTTTACCGGACAGGTTGCGCAGGTAGTACAGTTTGGCGCGGCGAACATCACCACGACGCTTCAGTTCTACACTGTGGATCAGCGGAGAGTGAGTCTGGAATACACGCTCAACACCTTCGCCGTTGGAGATCTTGCGAACGGTGAAAGCAGAGTGCAGACCGCGGTTACGCTTGGCAATAACGATGCCTTCGAAAGCCTGCAGACGCTCTTTACCACCTTCTTTAACACGAACTTGAACACGTACAGTGTCGCCCTGGGCAAAAGCCGGGATGTCGGTACGCAGTTGCTCTTGTTCAAGCTGCTGAATAATCTTGCTCATTGTCTTTCCTTACCTAGGATAAACTGAAAACTCTACTTAACGCTGTCACGCACTTCGCGGACATACTCGGCAAGAAGTGATTCTTGCTCGTCAGTCAGAGCTAGGTTGTTAATAAGTTCCGGCCTTCTTTGCCAGGTTCGTCCGAGCGATTGCTTGAGTCGCCAGCGTCTGATCACTTCGTGATTGCCGCTTGTCAGCGCCTCGGGCACCGCCAATCCATCCAACACCTCCGGTCGAGTGTAGTGGGGATGATCCAGCAAGCCATCTGTGAAGGAGTCTTGCTCGGCACTGGCCTGATCGCCCAAAACCCCGGGGACCAGACGCGAAACCGCATCGATCAGGGTCATGGCAGGCAGCTCGCCACCACTTAACACGTAATCCCCGATAGACCACTCTTCGTCGACTTCGGTTTGTATCACGCGTTCATCGATACCTTCGTATCGACCGGCTACCAGAATCAGTTTCTGATTCGTCGCCAACTCGGTCACGCCCGCTTGAGTCAGCTTGCGTCCCTGAGGAGAGAGATAGATGACTTTCGCCCCGTCTCCCGCCGCTTGCTTGGCTGCATGAATCGCGTCACGCAGCGGCTGAACCATCATTAACATGCCAGGCCCACCACCATAAGGACGATCATCGACCGTACGGTGTTTATCGTGGGTAAACTCCGGGGGTTCCAGCACTCAATCTGCAGCAGGCCACTCTTGACGGCCCGACCCGTTACCCCGTGCTCGGTAATGGCTCGGAACATTTCAGGGAAGAGGCTAATGACCCCAATCCACATAAGAAACCTCCGGCACCCGTGTTAGCGCGGGAAACTAGAAACCAGGATCCCAATCAACTTCGATTGTTCGAGCAGTCAGATCAATATGCTTGATCACCTGCTCTTCCAGGAACGGAATCAACCGCTCCTTTGCACCAAAGGCATCTTTTACATTGGCCTCAACCACCAACACATCGTTGGAGCCGGTTTCCATCAATTCGGTCACCTTGCCCAAGTCGTATCCCTTGGTGGTCACCACGGAGCAACCAATCAGGTCACGCCAATAGAACTCACCTTCCGGCAACGCAGGCAACAGATCGGCGGGTACACCAATCTCGACATTGGTCAATGCCAGGGCATCTTCGCGCACATCGATACCATCGAGTTTGCAGATCAGACCCTTGTTGTGACGCTTCCAGGCCGAGACCTTGAGTTCACGCCACACCCCGTTCTGATTGATCAGCCAGGGGTTGTAATCGAAAATCGCTTCGGCAACATCGGTGAAGGAGTTCACTTTAAGCCAGCCCTTGATGCCATAAACGGTACCCAGGGTGCCCAGAACTACAGGTTTTTCCACCTTAACTCCTTACCGTTTAGCTGATTAAGCAGCTTTTTTAGCGTCTTTGATCAGCTTGGCAACGCGGTCAGAAACAGCGGCACCAGTAGCAACCCAATGCTCGATACGAGCCAGGTCCAGGTTCAGCTTTTCAGCAGAACCAGCAGCAACCGGGTTGAAGAAACCAACGCGCTCGATGAAGCGACCGTCACGGGCGCAACGGCTGTCAGAAACTACTACCTGGTAGAACGGACGCTTTTTCGCGCCACCACGTTGTAAACGAATGGTTACCATATCGTCCTCATTAACATCTAATGAACAAGGCCCGCAAACACGCGGACCCTAGCTTAAAATAAGCCGCGTAATTCTACTTGGATTCGTAATAATTGCAACCAAGCCAGCCATTTTTTGCGCAGAGCCGCAATGAAAAGGGGCCTGCAGCTGCAGACCCCCATCAACACGCGGGCCGAGTCAGAACGGGCCGCGGCCGCCACCGAAACCGGGGGCATCATGTTCTTCATCTGACTCATCATCTTGCGCATACCGCCCTTGCCGGACATTTTCTTCATCATGCGCTGCATCTCGGTGAACTGCTTGAGCAGCTTGTTCACGTCCTGCACCTGCATGCCGGAGCCTGCGGCGATACGGCGTTTGCGGGAACCCTTGATGAGATCGGGATGGGCACGCTCCTTGGGCGTCATGGAGCTGATGATGGCCTCCATCCGTACGGTGAGCTTGTCATCCATCTGATCTTTCACATTATCCGGCAAACCGGACATGCCGGGCAGCTTGTCGAGCATCCCCATCATGCCGCCCATGTTGCGCATCTGAGCCAACTGCTCGCGGAAATCTTCCAGATCGAAGCCTTTGCCGCTCTTGACCTTGCTGGCCAGCTTGGCCGCTTTCTCTTTATCGACGTTACGCTCGACCTCTTCGATAAGAGAGAGCACATCGCCCATACCGAGGATGCGGGAAGCGAGGCGATCCGGGTGGAACGGCTCCAGCGCATCGGTCTTTTCGCCCATACCGATAAACTTCACCGGCTTGCCGGTAATGTGGCGCACAGACAGCGCGGCACCACCGCGCGCATCACCGTCCGCCTTGGTGAGGATCACGCCGGTGAGCGGCAGCGCTTCGTTGAACGCCTTGGCGGTGTTGGCGGCATCCTGACCGGTCATGGCATCGACCACGAACAGGGTCTCGACCGGCTTGATGGTGGCATGCAGATCCTGGATCTCGGCCATCATCTCACTATCGACGTGCAGACGACCGGCGGTATCGACGATCACCACGTCATAGAATTTCTTGCGCGCCTGATCGATGGCAGCGGTGGCGATATCGACCGGCTTCTGGCTGGCATCGCTCGGGAAGAAGTCGACGCCGATGTCGCTGGCCAGGGTCTCCAGTTGCTTGATCGCCGCAGGGCGATAGACGTCGGCACTGACCACCAGCACCTTCTTCTTGCTGCGCTCTTTGAGCAGCTTGGCCAGTTTGCCAACCGTGGTGGTCTTACCGGCCCCTGCAGACCGGCCATCAGGATGATGGCGGGCGGCTGGGCAGCCAGGTTGAGCTGTTCGTTGGCCTCACCCATCACGGTGACCAGTTCACCGTGCACAATCTTGATGAATGCCTGACCCGGGCTCAGAGATTTTGCCACTTCCTGCCCGACTGCGCGCTCTTTGACACGCGCCACGAAATCACGCACGACTGGCAGGGCGACATCCGCCTCGAGCAGCGCCATGCGGACTTCGCGCAGGGTTTCCTTGATATTGTCTTCGGTCAGGCGACCACGGCCACTGACATTGCGCAAGGTGCGCGAGAGTCGTTCAGTCAAATTCTCAAACATGACGGATTCCGGTTCTTGGCGTAATAAATTGGGGGCATTATAACCCAGAGCGGGCGCGAGGACGATTATTCACCGCACCGTAGCAGCAGGGACCTTCTCCCTATATATGGGCAGATCGGCCGTTGCACAACTGGCGAGCACTTCTCGTGCAAGGTATACTGCCCCTCTTACCCTCAAAAGCTTATGCAACAACGACCTGGTTATGATCGTAATCTCTGTTCTGGCCCTGGCGTTTTATCTGCTGGCCATCATCGCCTCACTGCATCTGTTACTGAGCGCCAAGCCGGTGGGACAGCGCTCCCTGTTTGCCTGTATCGGATTGGCCCTGATCACCCATGCCAGCGTCCTCTGTTCAGAGGTATTGCAGAGTTCCGGCCAGAACCTGAGCATGCTCAACGTTGCCTCGCTGGTCAGCCTTATTATCAGTTGCTTCATGACTTGCGTAACTCGCCGCTTCAACGGCTGGATCCTGCTACCGGTGGTCTACAGCTTCTCGGCCCTGCTGCTGGCGGCCAGCGCCTTGATCCCGGGACACTATATCACTCATCTGGAGGCCCATCCCCAACTGTTGCTGCATATCGGCCTCGCCCTGATGGCCTACTCGGTATTGATGATCGCCTGCCTGTTTGCGTTGCAGCTTGCCTGTCTGGACAAACAACTTAAATCGAGAAAAATCAGTAACCTGCCAGCCATGCCGCCACTAATGACGGTGGAGAAACGGCTGTTCCAGCTGATCTCTGCGGGGGTGCTGCTGCTGACCCTCTCCATCGCCTCCGGCCTCTTCTTCCTCGAAGACATGTTCGCCCAAGGCAAATCCCACAAGGCGGTGCTCTCCATCCTGGCATGGTGTGTCTACGTGCTGCTGCTGTGGGGCCATCACACCTATGGCTGGCGCGGTCGCAAAGTCATCACGCTAAGTCTGATTGGCAGCGTCATCCTGACCCTTGCCTACTTTGGCAGCCGCTTCGTCAAAGAAGTGCTGTTGAGCTGACACCGATACTTTTAGCCATACCATCCAACAGGAGCCCTTTTTGGACAGCATCTCAACGAGCACATTACTGATTGTTCTCGTTATCTTGATCCTTCTTTCCGCCTTCTTCTCCAGTTCTGAAACCGGCCTGATGTCCATCAACCGCTACAAACTGCGGCATCTGGCCCAGACCAAACACAAAGCCGCACGTCGCGTCGAGCAACTGCTCGCCCGCCCCGATCGCCTGCTGGGACTGATCCTGATCGGCAACAATCTGGTCAATATCCTCGCCTCCGCCATCGCCACCATCGTCTGTATCCGGCTGTTTGGTGATCTCGGGGTCGCCATCGCCACCTTCGGCCTGACACTGGTAGTACTGGTATTCGGTGAAGTGACCCCAAAGACCCTGGCCGCCATGTTCCCGGAGAAGATCGCCTATCCCGCCTCCTGGATCCTCAAGGGGCTGATGGTGCCACTCTCACCGTTGGTCTGGCTGATCAACGGCATCACCAGCGGCCTGCTCAAGATGCTGAAGATCAACCCCAATAAGGATGACTCCCTCAACACCGAGGAGCTGCGCACCATCGTCAACGAGGCGGGCAACCTGATCCCCCAGCGTCATCAGGAGATGCTGCTGAGCATTCTGGATCTCGACAAGATGCTGGTCGAAGACATCATGGTGCCGCGCAGCGATATCTACGCCATCGACATCAACGATGACTGGAAGAGCATCCAGCGCCAGCTGGCCCACTGCGCCCACACCAAGATCCTGCTCTATCGCGACAATATCGACGATGTTGTTGGCTTTTTACACGCTCGTGATGCCCTGCGGCTGGTAGCCAAGGATCTGTTCAACAAATCGAGTCTGTTGCGGGAAGTGGACGAGATCTACTTCATTCCGGAAGGGACCCCGCTCAACGTGCAACTGGCCAAATTTCAGCGCAATAAGGAGCGGATCGGCCTGATCGTCGATGAATACGGCGACATTCAGGGCTTGATCACCCTGGACGACATTCTGGAAGAGATCGTGGGCGACTTCACCACCTCCATGACGCCAGCGCCGAGCGATGAAATCCATCCCCAGCCGGACGGCACGTTTCTGGTGGAAGGCTCAGCCAGCGTGCGCGAGCTGAACAAGGAGATGAACTGGCACCTGCCCATCGATGGCCCACGCACCCTCAACGGTCTGATACTCGAATACCTGGAGGAGATCCCCCAGCCCAACATCGGGCTTCGGCTGGCAGGTTATCCTATCGAAATTCTCGAAGTAGAGAACAACATGGTAAAAATTGCGCGGATCATGCCGGCTTCTTACCTGGCAGCTCCTGACTCACAACATTAAAAAAGGGCTGCCGAGAGCCTAATGCCAGTCAGTTAAGCATTTTTATGATTGAAAATTCAAAACTTAGAATATGGATAACAGTTCGGCAGTTAAAGCTTACTGTTCTGCTCACTTATTGAGACTCAATACGGTCCATTTTGTGCTTATGTATAACCGGTGTAGCTTCAGGTACTAGGTAAACGTCGCCATCAGCAAGATCGCGTAGGCTTCCTTCATCTTGAGCTGACGCTGATAGTAAATAACACCTTGCCGGAAGAACGAATAGGTTCGCGTCTTACTGGTATTGGAGTTGCCAAGTAAATCTTGGCCTGCTGGAGAGGGTCGGGATTATCATTGAAAAAACTGAGCGAAAAAAGCATCAACAGAAATAAAGCTATGTCTGAAATAGAGCAGAAAATCACAGCTGGAGCGCAGGGGCAAACCTGTTTATCTTGGTCAAAAGTCGTTCACGAACTTGCCTGAGTGGTTTTTGCTATACAGTTGAAATACATCATGTTTACTATAAAAAAATGAGATGTCCGGCTGTTACAAAACATTAATATCGAGATAAAGTTTGCTTTAAAAATGAGAGCGTGTTTTAATCGTTCTCGATAGTTCGGCAGTTCAGACCTGATTATGTTAGGCAGTCATTTTAGTAAAGCAGTGATTAGCATAAGCGTTATCCTCGGATAATTCTTATCAAATAATTCTCCTTCTTTAGTGCTCCCCATACGTATTGCTGACGAAAAATCACAACTTGCCATGCAAATGGCATTTCAACACTATTTAAGGAAATTATTATGTCTAACAAAATGACTGGTACCGTTAAGTTCTTCAACGCTGAGAAAGGTTTTGGTTTCATCTCCCCGGCTGACGGCAGCAAAGACGTGTTCGTACACTTCTCCGCTATCCAGTCCACCAGCTTCAAAACCCTGGACGAAGGTCAGCGCGTTGAGTTCACCATCGAGCAAGGCCAGAAAGGCCCGGCTGCTGCCAACGTAGTTGGTCTGTAATTCAAGCCTGAGCATGCTGCTGATGGCTCACGCCAACTGCTGACAGCTCTGCAAGAATTAAAAAACCCGCCTAGGCGGGTTTTTTGTTGTTCCCCGCTTTTTTCTCACTGATCTCCTCTCCCCCAACCGTGTGCTCCCAGCCTGACACGCACTCACCGCTTGAGCCCTAAAAACAACCCAAATGGAACCAAAATGTAAAATGTTGACAAAAAAGTCAGGTTATCCGCTGTATTTGCCACGAATTCTTGCTATTTTGCGCGCCACAAAAGCAAACGATTTCCTTCACACTTTCAGGATAAGTTATGGCAAAGCAAGATATGGCCGCCCAATCAGGGAACGGCGGCTTTTTGGACTCTTATTTTTCCATTTCTGCGCGCGGCAGTAGTGTGCGCCAGGAGCTGCTGGCCGGTTTGACCACCTTCCTGGCCATGGTCTACAGCATCATAGTGGTGCCGAACATGCTGGGTGCCGCCGGTTTTGAGCAGGGCCCTGTCTTCGTGGCGACCTGCTTGATCGCCGCCTTCGGCTCCCTGCTGATGGGTCTGTGGGCCAAGCTGCCGATGGCCATCGGTTGTGCCATCTCCCTCACCGCCTTTACCGCGTTCAGTCTGGTACTGGGTCAGGGACTGAGCATTCCGGTCGCGCTGGGCGCCATCTTCCTGATGGGTGTGCTGTTCACCCTGATCAGCATCACCGGCGTGCGCCAGTGGATCCTGGATAACCTCCTCCGGCATTGCCCACGGCACCGGCATAGGTATCGGCCTGTTCCTGCTGCTGATCGCCACCAACGGCGTTGGCATGGTGATCAAGAACGAAGGAGCCGGTCTGCCGGTTCAACTGGGTGAAGTGACCTCTTTCCCGGTCATCATGACGGTGCTGGGTCTGGCCGCCATCTTCGGTCTGGAGCGTCGCAAGGTGCCGGGGGTATCCTGATGGTGATTATCGCCATCTCCATCCTTGGCCTGATCTTCGACCCGAAAGTGACCTGGCAAGGCTTCTTCGCCATGCCGAGCCTGAGTGGTGAAAAAGGTTCGCTGTTAGGCAGCATGGATCTGCTGGGCGCCCTCAATCCGGTGGTCATTCCGACCGTGCTGGCGCTGGTGATGACCGCCGTGTTTGACGCCACCGGTACCATCCGTGCCGTGGCCGGTCAGGCGGGCCTCATCAACGAACGTGGCCACATCATCAGCGGCGGCAAGGCTCTGACTGCCGACTCCGTCAGCAGCATGGTCGCTGGCGTGGTGGGCGGTGCTCCGGCTGCCGTATACATCGAATCTGCCGCAGGCACCGCAGCCGGTGGCAAGACCGGCCTGACCGCGACGCTGGTCGGCGTGTTGTTCCTGCTGATGATCTTCCTCTCCCCGCTGAGCTATCTGGTACCGGCCTACGCCACCGCACCGGCCCTGATGTACGTCGGTCTGCTGATGCTGGGCAACGTCACCAAGCTGGACTTCAGCGACTCGGTCGATGCCCTCGCCGGCATGCTGTGCGCCGTCTTCATCGTACTGACCTGCAATATCGTGACCGGCATCATGCTGGGCTTCGTGGCGCTGGTCGTTGGTCGCATCTTTGCTGCCGAGTGGAAGAAGCTGAACATCGGCACCGTCATCATCGCCCTGGCGCTAGTGATCTTCTATGCCGGTGGCTGGGCCATCTAACGCTCCCGGTTAATCTGAAGGGCTCCTGCAGAGCCGCTCTTATACACAAATCCCCAAGCATCGCTTGGGGATTTTTTTAACCTTTTGCCCTCTCCGTGACCTGACTCTTTGGTCATCCCTTATCACGGCTCTAACATGCATCTCACTCCATTCGCTCAGTGGGCATTCGACCAGTCTCAACAAGCAAGAGATACGTGTCACACCTCCCCTCTCACCCGCCGATATGGAAGGAGGGAAGCGGATATCAACGAATACCGGCATGACAAGCAGCGCAACCAGCAATGCTTTGTGATCCGCTCAAAAGCATCCACGTTCAATAAACGGCAGAGCTGCGCCCCATAGCGCTGCTTTTTATTCATCTTCCGGATTGGCAATCAGGATCTCGGTCAGGCGACCCTCTTCATCCCGGCTCAGCACCAGTTTGCGGCCCGGTTGCAGGTCGGCCGGGCTGCCGTTCAGCCAGCGGGTATCTGCATCGAAGGCCAGCACACCGAGCCCCTGCAGCCGCAGAGTGCGGCCCTTGACAGCCAGCAGGGAGGCTTCGGCCCGACGCCACTGGCTGGTCGGCAAGAATCCGGCGATGGCGTCGGCTATGCCGATCCGCTCGGCGACTCCGTCGCGGCTGAGGATGGCCAGACGCATGCCGGGTCTGAGCTCATCGTTGCCTGCCACCCCGCTCAGCGCGGCGTTGCCAGCTCGAGTTCGGCGCCCTGAAACTGCAGGCGCAGGCCATCGTTGTGTTCAAGTTCCACCAGCCAGAGCTCGCCATCGGCGGCCAAGGTGCAGAGCGGCAACGCCAGCAGCAGGAGAGAAGTACGTGTCATAGCAAAAGGCCCATGGTCAAACCGTGCGAGGTTTAACTATGGACCCGGCTGTACCATTTTTCCGCCTGAGCCACACCGGCGTGGTTCAGTCATCCTCGCGACAGCGGCTCAGGCGCATGCCGTCAAACTTGCACTCCAACTCGAGCCAACGCCCTTCGAACGGCGCCAGACTGCTGTCCGAGGTGGTGTAGCCCCAGATCCGCCCCCTTCGACCGGCCCCTCCAGATCCATCTCGTCCTTGTCATCTTCGTCGAGGGCTTCGACCTTGCGCACATAGCGCACGCCGTTCTCCACCACCCCCTTCATCTCGACCCAGGTGCCGCCGAGATCATCCTCGTTGAGCCAATCCTTGAAGCGAGTCTGGTCGTCGATCACGAACGGCATGCCGTTGACCATCAACTGGCCAAGCTGCCAGGTGGTGCGGCCGGTCAGTTTGAATTCGGTCGCCTGTGCGATGCCAAGTGGCAACAAGATCAACAGCAGGAGGGCGCAGAGAGACTTCTTCATCAGGGATCCTCGGGGTTACACTGGCAAACAGGATGCCGAATCCGGTGTGAAAAGAGCGTGAAACGCTCGCCAACCAGGAGAGCAAAGCATGAAGATTTTGGTAGTGGAAGACAATCCTCAGGTGGCGGAAACCATCATGGATTATCTGGAGCTGGCCGGTCACCGCCTCGATTGTGCCTATCACGGGCAGGCGGCGCTGCAACTGCTGGAGGATCAGCGTTTCGACGTCATCATCATGGATGTGATGATGCCGCGCCTCGATGGCCTCAGCACGGTGGCTCGCCTGCGCGAGCAGGGGATTGCCACTCCCGTGCTGTTTCTCACCGCTCGCGACAGCCTGGAGGACAAGCTGGCGGGCTTCAAGGCCGGTGGCGACGACTATCTGGTCAAGCCGTTCGCCATGGAGGAGCTGGAGGTGCGGCTGCAAGCCCTCAGTCTGCGCGGCCCGCGCGGCGATGTGGGGGCCATCAGCTTTGGCGATCTGACGGTCGATGTCGCCAGCGGCCGCGCCACCCGTGCCGGTGAGCCCCTCAAGCTCGGCAAGATCCCGTCCGGATCCTCGCCCTGCTGGCCCGCCGCGCCCCCGCCATCGTCAGCCGTCAGGAGGTGCTCGACACCGTCTGGGGCGATGAGGAGCCCGACTCCGATGCCCTGCGCAGCCATATCTACGCCCTGCGCAACGCGCTGGACAAACCCTTCCCCACTCCCATGCTGGAGACCCTGCACGGTCAGGGCTACCGACTGGTGAGCGCATGAGCCTGCCGAGCCTGCGCCGCCGCCTGATCATGGCGCTCGGCGGCGCCGGGGTGGTGCTGCTGATCCTGCTCTCCGGCCTGATGCTGGTGGCAGAGGACAAGATGGAGGAGCTGAGCCTGCGCCACTGGCTGGAAGCCGAAGTGACCCGCTACAGCGATGACTGGCTGCGACTCGGCCCGGCCGCCGCAGCCCCGAGCCCCAGACAGTTCTCCAGCTACTGGACCGAGGCGGGCCGCCTGCCCAAGTGGCTGAAGCCCTACCAGACCCCCGGCTTTTTCGAGCACCAGCTGGGCAAGGAGGACAAACACTTTCTGGTGGCCCGTCACCCCTCCGGCGAGGGACTGCTCTATCTGGTGTTCAACGACGACGCCGACGACTACCTCGACCCCTACGAGGACAAGCTGCATCTGGCCACCCGGCTGATCGGGCTGACGCTGCTGCTCGCCTGCCTCGGCTTCGGCATCTGGTTGGTGCGCCATATCACCGGGCCGCTGCAACGGCTGCAACAGAGGGTCGCCCACCTCACTCCGGATCAGGCGGATTTCGAACCCGACGCCCCCTGGCAGGAGCTGCGGGATATCGAGCTGGCCCTGCTGGCCGGCAAGCAGGAGGTGAGCGCAGTGTTCGCTCGCGAGCAGGAGTTCAGCCGCTTCGCCAGCCACGAGCTGCGCACCCCCAACATGGTGATCCAGGGCTCGGCGGCCCTGCTCGGCAAGGTGACGGATCTGCCCGCACCGGCCGCCCGCGCCACCACCCGCATCCGCGCCGCCGCCGACGAGATGGCGCTGCTCACCGAGACCTTCCTGCTGCTGGGCCGCAAGGAGGCGGTGGAGCGGCCACTGCAACAGGTCACCCCGCTGATCCGTCAGGAGCTGGCCCGCCTCGCCCCACTGTTGCAGCGGGAGGCACTCGATATCCGGCTTAATCTGGACGAGAGCAGCGCAGTAAACGCCCCCTCTCCCTGCTCGCCATTGCCCTCGGCAACCTGCTGAAAAATGCCCTGAGCTATGCCGAGGGACATATCGAGATCGAGCTGTGCGGCCCGGTGCTCACTATCAGCAACCCGACGGCGGCGGCGCCGGATCAGATCCTCGGCTACGGCTGTGGCCTCACCATCATCCAGCGCATCTGCGAGAAACTCGGTTGGAAGATCGATACCCGGCTGAAGGACGGAATTTTCAGCGCCCGGCTGGCGATGATCACTGCCGAACAGTTCCCTCTCCCTTTGGGAGAGGGTTAGGGTGAGGGCGCAGTGGCACCGCCAACCCACCAGCCAGATAGCAACAAGGCGCCAGATGGCGCCCTGTTTCTATCTGACGGATGCAAGCCTGAGGCTCACTCCGCCGGTTTGTTCTTGCGGCTCGCCTTGAGTTCGAGGAACTCGATGATCTTGCCAGCCACATCCTTGCCGGAGGCGGCTTCCACCCCTTGCAGGCCGGGGGAGGAGTTGACCTCCAGCACCAGCGGGCCGCGGGCGCTACGCAGGATATCCACCCCCGCCACATCCAGCCCCATGATCTTGGCGGCCTGCACTGCGGTCGCGCGCTCTTCCGGGGTGATCTTGATCGCCTCGGCAGTGCCGCCACGGTGCAGGTTGGAGCGAAACTCCCCGGCTGGGCCTGGCGGCGCATGGCGGCAACCACCTTGCCATTGACCACCAGGCAGCGGATGTCGGCGCCGTTGGCCTCGCGGATATACTCCTGCACCAGAATGTTATTGTTGGTCTGGATAAAGGCTTCGATCACGCTTTCGGCGGCCTTCTGAGTCTCGCAGAGCACCACACCAATCCCCTGGGTTCCCTCCAGCAGTTTCACCACCAGCGGCGCCCCACCCACCATGGTGATGAGGTCGGGCACGTCGTGGGTACTGTGGGCATAGCCGGTGATGGGTAGGCCGATGCCATGGCGGGAGAGCAGCTGCATCGCCCGCAGCTTGTCGCGGGAACGGCTGATGGCCACCGAGCTGTTGAGGGCCATGGTGTTCATCATCTCGAACTGGCGCAGCACGGCGGTGCCGTAGGCGGTAATGCTGGCCCCGATCCGCGGGATCACGGCGTCATAGCTTCCCAGCTCCCCACCCTCGTAGTGAATGGAGGGGTTGTGGGAAGCGATATTCATATAGCAGCGCAGGGTGTCGAGCACCTCTACCTGATGACCGCGCGCCTGTGCCACCTCGACCAGACGGCGGGTGGAGTAGTTTTTCGGCTCACGGGATAAAATGGCAATCTTCATGGAAATGACAGACCTGATCATCGGGCTGGAGAGTATAAGGTGCCACGGAGCGCTGACAACGCCAATCCTTTCCCCTCACCATTCGGCTTTTTGCAATAACCCGCCAAAAAGAGTCAATGGGGCCCGCGTAACTGCTGTTGCAGGGTGAGCAACAGGGTCACCTCTTGCAACCGGCGTGCCGTGGCCCCACCCCAACCTTCGGCAGGCAGGGGGCCAGCAGGGTTTGCGCGATGCAGTCGCGATAGAGCGGCCCTTCATGCAGCCACCGCTGCACCTCTGCCGACAGGTGTTCGGGCCCATGCTGGGGTTGGTCGCGCTTGTCACTGCCACATGTCTCCCCGTAATAGTCCAGCCACTCCAGATTGCCACTGCGAAACAGCTCAATTCGCTCTCCATCCTTGAGATACAGCACCAGCCCCTTGCGCTCGATACCTGGCCCGGCGTACTTGTCGAGCCAGAGGGTCAGCGGAACGCCAGCAGCCTCGCCGCGCAGACAGGCACGACCTTCGGCACTCTCCAGATCGCCACGGGTAATGGGCTGACCCAATCGATCGACCACCCCCTCAGCCACCAGCGTCAGCCGGTCATCACCACCGAGGGCGACCAGCAGCTCGCGGATCATCGCCAGCAGATGGGTGCCGATATCGAGGATCACCCCGTCGGGGTGGCGCAGCACCCTTTGATCCGGCTCGCCGGTGGCGAAATTGAGGGCATAGGGACGTCCCTCTTCATCCATGCCGCAAGGTTCTTGCAAGAAACCCTCGATCGACACGACCTCCGCCAGCGTGACAGGTGCAATCGTGCCAAACAGTGGCGTATTTGGCTGAGCGTTCGTTGGAGTGCACAGCTGCCAGCTGTCATCCAGTTGCCCACGAAGTAACCGCTGAACGGCATTGCGGGCCATCCAGTGATCCAGTGCCAGCACCCGGGTAGCGATCTGTGGATCGGCCAGCAGCTGTTGTAGCCTCGCCTGCTGGGCCAGCGTCGCCACCACCGGCTTCTCCACCAAAATCAAGGGAATGGCGCTCTCCAGCGCCTGCTCCAGCACCGGCAGATGCAGCAGAGATGGGGTCGCAATCACCAGCCGATCGAGGGGCTGCGCCAGCAGCGCCTCAAGGGTCGGCAGCGATGTCACCCCCGGCAAGCTGCGGGCGGGGTCAAAACCCCACACCCTCACCTCGTCACTCAAGGCGTGCAACGCCGGTAGATAGGCGGTCTCGACAATGGTCCCCAGACCAACAAAGCCAATCTTCATAGGCTCCTCAATTGAGATTGGGCGCGAGCCAGCGCTCGGCCTCTGCCAACGTCATCCCCTTGCGGGCGGCGTAATCTTCCACCTGATCTTGCTGGATCTGCGCCACTGCGAAGTATTTGCTCTCGGGGTGGGAGAAGTACCAGCCCGACACCGCCGCCCCCGGCCACATGGCGTAGGATTCGGTGAGCTTCATGCCGATGGCACTCTCCACCTCCAGCAGTTCCCAGATACTGCCCTTCTCGGTGTGCTCCGGGCAAGCCGGATAACCGGGGGCCGGGCGGATGCCCTGATAGTTCTCGCGGATCAGCGCCTCATTGCTGAGGGCCTCATCGGGGGCATAACCCCAGTGCACCTTGCGCACCTGCTCGTGTAGATACTCGGCAAAGGCCTCGGCGAGTCGGTCGCACACCGCTTGGATCAAGATGGCGTTGTAGTCGTCGTGATCCGCCTTGTAGGCCTTGGCGATGGCCTCCTCACCGATACCGCCGGTCACCGCGAAGGCACCGATCCAGTCGGGTTTGCCGCTCTCTTTCGGCGCCACATAGTCCGCCAGACAGTAGTTGGGGAAACCCTGCTTCTCGCTCTGCTGACGCAGGTGGTGCAATACCTTGCGCACCTCGCTGCGCGACTCGTCGCGGTAGACCTCGATGCTGTCACCCACCGCGTTGGCCGGGAACAGGCCTATGATGCCGGCGCAGCGCACGCTTTGATCCTGCTCGAGTTTATCCAGCATGGCGTTGGCCTCGGCAAACAGCTTGGTCGCCTCCTCGCCGATAATCTCGTCCTCGAGGATGCGGGGGAACTTGCCCGCCAGCTCCCAGCTAAGGAAGAACGGCGTCCAGTCGATGTAGGGGCGCAGCACCGAAATGGGCACGTTTTCGAACGTCTGCACACCCGGTTCACGGGGGCGGGCGGCTCATAGCCGACCCAGTCCAGCTGATGGCGGTTGGCACGGGCGTGGGCCAGACTGACCGGCTTGGAGCGCGGCTGCTTGCGGGCGTGCTGCTCGCGGGCAATCTCGTACTCCTTGTCGATGCGGGCCACGAAGGCGGGCTTGAGCTCCGGGCTCAGCAGACTCTGGGCTACCCCGACTGCTCGGGAAGCATTCGAGACATAGACCACCGGCTCGGAGTAATTCTGCTCTATCTTGACTGCGGTATGGGCCTTGGAGGTGGTCGCGCCGCCGATCAAGAGCGGCAGCTTGAAGCCCTGGCGCTCCATCTCTTTGGCCACGTGCACCATCTCGTCCAGCGACGGGGTGATGAGGCCTGACAGGCCGATGATGTCGGCATTGACCTCCCGCGCTGTCTTGAGGATGGTCTCGCAAGAGACCATCACCCCGAGGTCGACAATCTCGTAGTTGTTACACTGCAGCACCACCCCGACGATGTTCTTGCCGATGTCGTGCACGTCCCCCTTCACGGTGGCCATCACGATTTTGCCGTTGCTGGAGCCGCCCGATTTTTCCGCCTCGATATAGGGTTGCAGATAGGCCACCGCCCGCTTCATCACCCGGGCCGACTTCACCACCTGTGGCAGGAACATCTTGCCGGCGCCGAACAGGTCGCCGACCACGTTCATGCCGTCCATCAGCGGCCCTTCGATGACGTGTAGCGGCCGCTCGGCGCCAGCGCGCGCCTCTTCGGTATCCTCTTCGATAAAGTCGGTGATCCCCTTGACCAGCGCGTGCTCCAGCCGCTTGCCCACCGGCCAGCTGCGCCACGCCTGATCCCGCGGATCCTCGGCCTGGGCACCGGCGCCGCGATACTTCTCGGCGATGGCCAGCAGCGCCTCGGTGGCGTTGTCATTAAGGTTGAGCACCACCGCCTCGACCTTCTCTTTCAGCTCGGCCGGAATGTCTTCGTAGATGGCCAGCTGACCGGCGTTGACGATCCCCATATCCATGCCGTTCTGGATGGCGTGGTAGAGGAAAACCGCGTGAATGGCTTCGCGCACCGGCTCGTTGCCGCGAAACGAAAACGAGACGTTGGAGACGCCGCCGGAGATCATGGCGTGGGGCAGGTTCTCCTTGATGTCCTTCACCGCCTCGATGAAGTCCACCGCATAGTTGTTGTGTTCATCTATGCCGGTCGCCACCGCGAAGATGTTGGGATCGAAGATGATATCTTCCGGCGGGAAACCGACCTGATCGACCAGAATGCGGTAGGCGCGCTGGCAGATCTCGAACTTGCGGGCGCGGGTATCGGCCTGCCCCGCCTCATCGAATGCCATCACGATGACAGCGGCGCCGTAGCGGCGCAGCAATTTGGCCTGCTGGATGAACTTCTCCTCCCCTCTTTCATGGAGATGGAGTTGACTACCGGCTTGCCCTGCACGCACTTGAGGCCCGCCTCCAGCACCTCCCACTTGGAGGAGTCGATCATCACCGGCACCCGGGCGATGTCCGGCTCACCGGCGATGAGGTTGAGGAAGCGCACCATGGCCGCTTCGGCGTCCAGCATCCCCTCGTCCATATTGATGTCGATGATCTGGGCGCCGCTCTCTACCTGCTGCTTGGCGACATCGAGCGCCTCGTCGTAGAGCCCCTCCTTGATCAACCGCTTGAACTTGGCCGAACCGGTGACGTTGGTGCGCTCCCCCACGTTCACGAACATGGATTCGGGGGTGATGATCAGCGGCTCGAGGCCCGACAGCCGGCAAGCGACCGGCAGCTCGGGCAACGCGCGCGGCTTGATGCCCGCCACGGCGTCGCTCATGGCGCGGATATGGGTCGGGGTGGTGCCGCAGCAGCCGCCGACCATGTTGAGAAAGCCGCTCTGGGCCCACTCGCGGATATGCTCCGCCATCTCGTCCGCATCGAGATCGTACTCGCCGAACGCGTTGGGCAGCCCGGCGTTGGGGTGAGCGCTGACGCAGGATTCGCTGATGCGCGACAGCTCCTCCACATACTGGCGCAGCTCGTCAGGCCCGAGCGCACAGTTGAGGCCGAACGACACCGGTTTGACGTGACGCAGCGAGTGGTAGAAGGCTTCGGTGGTCTGGCCGGAGAGAGTACGGCCGGAGGCATCGGTGATGGTACCGGAGATCATCACCGGCAGGCTGTAACCCAGCTCTTCGAACACCCCTTCCACCGCGAAGGCGGCCGCCTTGGCGTTGAGGGTATCGAAGATGGTCTCGATCAGGATGATGTCGGCGCCGCCCTCGATCAGGGCATGGGTCGATTCGGTATAGGCGGCCACCAGCTGGTCATAGGTGACGTTGCGCTTGCCGGGGTCGTTGACGTCCGGCGAGATGGAACAGGTGCGGTTGGTGGGGCCCAGCACCCCGGCAACGAAACGCGGCTTGTGGGGCTCTTTGGCGGTCCACTCATCGGCGACGGCGCGGGCCAAGCGGGCGGCTTCGCGGTTGATCTCGGCGGAAAGCGCTTCCATCTCGTAATCGGCCATGGCGATGCGAGTGGCGTTGAAGGTGTTGGTTTCGAGGATGTCGGCCCCGGCCGCGCAATACTGCTGGTGGATCTCGCGGATCACCGCCGGACGGGTCAGCACCAGCAGATCGTTGTTGCCCTTGATGTCGGTGTGCCAGTCGGCGAAGCGTATCCCCCGATAGTCCGCCTCACCCAGCTTGTAACCCTGGATCATGGTGCCCATGGCGCCATCGATGATCAGGATCCGCTCCCTGAGGCAGGCTTCCAGCTTCATTGTTACGTCCGACTGCGTGCTCGGCTCTCTGCCCGACATTTCGTTCGACACCGCGTGCTCCTCTTATTACGTCCATGCAACTGCGCAAACAGCATGCTAGCAGCAAATAAATAAAATGGAAATCTAGCCGTCTATCAGTCCAAACTCATCACCATATACTCACTTATAGGTAATGAGTAACATGGGGCCCGAGAGTAACCTATGCCCATCCTGCATAGGGATACGTGCTTGCTGTCTACCAACGAGAAAAAATAACTATGAGCGTCTACTACACACTCTGTTTTCTGGCCGCACTGGCGATCTTTATCGCCTTTGCCAACCAGTATGTTGTGAAGATCCAGACCACCATCGCCATTACTGCTGGCTCCATGCTAATGTCCGTGCTGATGGTGCTGTTTGGCAAACTGGGCTGGTTCAACCTGGAACCTCTTGCCGTCAAAACCATGGAGAGCATCGACTTCCAGAACTTCCTGCTGAAGGGGATCCTGGGCTTTCTGCTGTTCGCCGGTGGCCTTGGCATCAACCTCAAGGCGCTGCGCAGCCAGAAGTGGGAGATCACCATTCTGGCCATCATTGCCACCCTGCTCTCCACCTTCCTCATCGGCTACGGCTTCTGGTTTATCGCCAAGCTGCTGGGTTGGGAACTGCCGCTGGTCTACTGCATGCTGTTCGGCGCGCTGATCTCCCCACTGACCCGATTGCCGTACTGGCCATCGTCAAGAAGATGAAAGCGCCACCCCAGATCGCCATCCAGATCGAAGGGGAATCGCTGTTCAACGATGGTGTCGGCCTCGTCATCTTCGCCACCGTGTTTGCCGTCGCATTTGGCGGTGTCGAGCCCACCTTCGGCAGCGTGGCCGGTCTGTTCCTGCATGAAGCCCTCGGCGGCATCCTGTTCGGC
The DNA here is from genome assembly GCA_041319085.1 of Aeromonas veronii. NCBI lineage: Bacteria > Pseudomonadati > Pseudomonadota > Gammaproteobacteria > Aeromonadales > Aeromonadaceae > Aeromonas > Aeromonas veronii. The sequence goes on along the minus strand of CP101033.1, from coordinate 541,137 downwards.
GCCGTGCTGGGCCTCATTGCCCACGCGATGATCAGTGCCACCGACGACGGTTCGCTGGAGCTGTTGCTGACGCTCTGCATCCCGACCGCTGGCTTCGCCTTTGCCAACATGATCGGCGTCTCCGGCGCACTGGCCATGGTGGTCACCGGCATCATGATCGGCAACTGGACCCGTCAATCCGGCTTCTCCGAGCAGAGTCGTCATCACCTGGATCACTTCTGGGAGTTGATGGACCAGTTCCTCAACGCCCTGCTGTTCCTGCTGATCGGTCTGGCGATGGTACTGCTGGATCTCGCCTGGCATGACTGGGCACTGCTGGTTATCGCGGTGCCACTCTGTCTGGCTGCCCGCTTCATCAGTGTCTCGCTGCCCTATGTGGCCTTCCGCCGATTCCGCAATTACAACACCTTCTCGGTGCGGATCCTCACCTGGGGCGGTCTGCGCGGCGGTCTGGCGATGGCGATGGCACTGGCGCTCCCCTCCGGCGTCATGATGATTCCGGAGCATGGGGTCGACCTGCGTCAGGTCATCCTGGTGATGACCTACTCGGTGGTGATGTTCTCCATCGTGGTGCAAGGCATGACCATCACCCCGATGATCACGGCCGCCAAGAAGGCCTGTGGCGACTACTGAGTCGGCCCACTGTGCTGCTTGCAGAATGAGAGAGGGCTCCCGTCGGGAGCCCTCTTTTTATGACTGATAGCTGCGGATATTTGCTGCTGATAGCACCTTGATTACACAGAGGAAAAGCGTACTTACTTCAATATCGGCAAATTATTGTTTGCTTTTTATTCATTTCGCGGAGAGAATGCGCGTCGGCTAGTTAATCAGCCCTGTTTATGTTCGCAATGCTTCAACGTTAGATGAATCCTGCCAGTACACACATAACCTCCCTCTGATTTACTCGCCTTGAGAACCGTCAGGCTGTCTGCCTGCGTTGCCCGGCTCTCACGGTGCAGACCCGATCTGCCCACCCAATTTGATTTATGCATCAGCATATTCCTTGAAAGTGCAGACGCCCCTTAACCGGGCTGGGTATTCCTGCGCGCTTGTCGTTCACCCAATCGACCGCGCCCATTGACCTGACATTTGCCAATACAAGGAGCAAACACCTAATTTATATAGAGAAATACCATGATGAAAGCAGTACAAACACACAAGCCCCTGCGTCGTAGCAAGCCCATCAACCTGCCTGTGCAAGAGCACGACAATGATGCGTTTCTGATCCAGTTCAGCACCCGCTTCAGCGGCGGTTTCGCCATCTCCTGTGATGGTATCGCTGGCGAGTTCTCCATCGAAGACCTCAACTGATCCTGCCTGCCCTCCGGCAGCGCCCGATGCAGACAGGCCGCAACTCACGGCGGCCTCTTTGCTTCTCTCACGCCTTTAGCCAGACCCAGCCTCTTGCTTGTCCTCAGCCTGGCAGCTACCTCACCATTCGCTTCCCCGCTCTCTGACCTTGATCACTGCTCCAGCAGCAGGCACTCATCGGCATCTTCGCTCAGCTTGACCAGTCTACTGCGCACCAGCCCCAGCTTGGCCAACAGGCCGATGGAACGCTCGTTGCCCGGAGTGACGATGGCAACTACCTGCCCGATCCCCAACCGGCTTTTGCCATCGGCAAGGGCGGCCTGCGCCGCTTCAATGGCGTAACCCTGACCGCGATACTGCGGCAGGAAGGCGTAACCGATATCGACCTGCTCCAGGGTATCGCGTTTGATCAAACCGCAGATACCGAGGCTGACACCGTCCTCCTTGCGCTCCACCAGATAGAGCCCGTGACCATAGCGGGCATAGCTGACTGCCGGCCCCTGCTGGATATACTCCTGCGCCTGTTCGAGGGTGCGAATGCCCCGATCACCGATGTAACGATAAAAGTCGCCGTCATTGAGCAGCTCAAGGATGAAGGGGGCATCGGTGGCGATCATTTCGCGCAGGATCAGGCGGGAGGAGGCAATCATGGCAAGGGCTCTCAGACGGAAAGTGAAGGGCAAAGAGTGCCCCGTCGCTCCCTGGCTGGCAAGCCTGCGGCACCATCAGCCATGAAAAAGGGGCCGCGTTGGCCCCTGATGAGATGGAAGATAAGGCCTCAGGCCGCCAGCAACCCGGCATAACCGTTGCCCTGTTCCCGCAGCGCAGTGAACTGGGCGGCACAATCGGCCCAGCTCAGCCCCAGCGCATCTGCCACTTTGTGGGGCCACTCGGGCGGCGCCTCTTCCCCCACATCGGACTGGCCCGCCCCTTGTGCAACTCCAGATCGTGGATGTGATGGACGGTGTTTTCCGGCAGGCCTACGTGCCTCACCAAGCGGCCGAGAGCGTAGAGCTGGCGCAGGTAAAGACCTCCTCCCCCTTCATCCTTTTCTTCACCGCCAGACGACGCGCCAGCTCAGCCACGTTGCAGACGCAGCCCCAGCAGTGTTTGAGGTCAATGCCGGATCGGTGTTCCAACCTGCTTGCCTTGGCAAACGCCTCCTCATTATGGGTAATAAATGGCCTCCTCATCGGATTGTTTATTCGCAGGCCGTTCAAGGTGTTAGCCCCATTCAGGCTATACTGGCCGCCACATTCACTGTTGCGGATATCCCATGAACGACACTCAGGAATTTTTTGACGAAGAGACGCTGCTGGAGATGGTGGAGAACCAGCTCAACGATGGTCACCCGCCCCATGTGAAGGCAACCCTGATGCGGCTGGTGATGAAGGGCACCCCGCGGGAAGAGGCGCTGCAATATATCGCCTGCGCCCTCGGGGCCGAGCTGATGGCGATGGAGGCCGATCAGGGCCCCTTCAATCTGACCCGTTACGGCGAGTTCCTCGATAGCCTGCCCGAGATGCCGTGGGCTGACTGAACGGTACCGGCATCGCACTGAGAAAAACAGAAGGGCGAGTGTCTACACACTCGCCCTTCTTGTCTGAACCGAAGCAGGATCAGAACTGGGAGTTGATGATCACCTCTTCCCCCAGCGCCCCTGCCAGCGGCAGTGGCCGGTAGCTGGAGTTAGCAGCCCGCAGCAGGCGGATGCCACGAGCGCCGATCTCCTGCGCTGCTTTGATATCACCATCAGAATCGCCGTAGAAGATCTTCATCTGCTTATCCTTGAGCCACTGCACCTTGGTGTTCTGGCCTGGCTGATCACCGGCAAAGATCACCGGATTGAGCTGGGCAGCCGGGATGTTCATGGTCTGCTGCAGGGTCTGGCTCACGGTTTCAGTCTTGGTAGCCGAGCGACCGGTGACGAAATAGATATGGTCACCGCGCTTGAGGTGCATGGCGATGAGCGCCTTGCCCACCTCTTTCGGCATGCTGAACGCATCCCAGCCGTTGTTCATCTTCTCCCAGAAGGCGGGGTTCTTCAGATAACTCTCGTCGTTGGGCGAGAACTCCTGCTTGCCGCGATAAAAACCGGGGCTGGAAAAGAGCAGGGTATCGTCGATATCAAAACCGACCGCAATCGGGGGCAGGCCATCCAGGCTCTTGGCGATCTGCTCCACCGACACCCAGTGAATGGGGGCCTGCTGGGCCAGCGTAACGGTAGTGACACCGGCAGGAACCGGCAGGAACCGGCTGAACTGTGGCGGCACCACCAGCTACGGCGGGCAGAGAGAGAGCGGCAGCCAGCAAGGAAGCGAGCAGCGCTGGGCGAAAGAGGTGTTTCATCAGGAAGTTCCGTCATTTTCAATCAAAAAAGAGGGCGGTCAGAGTGACTGTATCGCCCAGTGTAAACTGTGAGTGGACTTGCAAAAAAGAGCGCTTTGCCCGTAAAAAATTAATCACCGAGCGGCAGCAGATCGGTAAAGACAAAGCCGTCACGCACTACTGTCTCGCCGACCCGAATGCCGAGCGGACGGGAGAACATGGGGCCATCATAGGCCAGGGTGTGAAACTCGCCGTTCTCACCGCACGGATCGACGACCTCCGGCAGCGCCGCCAGCAGCGCCTGGTCAAAATCGTGACCACCCAGGCTGGCATCCAGCTTGTTCGGGTCGAGGGTGCTGATCCGCGCTTTCAGCCCTGCTGCCACCATCTGTGGCGCCAGTTCACGGGTATTGCTGCCCCACAGTGGGAACAGCGGTTCGATGCCGGTGCCTGCCAGCTGCTGTTCACGGTAGGCGCGCACATCCTCAAGAAAGAGATCGCCAAAGGCCATATGGCGGATCCCCTGCGCGACCACATCGGCGATAAAGCCGGTCATGATGCGGGCGTAATCCTCGTTGCTGCAGGGCCAGGGCAGATCGATGGTGATGAGGGGCAAACCAACACAGTCAGCCTGTTCAGTCAAAAGCTGCTTGCGTACCCCGTGCATCGCTACCCGCTCGAACTCCTGATTAAGGGTGGTAAACAGCCCCACCACCTCGATGGTTGGATCTTGCCGCAACTGATGCAATGCCCAAGCACAATCCTTGCCGCTACTCCAGGAGAGCAGTACCCGTTTCTTTTCCATCAATCCTCCGCCAGCGGGGCGCGCTGGATTTCCCCAAAAGCGGCCCCCAAAAGATGCAAAACAGTGTTGTGAGTTGCGCGATTTACACACAAGAGGCAGGCAGCATACTCTCGATCACCTCTATATGCTCCTTGGAGCTCTGACAATAACTGTACGCGGCCGGATCCAGAGGCCTACGCGGATCAGTTAATGGTAGAGCAATGGGGTTTATCCCCCTCTCTATCGACCGATTACGCTCTGGCTCGAACGTCAGCGTGGACGGTTTCACCCTCTGGCTGGAAAACGGCCAGTTGCAGGCGGCACGCGCTGTGCCGAGCGAGCCGGACTGGCAGCCAGCGGGCCAGCGGCCAGCCGAACAGGGCCAGCCGGACGAATACGCCCTGCCGCAGGGGGACGAAGACTGGCCAATGCTGGTCGAGCTGTGCGGCAAGGTTTACCGGGCACAGGGCCACGCCGGTACGCACAGCTGGATCGAGATGCTGCCGGAGCCCTATCAGTCACACATGTGGGCCGAACTGGAGCAGCTGGACACCCCGGAGTGGCTGCAAGAACAGAACGACTACCAAGAGGAGGAGGAATGGGCATGGGCATAAACAACCCGCAGGCGGTCAGCCGCGAAGCGTACCGCCGCCTGGATAATCGGGTGACCTGCATCCTGCAGCAGCGCTGGCCCGCCAGCGAGATCAGCCAATGGGTGGGGATGCTGCAGGGCAAACAGCAGGCGGTAGCCTGCGCCATCCTGCGCCGCCGCCATCCGCGCCCCGCATCGCTGGGCCTGCCGGACATCGCGCCCCCAGCTCCGAACCCGTATCAGACCAGCCCCAGCCGCCAAACCGTGCCGCTGCGCTCGGCCGATGGCCGCACCGTTGGCCGCCGCCATGTCGTGCCGGGGCTCACCCCCGTGGCCATCGACCAGAACGGCACCATTCGCTGTGCCGCTACCGGACGGACGCTGTTTATCGCCCCCGGCAGCCCAATCGACCGCGCCAACCCGGGCGCCGCCGACCGACTCAACCAAACCTATCAGCCCGCCCTGCACCAGGTTGTGGCCGATCACCGTCAAATTGAAGCAGGAGAGTAGCCATGAATAACGTAATGCTGGATCTGGAAACCATGGGCAGCGGGCCAGACGCGGCCATCGTCACCATCGGGGCCGTGTTCTTTGACCCGCTGACCGGTGAACTGGGCGCCGAGTTCGAGGCGCATATCGCTCTGACCGACAGCGCCAAATATGGCGTGATGGAGCCAGACACCGTGCTGTGGTGGCTGGGGCAGAGTGATGAAGCCCGCGCGGCCATCATGCCATCTACGAAGCACAGCTCGTTGAGAGAGTCGCTGCTGGATCTGTTCGAATGGATGCATGGCGGAGATCAAGGAAGCAAGCCGGGGTTGCAGGTTTGGGGCAACGGGGCCAGCTTTGACAACGTGATCCTGCGTCACGCCTGCAATGCCGCGAAAGCCCCCTGCGGCTGGGGGTATTGGAACGACCGTGACGTGCGCACCATCGTTGATCTCGGGCGCACCCTGCTGGGATTTGACCCGAAAAGAGACATGCCATTCGAGGGCGTGGCCCATCGCGCGCTGGACGATGCCAAGCACCAAGCCCGCTACGTCAGCGCCATCTATCAGCGGATGCAGGCTGCGATCAATGGATGCGGAATGGTTGCGGCTGGGGAAGGTCGAACAGGGTGAAACCGCAAGGATCTGTTTGATTTTGTAGGATCGCGCAAAGGATCTGTAACAACGGGCGCGGCCAGTGCTGGCGCGCAGCGACCCAAGGCGGCGGGAGCCCTGCACCTGCAACAAAAGCGCTACAAAAAGCGCGCAGGCGGGGCGGGGTTCGACGGCGCGCCGTTGGTGCTGACGTCCGTGCGATCCTGTGGGCGCAGCAGGACGCCTCCCAGCGTTTCGGCGGGATTTAGTGGAGGGGTTCGGGCGTGAAGCGAGGCATCAGAGACGCGCACACAGGCGCTTATGCGAGGGGCGAAAAAACCCGCCAGAGTGTGCATCGTTGAGAGGCATGGCGGGTGTGTTGAGCGGATGTTAAGTCATCGGCGGCGGCGTGGCAATCTCATTGCGATCAGCTGGCCATCGCCTCCAGGGCCAGCTTGTACGGGTCAAACCGGATGATCTCCTCCCCGGCCAGCTGATTGAGCGATTCGAGCGACCGCCGCAGGCTGTCCAGTTCGTTGGCGTCCAGCACCTGGGCGGCCTTGATGGCATCACCAAACCCGCCCGCGTTTTGCGGCACCACCCCCAGCAGCGTGGGCGGCACCCGATGCGCCGCAAGCTGGTCATCCCGGGTCGCCGATTTGATGTTGAAAAAGTCATCCTTGGCGGCCACTTCGCTGACCGGGATCAGCTGCAAGCCATCCTTCTTCCCGTTCGGCGCGTACATAAACAAATTTCGGAAGTTGCCCGGCCCTTTGCTGTCGCGCATCGCCTGCCGAAGATTGCTGATATCGCTCTCATTATGCAGCGAGTCGGTCATGTAGAGGATGAACCCGGCATGGCTGCCGTTCTCATAGTATTTGCGCCGGAACAACGTCGCCGACTCATTGAGCAGCGCCGAATTGAGCACCGCCACATAATCCGGGATGCCATACACCCCCTGATTGATATCGTCCTCATACACATGCAGCACCTCGCCGCGCGCCAGCTCAACCTCCCGCGCTGGCTCGGCGATCCACCAATAGCGGCTCAGGTCGTCATACCCGCGCCGGGTGTACTTGGCATGCATCCGCTCATAGCGCATCGCCTGACCCAGCCGGTTATTCACCCGCCGCAGATAGCCATTGCCAAACACCAGATAATCCAGCGCCAGCCCGGTGAAATCCGCCAGGCTCAGCTTGGGATGCGGGATAAACCCAGAGCGCAGGATGTTGCGCTTGAGCTGGATGGCCGCCGCATGATGCACCGCCCCGCGATACACCCGCGCCAGCCCACTGAGCGACAGCGGCGGCTCATACCATTTGCCGTTGTGCATCGCCTCCAGATAATCAAACACCTCGCGCTGGCTGAGCACCGGCAGCGGATCCCCGAAGGTAAACGCCTGCATTGGCGCAGGCGCAGCAGCCGGCACAGCGGCCGGAGGGTTAGAACGATAGCGGCGCTTGCGGCTCATCAGCAGATCTCCATCATGGATTGATTAGTTGTCGTCGTGCCTTCCAGCGGCTCATGCAGCAGAGCCTGCATCAGCGCCCAGGCGATATCGGCGTGGCTGGTCTCGACCGACCGCCCCGCCTCGAAAGTCGGCATTTTCCCCCGGCTGTCACCCCGCGGCGGATGGACATAAACGCCTGCGCCAGATCGGTCCAGCCCGCGTCAAACTCCAGCCGCCCCTTGCCCATCACATCCTGTGCCTTCATCACCATGCGGATCTTGATGCTCGGGTTATAGGGGATGTCCGTCACCGCCGGGTAAAACTGCCGCACCAGCTGCAGCACCCCCTCACCGATACCGGTCGAATCGACCCCGATGTAGGTCACGTTGTAACGCAGCGTCATCTGGCGCACCGCCTCGGCCTGCGCCGCAAAGTCCATCCCCTTCCAGCGATGGCGCTCCAGCACCCGAAACTTGCCGCCCGCCACCGCCGGGGGCGCCAGCACCACGCATCCGGCGCTGTCGCCATCCCCGCCCTTGGCCGGGTCATACCCGATCCACACCGGGCGCTGACCCAGCGGGCGATCGGCAAACGGCTTGTAATCCGTCCACTGCTCCCAGCTGTCGACCATACAGCGCTGCAGCGTCGCCAGCGGAAACACGCTCGACGTATCATCGGCAAACTGGCACATCAGCAGCTGCGCATACTCATCGGCCGAGTAATCCAGCCGCAGCTGATTAAGGTCAAAAAGATTGCAGCCGCCCTCGATGGCATCCTCGACTGTCACCACCTGCCGCCACTGCCCATCCTCACACAGCCGCCCCGCTCGCAGCGCCTCGGGGCTCACATCCAACTTGATATGATCGACTTTGGCGCGGCCGCGGTTAAACAGCGCCCCGCTCCAGAACGGATAGGCATCGTGCGACAGGCTGGACGGCGTAGAAAAATAGGTAAGCCGCCACTTCTTATGCATCGCCATGCCGCTGGCGACCTTGCGCAGCTCCTGAAACTTCGGGATCCAAAAATACTCATCGAGGTACAGATTGCCGTGGTACGACTGCGCGGTGCGCGAGTTCGTACCGAGGAAATAGAGGATCGCCCCGTTGCTCAGCGTCATCGGGTCGCCTTTAAGCTCGACCCCCACCTCCAGCGCAAACGCGGTGATGTACTGCTTGAACACATGGGCCTGCGCCTTGCTGGCCGACAGAAAGATCTGGTTGCGCCCGGTCACCAGCGCATCGACCAGCGCCTCGCGCGCAAAAGAAGGTCGCCCCGATCTGGCGCGACTTGAGGATATCCCGGGTGCGATGCTGCAGCCCGGCCTCATACCACACCCGCTGATAGTCAAACATCGACTCATTGAGCAGCGTGATCAGCTTGGCCTGCTGCTCATCATCAAACGCATTGCGCACCGCAGATTTTTTGGGGCCGGAGTTGCGGTTCGCCACCCTCGGGTTGAGGTCGGTCTCATTGCCGCCAGCGGTATAGCGACCGATCCGCGCCATGCGCTCCTGCTGCCGAAACAACAGATCGATCTCCTTGTAATCCGCGCCTGACTTGAGCTCCTTGCCAAGCAGCTGGCACAGCCGCGACTCGAGCGCCATATCGACCCGGTCGATCGGCTTGATATCGTCCCAGCCGTCGCGCGCCTTCCACGCGCCAACCGTGCCTTCTGGGGTGTCGATAAGCTCCGCAATTGCGCGGATTTTGTACCCCTGAAAATACAGGTGCATGGCCTGTCGGCGGGGATCGAGGTGGGGAAACAGTAATGGTGTCGTCATGCCCGCATTTTGCGGCACCCGCGCAATCCCCCGCGCGCCCCGCTTGTTGTGAGCAACACACCGACAACACAGACAAGTTGAAGGATCTAACCAACAAACCAGACCATGGAGGCCGAAAAAACCGCCAACACCCAGAGGGCTCATGATGGCAGCGAAGGCAAAAATGAAACGAGTCGCCATGTCCGGGCAAACCACGGACGGGCGCAACATCAGCGCGGACTGGCTGCTGCAGGCCGCCGCCAACTACAACCCCGAGAAATATGGCGCCCGCGTCAATCTCGAACACTATCGCGGCATCGTCCCCGATGGCCCGTTCCGCGCCTACGGCGACGTGCTGGCCCTCTCCACCGAAACCATCACCATGGATGGGCAAGAGAAGGTGGTGTTGCTGGCCGATATCGCCCCCAACGCTGACCTGCTCGCCCTCAATAAGGCCGGGCAAAAGGTCTACACCTCCATCGAGCTGGATCTGGACTTCGCCGGCAGCGGTCAGGCGTACCTGGTCGGCCTCGCCGTCACCGATAGCCCAGCCAGTCTTGGCACCGAAATGCTCAAGTTCGCCGCCGGTCAAGGTGACGCCAACCCGCTGGCCAGCCGCAAGCAGCGCCCGGAAAACCTGTTCAGCTCGGCCATCGAAACCGAGATCGAACTGACCGAAGCAGACCAGCCAGGCCTGCTCGAGCGCGTCAAAGCCATGTTCAAAAAAGACAAAGCCGCCACCGGCGCCAGCTTCACCGAAGTACACCAAGCCGTTGAACACATCGCCGGTGAAGTCGCCAGCCAGGGCGAGCAGTTCGCCGCCAGCGTTGCCAAGCTCGAAGGCCTGCTCGATGAGCAAAAAGCCGCGCTGGCCCAGCAGGCGCAAAAACTCAGCGACCTGCGCGCCGAGCTCGAATCCACTGAAAACCTGACCCACGAACAGCTCCCGCCCGCCGCCGGCGGTGCCGTCACCGCCCTGACCGACTGCTAAGGACTCAAAATGCGTACTCAAACCCGCGAAAAATTCAATGCCTACACCGCCCAGGTGGCCCAACTCTCCGCCGTGGCCTCGGCCGTGCAGATGTTCACCGTCGAGCCATCCGTCCAGCAAACGCTGGAAACCAAGATGCAAGACTCTGTCGCGTTCCTCGGCATGATCAACCTGATCCCGGTCGATGAGCTCAAGGGCGAAAAAGTCGGCATCGGCATCAGCGGCACCATCGCCGGGCGCACCGACACCAGCGCAGACAAAGAGCGCGACCCGTCCAACCCGACCGCGCTGCAAAATCACAAATACGAGTGTCACCAGACAAATTTTGACACCTACATCACCTACGGCACGCTGGACGCCTGGGCCAAATTCCCCGACTTCCAGATCCGGGTACGTGATGCCATCCTGACCCGTCAGGGCCTCGACCGCATCATGATCGGCTTCAACGGCGTCAGCGCCGCCGCCACCACCAACCGCACCACCAACCCGCTGCTGCAGGATGTCAACATCGGTTGGGTTAAGCTCACCAAGACCGACGCCCCGGCCCAAGTGATCAGCGAAGTCACCGCCGCCAGCGGCAAGATCCACGTCAACGCCACCAAAGGGGACTATAAAAACCTCGACGCGCTGGTTTACGACCTGGTCAGCGAGAAGATCGCGCCCTGGTACGCCGACGACACCGATCTGGTGGTGCTGGTTGGCCGCAAGCTGCTCTCCGACAAATACTTCCCCATCATCAGCGATGCCGCAGACAATCAGAACGCGCTCGCCGGTCAGGTGCTGGTCAGCCAGAAGCAGATCGGCGGCCTCAAGGCCATCCGCGTCCCGTTCGTGCCGGACGGCACCCTCATCGTGACCAAACTCTCCAACCTGTCGATCTACTACCAGCTGGAAGGCCGCCGCCGCATGGTCGAAGAGGTGCCGAAGAAAAACCGCATCGTGAACTGGGAGTCCAGCAACGACGCCTATGTGGTCGAGGATTACGACTGCATCGCCATCGCCGAAAACATCACGTTTGAAGCCAAGGCGTAAGGGGGCGAGATGACACCAGCCCGCCGCCATACGCAAATGATCAAGGCCGCCCTCGCCGGGGCGGCCTCACCTCAACTCGACCGTCAGCACGCCAACGCCTACGAAATGCAGCTCATCCAGCTGCTGGAGCACAGCCGCACGCTCAAGGGGATCCAGAGCATCGAGCGGAAAATCGATGCCAAGCGCGCCATGCTGGACGACTTCACCCCCTGGATACAGGGCGTGCTGCAGGGCGATGCCGGGGGTCAAGATGACGTGCTGGTCACTGTCATGCTCTGGACGCTCGACACCGGCGATCTGGCGGACGCGTTTAATATGGCCGACTACGTGATCCGCCACGGTCTGAACACCCCGGACCAGTACGAGCGCAGCGCCGCCACCCTGATCGCCGAAGAGGTGGCCGAGAACGCCATCAAACTGCAAGACGTGGGCGATGGCCCCAGTCTCGGCCTGCTCTCTGCTTACCTCAATCTGCTGAAAGACTCGGACATGTTCGACCAGGTGCGCGCCAAGCTGCACAAGGCGGTGGGCCGCGCCTGCTATGCCGAGGGGCTCAAGGATGAAGCGGCCGAGCACTACCGCCGCGCCATCGAGCTCCACGACAAAGTGGGCCTGAAAAAAGATCTGGAGGTGCTGGAGCGGGAAATTAAAAAGCAGAAAGCCGCAGAACTGCCAGTCGCCAGCGACGTGAGCGCAGCCTCTGTTACGGCACCGGCTATCGCCGAGGCCAGCCCCAAACCAGAGCAAGAGCAAGAGCAAGAGCAAACCACCGAACAGCCAGCCCCCGCCACCGGCGAGGCCAGCTAACCGAGCGTACCCCGCAGCCGGGCGGCTCGGGCCTGATGCAGGCAAAACGCCAGCGCTGACGGCCCGATCACCGCCCACCACAGGAGGGAGCATGACCAGCGGTTTTATCCCCACCCCCACGCCAGAACAGGACGAGGGCGTCATCACAGCCGGGCTATTCTGGCCGCCCATCTCGCTGCCTGACATGCGCGCCACCATGCGCACCGATGGCACCGTCACCACCGAGCGCCTGCGCCATGCCGTGATCAACGCCATCAGCCAGGTACAGGCCGATCTGGCCGTCTGGGCCGCCAGCAAACAGGCCGCCGGCTATCTCAGCCTCGATGCCGTGCCAGCCACCCTGATTGACGAAGAGTCCATTCTGGCGCTCTGGTATCGGCGCGCCGTCTACAGCTACGCCCGCGCCAGCCTGTACGAGCGCTATCTCGACAGCGCGGCCACCGCCGAGGCGGTCAAAGATGCCAGCGCCAAAGATTTGACGGCCGATGATCTCTACCGCGATGCCCGTTTCGCGATCCGCGACATCCTCGGCGTCAGCCACACGACAGTGGAGCTGATCTGATGCAGCTGCGCGCCATCCAGGGCGACACCCTCGACCTGTTGCTCCATCGCTATTACGGCTACACCGCCGGCATCACCGAACAGGTGCTGGCGCTGAATCCGCGCCTTGCCGAGCTGGGGCCAGTGCTGCCCATCGGCACCCTTGTCACCCTGCCAGACGCGCCCACCCAGGCAGCCGTCACGCAGATCAACCTGTGGGACTGATATGAGCCGCCTTGACGACGAACTCGAACGCATAGACGCCATCAACGACCTGCGCATCGCCGCCAAGGTGCACGCCGCCCGCATCAGCGGCACCGGCCCCTTGCGCTGCATCGACTGTGACAACGTCATCCCGCAGGCCCGCCGCGAGGCCGTGCGCGGCTGCGAACGCTGCATCGAATGCCAAACCGAATCTGACCTGATACAACGCCAACGCACCGGAGGATCAATTGCCTGAACCCATCTCGAGCGGCACCGCCGCCAGCACCGTCACCGGGCTGGCCGTCTTGTCGCTGCTCCCCGGCCTCGATGCCGATGTCGTCATGGGCGCCTTCGCGGGCGCCCTGATCTGGATCTGCACCACCGAGGAGCTTGGCATCCTGCGCCGTCTCGCCCTGTTCGTCGCGGCGTTCATGGTCGGGCTGCATGGCGCCGGGTTCTGCGCCGCCCTGCTCGGCACCATCACCCCGGAATCGCTCGCCGTGCCGCGCGCCGTGGGGGCGCTGGTTGCCTCGGCCATCACCGTCCGGCTGCTGCAGTTTGTCCTGCGCAAATCGCCGGATGATCTGCTCAACCTGCTGCGCCGGAGGGGGTGATCATGCTCATTGCCTACGCCCTGCTGATGGCCCTCATCAGCCTGCGCCTGATGACCTACCGCCGCGGCGGTGACCGCTACCGCCTGCTGCCCACCCTGCTCGCCTACCTGATGGCCGTCGCCGCCGGGTCGGTGCCGCTGCGCGCCCTGCTGGGCAGCCTGCCGCCGCCAGATGCCTCGTCCGTGCTGCTCGCCGCCGTGGTGCTGGTCGCCCTGTGCGATGCAGGCGGCAGTACCGCTCGCCTGCTGCCCAAGCGCAAAGGCCGCGCGCGCACCACTACCGCCTGGGATGTATACCGGAGGGATTTACCATGACCCGCACCCTGACCCTCGGCGCTGTCGGCAGTGACGTAACCCTGCTGCAACAGCGCCTCACCGCCGCCGGCTACCCCGCCAACCCGGACGGCTGGTTTGGCGATAAAACCCGCGCCGCCCTGCTCGACTATCAGCGCGATCACCTCATCACCATGACCGGCACCGCAGGCCAGCGCACCCTCGCCAGCCTGCTCGGCGCCGCCTCGGATAAACAGCTCACCATCACCCACCTGCGCGCGGCCGCCGCCCAGCTGGGGGTATCGGTTGCCAAGTTGGCCGCCTTTGCCGATGTTGAAAGCGCCGGTGAGGGCTTTGACTCAGCCGGTCGCCCCGTCGTGCTGTTCGAACGCCACGTGTTCCATCGCCAGATCGCCGCGCACCTCGGCCAAGCCAAGGCCGATGCGCTGGCCGCCGCTTATCCGCAGCTGTGCAACCCGCAGCGCGGTGGCTACGTCGGTGGGGCTGGCGAATGGCAACGCCTGACCATGGCCATGGGGCTGCACCGCGCCGCCGCCATCGAATCGGCAAGCTGGGGCATGTTTCAAGTGATGGGCTATCACTGGCAGGCCAATGGCATGGCCGATGCCGAAGCATGGCGGGCCGCCATGTGCCAGAGCGAGGCGGATCAACTCGCCGCGGTCGTCGGGTTTATCGGCCGCGATGCCAAACTGCTGGCCGCCCTGCAGGCAGGCAATTGGAAAGAAGTGGCCCGCCGCTACAACGGCCCGGCCTATGCCGACAACCGCTATGACCAGCGCCTCGCCGCCGCCCATCGCCACTTTGCAGTCATCTATCCCGACGAGGTGAGCCATGTGGATTAGCCTGCTGACCGGCCGCTGGGGCAAGTGGCTCGCCATCATGCTGGCCGCTTTGGCGCTGTCGCTGATGATCAAGAGCCTGCACGCCGATGGCTATCGAAAAGGCGCAGCCGCCACCGAAGCCGCATGGCAAAGCAAATGGGATCGCCAACTCGCCAGCCACGCCCAGGCACTGGCTGACGCCAGCGAGCGCCAGCGCCAGATCGAACACCGCTATCAGGAACAACTGGAGAGCATCCAACATGATGGACAACTACGCCTCGATGCCGCGCTGGCTGATGCCGCTGCTGCTGCTGATGAGTCTGACCGCCTGCAGCGCACCGCCCGCGAACTGGCCCGCCGCGCCGGTCGCCAATGCCCAACTGCCACCACTGCCGCCAGCGGCCAGACAACCCAGCCAGCCGCCGTTCTGCTCGCCGACGTGCTCGGCCGCGCTGACCGTCGAGCGGGTGAACTGGCAGCACTGGCTGATCGAGCCATCGCCGCAGGCATCGCCTGCCAGCGCGCCTATGATGCCGTCAGGAACCAACCATGAATAAACCGCAGCAGATCCGCGACGTGCTCTATCAATGCCTGCCAGAGCTCAACAAAAACCGCGAGCGCCTGACCCTGGTCATCAACAAGGGCAACGCCGTCGCCACCGGCGCCGCCAGCATGTCGTTTGAATGGCAATACGAATTGCAGATCGGCGTCATCGACTTCGCCGGCCATCCTGATGCCGTGATGGTGCCGCTGCTGCTCTGGCTGCGCCAATACCAGCCTGAGCTGTTCACCAATCCGGATCGCCGCGACAACGCCGTGACCATCGAGGTCGAATATCTGGCGCGGGATCTGGTCGATATGCTGATCACCGTGCCGCTCACCGAGCGGGTGCGCGTCACGAAAGACGAAACCGGCATGCGCTGGGAGCACCTGCAAGAGCCGCCAGAAGATCCCTACGACGGCATGACCTGGGAGCTGTTTATCAATGACCAGCCTCAGCCATGGCCGCCCGCGCCGGGGGACACATGGCCGAAGATCAGCTGACGCAACTCGGCCTCGAAGCCCAGGCACTGGCCGCCAGCCTCAGCGCGGCCGGTCGCCGCAAGCTGGCCGCCGAGCTGGCCCGCACCCTGCGCGCGACGCAGGCCGAGCGCATCCGCGCCAACCTCCAGCCAGACGGCACCCCCATGGCCCCGCGCAAACCGCGCCAAGCCATCAAGGGCCGCCGGGGCGCGTTGCGCCGCAAGATGTTCGGCAAACTCATCAGCGCCCGCTGGCTCAAGGCCACCGCCAGCCCCAACGAGGTTAGCCTAGCCTTTGTCGGCAGCGCCAACAGGCTGGCCACCACCCACCACTTCGGCCTGCGCGAGCGCATCAAGGGCCAGACCATCCAATACCCCGCCCGCGAACTGCTCGGCCTCGCCAAGGGCGACCTCGACCGCATCGAGCAAGCCATGCTCGACCACCTGACCAAATAAAACGCCCGAAATCGGGCGTTGTTATTTTGTGCAATAAATCACAAATATAACCTTGCAGGTTATAACCGCGCAGGTTATAGTTATCTCAAGAGGTAAGGCAAGGGTGCCAAGCCAAACGGAGATGACAGAAATGAAATTCAAGTCCTATCAAAATGAAGAGAACCAAGCTAAGGCTGCTACTATCGTTGCAGACCACATCAAGTGGTTCAACGCCATCCTTGCTGATGTATTCGATGGGTTCGATGCTGGCGAGTTGGAGTGCGATGATGTTTATCAAAACTACATCCGTGAGCCGATGATTATCAGGGAAGTGGTTAGTCAGCTCACCGCTGAGGAGGTTATCAAGATGAATGGTGGGTTTGGTTTTTCACTGAAAATATCAAGAGTAGCACGCGCCGCCGGGCATTCAAATTTCACAACTCTGGTGAGTGACATGTCCCAAAAAAGAAGCTCGGTTAAGGCTCGTTACGAGGCAATGTAAATGATAATAAGGCCTGTCGGAATCGGGCCAACCTAAGCAAATGGAGATACTACGATGGCCACATTTATGATTGACCCACTTAAAAACAACAAGTCAGGGATTGCGTTTGAGCCATTTTATGTTGATGCGGAAGATCACGATGAAGCGGCAACCAAGGCAGCAAAAAAGATGTTTGGTGACAGTGTATTTGGAAAGCGAAATAGCGGCGCAGTCAATGGCAGCGGGATGTATCAGGCATATTACAACATGGCGAAAAACCAACCACAGGTGAACAGCTGCGGGTATCTCTTCCATGTAATGGAGGCGTGATGACGCCAGCTGACATTAAACAGGCCAGGTTAGCGCTTGGCCTTAGCCAAACAGAGATGTGCCGCGCGCTGGGGCTGACCAGCGTCATGACCTACGCCAAATGGGAGCAGGGAACCAGCAAGCCGACCTCGGGATCCATCAACGCGGTCAGCATGCTGGCGTTCCTGCACCGGCATGGCCTGCTGCGTGAGTGGCTGGCACAGCAAACCCCATCAGACAGCGCCGCAGAATAAAGCGCAGATCGGCGGGCATCATCAGGGAGTCGCCCCCAAACCCCACCCATAGACTATCGGCGCATGTTGTCGCTGACTCCTCCACAACAGCCGCGCATCGACAGGGCCAGCAGTGGCAAACACACTGGCCCCATGAACCCAGCACTCGCAGATCTGCACCGCCTCATCGCCAATATGATCCGCATCGGCACCGTCAGCGCCGTGCGATCAGGGGCCTGCAGAGTCAAAACCGGCGAAATCGAAACCGACTGGCGCCCCTATCTGGTGCCGCGCTCGGGGGCGACCCGTCGCCGTGCCCGTCCAACCCTGGGCGAGCAGGTGTTACTGCTCTGCATGTCCGGCGATCTCGCCACCGCCTACGTACTGCCCGCCGTCCATCAAGACGCGCACCCAGAACCCGCCGCCAGCGATGACAACCCGGATCTCGACCGCATCGAATACCCCGATGGCGCCGTGCTGGAATACAACCCAAAAACCAGCGCCCTCACGGTCAGCGGCATCAAAACCGCAAACATCACGGCCAGCACCAGCGTCACGCTGACCACCCCGCTGGTTGAGTGCACCCGTGCGCTGAAGGTGGGCACCACCATCGAAGCGGGCAGCACCATCACCGCAGGGGGCAAGGTCACCGCCCCCTCTGCCACCATCGGCGGCATCGAGGTCACGACCCATAAACACGGCGGGGTCAGCACCGGCAGCGGCCAGACCGGAGGCCCGCAATGAACTGGCAGGGCATGAACGCACAGACCGGCCGCCAGCTGGGCGACACCGATCACATCGTGCAGAGCATTCACACCATCCTGACCACCCCGGTCGGGTCGCGCGTGATGCGCCGCGAATTTGGCAGCGAACTGGCCGACCTCATCGACCAGCCGCAGCACGATGCCACTCGCCTGCGCCTGATGGCCGCCACCGTGCACGCCATCACCCTGTGGGAGCCGCGCGTCAGATTGACCCGGGTTGAGCTGGGCGACCCCACCTATGACGGCCGCCGTCAACTCACACTGTCATGGCGCCGCATCGATAGCGGCACCGACCAAACCGCCACCCTGCCGTTGGGGAATGCTGTATGAGCACCATCAACCTTGCCAACCTGCCCAAACCGGCCGTGGTCGAGGACATCGACTTCGAGGCCACCCTGGCGGCGCGCAAGGCCGCGCTGATTGCCCTCTACCCCGCCGCCGAACAACCGGCGGTGGCCGCCGCGCTGGCGCTGGAATCCGACCCGGTCGCCATGTTGCTGCAAGAAAACGTCTATCTGCAGATCATGCTGGCCGCCCGCATCAATCGCGCCGCCGTGGCCGGAATGATTGCCTGGGCAGAAGATGCCGATCTCGACAATCTGGTGGCCGACCTCAACGTCAAGCGCCTGATCATCCAGCCCGAAGATCTGACCGCCAACCCGCCAGTGCCGGAAGTGGCCGAGACCGACGAGGCATTGCGTGAACGCTACCTGCTGGCATGGGATGCCCTCAGCACCGCCGGGCCGAAAGGCGCGTATGAATACTGGGCACGCTCGGCCGATGGCCGCATCATCGATGCCAAAGCCATCAGCCCGCAGCCTGCCGAGGCCGTGGTGTCTATTCTGAGCAGCGAAGGCACCGGCGCCGCCAGCAGCGAGCTGATCGCCGCCGCCATGGCCGCCTGCAACGACGAAGATCGCCGCCCGGTCGCTGACCGCCTGACCGTCAAATCAGCCACCGTCATCGACTACGCCGTGCACGCCGCGCTGACCATCGGCCAGACCGGCGCCGAGGCCGAACTGATCCTGACCGCCGCCAAGGCCAACCTGCAAAGCAAACTCAATCCACGCAAGCGCATCGGCGTATTGATCGCCCGCTCCATGATCGAGGCTGCCCTGCATGTGGAAGGGGTGATCAAAGTCGAGCTGACCGGCTGGACCGATATCGCCCCGACTGATGAGCAGGCCGCATGGTGCACCGGCATCACCGTGGAGCAGGCACCATGAGCCACGCGGCCGAGCTGCTGCCACCCAGCGCCACCGCCACCGAGCGGCGCGTTGCCGACGTCTGCGAACAGGCGCTCGATCAGCCGGTGGCCCTGCTGCGCACCCTGCACAATGCCGACGCCTGCCCGCCGTGGCGCCTGCCCTCGCTGGCCGCCGAACGCAGCGTCGACCGCTGGGATGAGCGCTGGTCAGAATCGGTCAAGCGCAAAGTGATCAAAGCCTCGCCGTTCGTCCATCAACACAAGGGCACCATCGGCGCCCTGCGCCGCGCCGTCGAGCCGCTCGGTTACCTCATCCGGGTGCGCGAGTGGTGGCAAAGCTCACCAGTGGGCGTGCGCGGCACCTTCGCGCTGGATATCGGCGTACTCGACACCGGAATCACCAGCACCATGTATACCGAGCTCGAGCGCCTGATTGATGACGCCAAGCCGCTCACCCGCCACATGACCGGGCTGGCTATCAGCCTGGAATCGCGCGGCCCGCTCTATCTCGGAGCCGCCTGCTACCTGGGCGATGAGATCACCATCTATCCCTACGAGCCGGGGCCGGTCACCGCGCAGGTGAGCGACTGGCATGGCGGCATCACCCACACCATCGACACACTCACCATCAGACCGGGGACAGCAACAGCATGAGCACCTACTTTGCGACGCTAACCACAGCCGGTGCCGCCAAGCTGGCCAATGCGCTAGCACTGGGCACCACCGTAAAATTCACCCACATGGCCGTGGGCGATGGCAATGGCGCCGCCGTCACCCCCAATCCGGCCATGACCGCGTTGGTCAAGGAACGCCGCCGCGCCGCCATCAACACCCTGTTCGTTGACCCGCTCAGCGCCTCGCAGATGGTGGCCGAACAAGTGATCCCCGAGGACGTGGGCGATTGGTGGATTCGAGAAATCGGCCTGTTTGACGATGCCGGAACCCTGATGGCCGTCGCCAACTGCCCGGACACCTACAAACCGCTGCTCACCTCAGGCGCTGGCCGCACCCAGGTGATCCGCATGGTGTTTATCGTCAGCAACACCGCCGCCGTCGAACTCAAGATTGACCCATCAGTAGTGCTGGCCACCCGCAAATATGTCGATGACGTGATGGCGGCGCACAAGCAAAGCCGAGAGCACCCGGATGCCAGCGAAACGGCCAAGGGATTTGCCCGCTATGCCACCCAGGCAGAGGTGAATGAAACGGTCACAGCCAATCAAAAGGCCGATGCCGTTGTTACAGTGAAAACCCTATGGGGATGGGTAAAGCAAGCCAGTGAAGCCGTGCTTGGATTGATGAAAGTAGCAACTCAGGCGCAGACGAATGCGGGTGCAGCAGATGATGTTGCAATAACCCCAAAGAAGTTGCGCGCAGGCTTTGCTGCATCCTTCTCTTACGCTGGGTATCTTGCGTTTCCTACATGGATGGGGGGCTGATCATTCAGTGGGGCAGTATTTCTGTGACTACAAACTCAACTGCCACCGGTTCATTGCCCATCGCATTCCCAACTGCGGCATTTCAAGGGGTATGTTCCTTTGACAACCCTGCAGGCGCCATTTATCCCACTGCCGCCATGGGTTTCCCGTCGTTATCGACCTATCAAATCGGGGTCAAGGCAGCATCAGGAAGCAACTACATCATGCGATATATCGCCATCGGATATTAGGAGACCATCATGTACAAATACGATCCTGAGTCCAAAGGGTTCTACCTGACGGCGATTCATGGCGACAATATTCCACACACCGCGGTCGAGCTCAGGCCGGGGGACTATGAACGGCTGGTCAACGGCCAGAGTGGCCAGCAAGAGATCGCCATAGTCGATGGATATCCTGTTTTGCAGGGCCGCCCGGAACCGTCAGCGCAACAGATGGCAGAGCTGATGCTGACCCAGCTCGATCACGCCGCCGCAGGCGAGATTGAACGCCTACGCCCTGCCGTGGATGGCGGATATGCCAAGGAGGCCGATGTCGAGCTGTTGGCGCAATGGCAGCGCTATCGCTACGAGCTGCCGGATGTTCGCAGCCAGCCTGGATGGCCTGAGAACCCAGCGTGGCCTCCGCGCCCGGGGGATCCCTCCACCGTATAACCCTATGAGCCAGACACCACCCCGCCCCGTGCGGGGTGTTCTTTGCCCAGCCACCGCCGCTTGTTGTGAGCACCGGCCCGACAACACCGACCGTTAACAGCCCAGCCCCGCCTGCCTGCATCATGACCATGCCCGAATTTACTCCGCCCAGACACAGGAGATCGCCGCATGGCACTCGACCAATACCACCACGGGGTGCGCGTCATCGAAATCAATGACGGTACCCGCACCATCCGCACCATCGCCACGGCCATCATC
This sequence comes from Aeromonas veronii, assembly GCA_041319085.1. NCBI lineage: Bacteria > Pseudomonadati > Pseudomonadota > Gammaproteobacteria > Aeromonadales > Aeromonadaceae > Aeromonas > Aeromonas veronii. Next base: position 519,727 of record CP101033.1, on the reverse strand, counting down.
GGTGCCGTGCTGGTCAGTACAGACGCTGACGACGAGGTGTTCCCCCTCAACAAACCCGTGCTGTTTACCAACCTCACCGACGCCATCGGCAAGGCTGGCACCACCGGCAACTTAAAACGCACCCTGCAAATCATCGACATGATCGCGAAAACCCCGGTCGTAGTGGTGCGCGTGGACGAAGGCGTAGATACCGCCGCCACCACCTCCAACATTATCGGCACCATTGGCCTCGATGGAGTGCCAACCGGGCTGGAAGCACTCAAGCGCGCCGAATCCGTGGTCGGTGTGCGCCCGCGCATCCTCGGGGTGCCGGGCCATGACAGCCTGGCAGTTACCGCCGCGCTGACCGCCGTGGCGCAATCCCTGCGCGCCTTCTGCTATGCCCACGCCGTGGGCGACACCATCAGCGACGTCAAACTCTATCGCGAGGGATTTAGCGACCGCGAACTGATGCTGATTTACGGTGACTTCACCAAATGGGACACCACAGCCGATGCCCAGATGCCGTGCGATGCCGTCGCCGTGGCCATGGCCCTGCGCGCCAAAATCGACAAAGAGATCGGCTGGCATAAAACCCTCTCCAACGTCGGTGTGCCGGGCGTGGAAGGCCTCACCAAAGCCGTCTATTGGGAGCTGCAAAACCCCGACACCGACGCGGGCCTGCTCAACGAAAACGACATCACCTGCCTGATCCGCCGCGAAGGGATGCGCTTCTGGGGCAACCGCACCTGCTCCGATGACAAGCTGTTCCAGTTTGAAAACTACACCCGCACCGCCCAGATCCTCGCCGACACCATCGCCGAGGCGCACATGTGGGCCGTTGACAAACCCATGACCCCCACCCTGGTCAAAGACATCATCGAGGGCATCAACGCCAAGCTGCGCGAACTGGTCAACCTCGGCTACCTCATCGGCGCGAACTGCTGGTATGACGACACCCTGAACGACAAAGACACGCTCAAAGCCGGTAAGTTGCGCATCCGTTACAACTACACCCCGGTGCCGCCACTCGAAGACCTCGGTCTGATGCAAGAGATCACCGACGAGTACCTAATCGACTTCGCTGCCAAAGTCGCAGCCGCATAAGGAGCCTAAAAAATGGCACTCCCTCGCAAACTCAAGAAGTTCAACCTGTTCGGCAACGGCGAAAACTGGATCGGCATCGCCGAAGAGTTCACCCCGCCCAAGCTGAGCCGCAAGTTTGAAGCCTATCGCGGCGGCGGCATGCCGGGTGCCGCCAACATCGACATGGGCCTCGATGATGGCGCCCTCGATGTCGAGTTCACCATGGGCGGCTACGGCGAAGAGGTGATCGGCCTGCTCGGCGAGCCGAAAGTAGACGGCACCCTGCTCCGCTTCTCAGGCTCCATCCAGCGTGATGACACCGGCGAAACCACCGCCGTCGAAATCGTCTGCCGTGGCCGCGCCAAAGAGATCGACCGGGGCACCTACAAAGACGGTGACAACACCCAGACCAAGGTCAGCATGACCTGCACCTACTACAAAGAGACCATCAACGGCCAGGTCATCCACGAGATTGACACCGTCAACCTGATCGAGATCGGCCCTGATGGCGTCGACCGCATGGCCGAGCACCGCAAAAACATCGGCCTCTAATCCACCCCACCCCATTCGGGCGGCACTGCCGCCCGTTACTGCATACCGAACAAGGGCAACACCATGGAACACAAAGAGATCACCTTAGACACCCCCATCAAGCGCGGCGAAACCACCATCACCAGCCTGACCATTCGCAGCCCCAAAAAGGCCGCCAGCCTGCGCGGCCTCAACACCATGGACATCGTCCAGATGAACGTCGATACCCTTATCAAACTGCTGCCCCGCATCACCGACCTGACCGAAAAGGAAGTGGGAGACATGGACCCGGCTGATCTGCTCAAGGCCGGGGTCGTGGTGGTCGGTTTTTTGATGGGCTCGCAGCAGGAGGCCTACCTCACTGCATAGACGACCTGATGGCAGATATCGCCATCATCGCCCACTGGCCGCTCTCTGAAATGGCGGCCATGGAGCTCGACGAGCTGATGGGCTGGCACCAACGCCTCGTTGAGCGACACAACCAGATCAACGGGGCCGACGAACAATGAGCAACCTCAAGTTACAAATCCTGCTCGGGGCGGTGGACAAACTAACCGCCCCCTCAAGGCCGTATCAGGCCAAAGCCGCACCACTGCCAAAGATCTGGCCGATACCAAAGCGCGCATCCGCGAGCTGGAAAAGCAGAGCGGCCAGATTGACGGCTATCGCACCCTCGGCAAACAGATCGGCGCCACCCGCACCGAGCTCGGCCAAGCGCAGGCCAACGCCCAGCGCATGGCGCAGGCGCTGGCCAATACCGCCAATCCGACCAAAGCCATGACCCGCGAGTTGGAAGCCGCGCGCCAGAAAGTGCGCGACCTCACCACCACCGAACGGCAACTGGTCGCCCGCTATGGCGAAACCAAAAACGCCCTGCAACAGGCGGGCATCAGCACCAAACAACTCAGCGCCACCCAGCGCCAACTCAAGCGCGATCTGGCTGGCGCAAATGACGCGCTAAAGGCCCAGCGTGACCAGCTCGCCAAAGCCGCCGTGCAGCAGCAAAAATATGCCGCTGCTCGCAGCACCTATGACAAAACCATGAATGCCCGTGGCGCGCTGGCTGGCTATGGTGCCGCCGGTGCTGCCATGGGCGGCGCGGCGCTTTACAAGGGATGGGGTGTGGCAGGTAAAGCCATGGGCTTTGAGCAGGAGATGTCAAAGGTACAGGCGCTGACTCGCCTGCAGGGAGGGAGTGCCGATCTGGCCGCCCTCACCGCGCAGGCCCGTGAGCTGGGCGCAAAGACCGCCTTTACCGCCGGAGAAGCGGCGCAGGGCCAGGGATTTCTGGCGATGGCCGGTTTCAGCCCTAAGGCGATACGCGATGCCATGCCGGGCGTACTCGACTTGGCCAAGGCGGGCGGTGTTGAGATTGCCCAAGCCTCAGATATCGGATCCAATATCCTGACCGGCTTCAAGCTGCCAGCTGACCAGATGGGCAAGCTGGGCGATGTGATGGTGGGCACCTTCACCCGCGCCAACGTCGATCTGGCCATGCTCGGCGACACCATGAAATATGTGGCGCCTGTTGCTGCGGGCCTCGGCGTCGATCTGGAAACCGCCTCAGCTATGGCTGGCAAGCTCGGTGATGCAGGTATTCAGGGCAGCATGGGCGGCACCGCCATGCGCGCCATCTTAAGCCGCATGGCCGCACCACCAAAACAGGCCGCTGATGCGCTTGAAGAGCTCAACATCAAGACCGCAGACGCCAAGGGGAACCTGCGCCAGCTGCCGGCAATCCTCGAAGAGATTTATAAAAAGACCTCAAAGATGGGGGACGCCAAGCGCGCCGGATTGCTCAAGGCCATCGCAGGGGAAGAGGCCTTCTCGGCGCTGGCGGTGCTGTCAGAACAGGCCGGAACCGGCAAGCTGCAGGAGTTGATCCAGACCCTGCGCGGTGCCCAGGGCGAGGCCGCCAATGTGGCGGGAACCATGGCCAACAACGCGCTGGGGGATATCGACAACCTATCCAGCGCGTGGGATGACGTCGGCATCCAGATGCTGCAAACCGAGCGCGGCCCGCTGCGCCAGTTAATTCAGAGCCTGACCAGCATGGTGCAGGGCGTGGGTGACTGGATGCGCGCTAACCCGGAGCTGTCATCAACGCTGGTACGAGTATCAGCCGCTATCGCCGCCGCGGCCTTTGTCGGGGGATCGCTGATGGTGGTGATTGCTGGCCTAATCGGCCCGTTCGCCATGCTGCGGATGGGGATCTCCTACATGACGATCGCCGCCGGGCCGCTCGGCACCGTGCTAAAAATGCTGGCCGGTGGGTTTGTGCGCCTCGGCATCGCCATGCTGACCACCCCGGTGGGATGGATCATCATGGCTATTGCAGCCATCGCCGCAGCCGCCTATGCGGTCTACTCAAACTGGGACAAGATCGGCCCAGCATTGGCCGCCGTCTGGGAACAGTGTAAAGCCCCGCTCGGTGCGTTCTGGGATCTGCTTAAGGAGCTGTTCTCATGGACGCCAATAGGCATGCTGATTACGCATTGGAATGATATCTGGGCGTTCTTCGACACCTTGCCAGCCGGGGCAATGGCCAAAGGGAAGGCCATTATTCAGGGGCTCATTGATGGCATTAGCGCGAAATGGGCATCGCTGATGGAGAAAATAAAGGCGGTCACCGACTATCTCCCGGATTGGATGAAAGGCGGCAGCGACGTCAAGATCACCACGGCAACGCCCGCCTATGCTGGCGGCGGTGGACTGGCCGCACCGGGCGCCAGCGGTTATGGCGCCGCATTCTACCAACCCAAGCCACTGGCAAGGGCGGCAGGGGAGGAAGCACCGTGGTCAATGCTCCTATCAACATCACCCAGCAGCCGGGGCAATCGCCGCAAGATCTGGCCGCTGAAATCGATAAGCGCCTGCAACAGCGCGAGCGCTCGGCCGCCGCCCGCCAACGCTCGACCCTGCGTGACACCAACTAAGGAGCCGCATCATGATGATGACACTGGGATTCTTCGTGTTTATGCGCTCAACCTTCGCCCCGCAAGCGGCGCAGGACGAGCGCAGCTGGCGCCACCCAGGCAATCCGCGCGTGGGCACCACACCGGCCTACCAGTTCACCGGCAAAGACGAGGAGACCATCAGCCTGAGCGGCACCCTCTACCCGGAGCTCACCGGCGGCGAGGTCTCGCTCGAGCTGCTGCATACCATGGCCGACACCGGGCAAGCCTTCCCCCTCATCGAGGGCACCGGCCGGGTGCGCGGCTATTTCGTCATCGAGTCGACCAGCGTTGGCCGATCCGAGTTTTTCGCCGATGGTGCCGCCCGCAAAATCGAGTTTTCGATGAAGCTCAAGCGCATCGATGAAGAGAGCAGCAGCCTGGAAGCCAAGATCAAGGGCCGGGTGATCGGCAACATCGCCAACCGCCTCGGCCTGCAAAAGCTGATCGGCTCGGTCGGTAACAAGATCGGAGGGCTGATCCGATGAACCTCGGGCGCATCGCCACCAACCTGACCAGCCAGATCGGCCAGCTCGGTACCGGCGCGGGGCTGAGCAGTGCCGATCACCCCGCCCCGGCTTACCAGCTGCTGATCGACGGCACGGATGTGTCAGCCACTATCCGCCCCCGCCTGATGAGCCTCAACATCACCGACAATCGCGGGTTTGAAGCCGACACCATCGACATCGAACTCGACGACAGCGACGGCAGGCTGGCGATGCCGCGCCGGGGCGCCAGAATGCGCGTCATGATCGGCTGGCAGGGCCAACCGCTGGTTGATAAGGGGGATTACACCATCGATGAGGTGGAGCACACCGGCGCCCCGGACAGGCTCACCATCAGGGGCAAATCGGCCGATCTGCGCGGCAACCTCAACAAGCTACGCCAGACCAGCTATCACCAGCAGACAGTCGGCAGCATTGTCGATGCCATCGCCCAGCGCCACAGCCTGATCCCCGCCTGCGCCGAACGCTTCAAGGGCATGCAGATCGACCACATCGACCAGCAGAACGAGAGCGACCCCGCCTTCATTACCCGCTTGGCCGGTCAATGCGGCGCCCTGACCTCCATCAAATCGGGGCGGCTGCTCTTTATCGGCCAGGGCAAGGGGCTCACCGCCAGCGGCAAACCGCTCCCCTCTGTCATCATCACCCGCCAGGATGGCGATCAGCACCGCTTCGCCGTCGCTGACCGCGACGCCTACACCGGCGTGTCAGCCAACTGGCACGACCCGAAGACGGCCACCACCGAAGGCTCGACCACCAAGCGCAAGACCAAGCCAAAGCAGGAACCGGCGCTGCCAAGTGATACCACCATCGACAAGGAGGGCCGCGAACTGCTGGTTGGCGACAGTGAAAACGTCAAAGTGCTGCGCCACATCTACGCCAACAAAACCAACGCCCTGCGCGCCGCCCGCGCCGAGTGGGATCGGCTGCAACGCGGGGTTGCCGAGTTCGAGATCACCCTCGCCACCGGCCGCCCCGAGCTCTACCCGGAACAGCCCACCGCCGTCAGGGGTTCAAACAGCAGATCGACGAGGCCGACTGGGTGCTGACCAAAGTCAGCCACAGCCTGACCAACAGCGGCTACACCAACAGCGTCAGCCTGGAAGTCGCCATCGCCGACCTGCCGGAAGTCGAGGAGTAACCAAGGCAAAAACAAAAAGGCGGCAGAGCCAACGCGCTGCCGCCTTTCCCGATCATCAGATCCCCCTGCCGCCACTTTGCCGCCACCAATCAGCACAACACACCAAAGTGACTGAATTTAAACGACTATATTTGCCAGCAGTACATGAGATGGTTGTAGTTAAGGTGTGACATCCGATGGGGTTCCCGCGGTGCGCGGACTCCGGTAGCAGCTGAGTTCAACCGCCAGAATGTCATACATGTCGCTGACCGAGTCAACCTTGTTCGCGCCAAACTGCTCCATCAGGCTGGCCTTGAGGCGTGCCTTGTCCGGCATCCGGTCAGCGCAATAACGCTTGTTGGAGTGTTTAACCCGCTCGCCAGCCCGGCTGCTCAGCGCCCGCTCGGAGAAGGTCTCGCCAAAGCGCGCCTTGGCCTGCTTGTCCCCCAGCAGCAGGGCGCTGTCTACCACTCCATTCAGATAGGCAGAGCAGTTCGCCGAGGTGGCGTCCTGCTTGCAATCCTCCAACCCGCCGGCCCATGCCGCGGGGCTCAGCAACAGCATCAACAACCCTGTATGTAGCTTCATAGTCCCTCCGTACTCTGTTCCCCTTCACCCTTGGGAAGGGCCATGCGCAAGGCCAGATAACCGACCACCGCCGCCATGGTAGAACCCGCCAGGATCCCGAGGCGAGAGTAGCTGCCGTAATCCAGCCCACCGTGCTCGAAGGCGAGCGACGCGATAAACATCGACATGGTAAACCCGATGCCACAGAGGATGCTGACCGCAAAGATCTGCTTGAAGTTGACCCCGGGCGGCAACTGGGCGATGCCCAGCTTGACCGACAGCCAGCTGATGGTGAACACCCCGAGCGGCTTGCCGATAAACAGCCCCAGCATGATCCCCATCGGTACCGGGCTCAGCAGGGAGGAGAGACCAATCCCCTGAAGGGATACCCCTGCGTTGGCAAAGGCAAACAGCGGCAGGATCAGATAGGCACTCCAGGGGTGCAGGGCATGCTCCAGATACTTGAGCGGCGAGGCGTAACGCTTGCCATTCAGCGGAACCATAAAGCCCACCACCACTCCCGCCAGGGTCGCATGTACGCCAGACTTGAGCACCGCAACCCAGAGCACCAGACCGACCAGCATGTAGAGGCTGATCCTGTCCTCACCTCGGCGGTTCATCCAGAACAGCGTCAGGGTCGCCAGAATACCAACCGTCAACGCAGCCAGCGACAGCTGCTGGGTGTAGAACAACGCGATGATGATGATGACGCCCAGGTCATCCATGATGGCGAGCGCCAGCAAGAATACCTTGAGGCTCACCGGCACCCGCTTGCCAAGCAGCGCCATCACCCCGAGGGCAAAGGCGATATCGGTTGCAGCCGGGATCGCCCAACCAGCGCGCGCCACGTCGTCCGAATAGTTGAAAAAGGCGTAGATCAAGGCCGGCGCCATCATGCCACCCACCGCCGCGATGGCCGGGAAGGTCGCCTGCACCCGGGTGGAGAGCGCCCCTTCCAGCATTTCACGCTTTACTTCCAGGCCAACCAGCAGGAAGAAGATCGCCATGAAGCCATCGTTGATCCAGAGCAGCAGCGGCTTGTTGATGTCGAGGGCTGCGATGCGCACCTGCACCGGCGTATCGAGAAACGCCTGATACCCGCCAGCCAGCGCGGTATTGGCTAAAATCATGGCCAGCATGGCAGCCATGATCAGAATAATTCCGGAGGCAGCCTCCAGCTTCAGAAACTTTTTGATTACATCACTCATGGTTAAATTTTCCACCGAATTGCTTTATTTTGAGTCTATCCCCTGCAACAACCAATGAAAAATCGTTTCTTACTGCTCAACACAACGGAAAAACCGAATGCAAAATAGAACATATCTGCTGTCAGCAGGTTTCCACCTCGCCTCAAACTATCATCTAATTAGTCAATAAAGTGATTATTCAATTATTAAGATGCATAAAAAAGGCGCCCTGAGGCGCCTTTCGATCAGATGGCGACGGGCGCCTTGATCCCGGGATGGGGGTCATAACCCTCGATCTCGAAATCCTCGAACTGGTAGTCGAAGATGGAGTCGGGTTTGCGCTTGATCACCAGGGTCGGCAGCGGACGGGGCTCGCGGGAGAGCTGCAGCGCGGTCTGCTCCATGTGGTTGGAGTAGAGGTGCACGTCACCACCGGTCCAGACGAAGTCACCCACTTCCAGATCGCACTGCTGAGCCATCATATGGGTCAGCAGGGCGTAGCTGGCGATGTTGAACGGCAGGCCGAGGAACACATCACAGCTGCGCTGGTAAAGCTGGCAGGAGAGCTTGCCGTCCGCCACATAGAACTGGAAGAAGGCGTGGCAAGGAGCCAGCGCCATCTTGTCCAGCTCACCCACGTTCCAGGCAGACACAATGATGCGGCGCGAATCCGGGTTGTGCTTGATGTCATCCACCGCTTTCTGGATCTGGTCGATGACAGACCCGTCGGCCGCAGGCCAGGAGCGCCACTGAGCGCCATAAACCGGCCCCAGATCGCCGTTCTCGTCTGCCCACTCATCCCAGATACTGACGCCATTTTCCTTCAGATAGGCGGTATTGGTATCGCCATTGAGGAACCAGAGCAGCTCATGAATGATCGATCGCAGGTGGCACTTCTTGGTGGTCACCAACGGGAAACCTTCTGCCAGATTGAAGCGCATCTGATGGCCGAACAGGGAGACGGTGCCGGTGCCGGTACGGTCTGACTTGACGGTGCCCTCATCGAGGATCTTCTGCATCAGGTCGAGATAGGCTCGCATTACTTTGCCTCCTTGACGCTGTTACCGAACAGCTGCGGGCGCTGGTAAGCAGCCCAGATCATCAGCGCACCGGCGATAATCATCGGGGTGGAGAGGATCTGGCCCATGCTGATCTCCTGGAAATAGAGGCCGAGCTGGCTGTCCGGCTGGCGCACAAACTCCACCAGGAAGCGGAACAGGCCGTAGAACAGCAGGAACATGCCGGAGATGGCACCACGAGGCGGATTCTTGCGCCAGAACAGGTTGAGGATGATGAACAGCACCACCCCTTCCAGTGCGAACTGGTAGAGCTGGGAAGGGTGACGCGGCTCGGGGCCCGCCTCAGGGAAGATGATGGCCCAAGGCACATCGGTGATCCGCCCCCACAACTCGCCGTTGAGGAAGTTGCCGATGCGGCCGACGCCGAGACCGAACGGAATGAGCGGTGCCACAAAGTCGGCCACGGTGAAGAAGTGGCGCTTGGTCTTGTGGGCAAACCAGATCATCGCGGTGATCACCCCGATCAGACCGCCGTGGAACGACATACCGCCGGTCCAGATCTTGAACAGGTAGGTGGGATCCGCGAGGAACATATCGAAGTTGTAGAACAGCACGTAACCGACACGGCCACCGAGGATCACCCCGAGGAAACCGTAGAACAGCAGATCCGACACCTCGTTGCGGGTCCAGCCACTGTTCGGTGCATCGGCGCGACGACCGGCAAGCCACATGGCAAAAGCGAAACCAAACAGGTACATGAGACCATACCAGCGTACCGATAGTGGTCCCAAACTGAATGCTACGGGATCAATCTGCGAGAAAACCCAATATCCATCGTGCTGCATAAGCGGCCCCAGTCATAAGAAAAGCCGCATTTTCCGATCATTCGCCAGCAGGGACAAGGCATGTTTATCAATCAACCGATTTTCGGTTTGTGGCCGGCGCGCAGCAAGCCGCCCAAACCGTGCTCCTCCAGATAGCGGGCAAACAGGCCGCGCAGCACATGGGGATTGTCATGCTTGAGACCGTCGGCAAGCAGCTCGGTCAGCTCACTCAGGGTCGATTGGCGCAGCACGTACTTGATCCGGGCGATGTTGTGGGTGTTCATACTGAAGCGGCGATAGCCCATGGCCAGCAGCAGCAGCACACCGACCGGATCACCGGCCAGCTCGCCACAGACCGACACCGGCTTCTGGTAACGGTGGGAGGCGTCAACCAGCTGTTGCAGGGCGCGGATCACCGCAGGATGGAAGGCATCGTAGATGTTGGCAACCCGGGAGTTGTTGCGATCCACTGCCAGCAGGTACTGGGTCAGGTCATTGCTGCCCACCGACCAGAAGTCGATGAGCGGCGCCATCTCCGGCAAGATAAAGAGGGCGGAGGGCACCTCGATCATCACCCCGAGGCTGGGGTAGCGGATCACCGCATCGCGGCTGGCCGCCTCTTCCGATACTTCCCGCCACGCCTGATCCAGCAGACGACGGGAGGCTTTGATTTCGCTGACGCTGCTGATCATCGGCAGCATGATGGCCAGATTGTCCAGCCCTTCACTGGCCCGCAGCATCGCCTTGAGCTGCACCAGAAACAGTTCGGGGTGATCCAGGGTGATCCGGATCCCCCGCCAGCCAAGAAAGGGGTTTTCCTCGACGATGGGGAAATAAGGTAACGGTTTGTCGCCGCCCACATCCAGCGTCCGCATACAGACCGGCCGGTTGCGGTAGGTCTCCAGAATACCGCGATAGCGAGCAGTCTGCTCCCACTCGGAGGAAGCTCTCCTGCAGCATAAAGGGGATCTCGGTGCGATAGAGGCCCACCCCGTCCGCCAATTGATTGAGGGAAATCTCGGTATCGGCACTTAGCCCGGCGTTGAGCAGCAGGGAGACCTTGGTGCCGTCGGCCGTCTCGGATGGCAGGTTGTCGACGCTGCGTACCAGGGTATCGAGCACCCGCTCTTCGCTAAGCAGCTGACGATACTCGGTCAGGATCACCTGATTGGGTTCGATGAAGAGATCGCCGCTGTAGCCATCGACCACCAGCATGCGACCACCGATGTCGCCAAGGGGCAGATCGACCCCCATGATGGCGGCCACCCCCATGGCGCGCGCTAGAATGGCGGCGTGGGAGTTGGTCCCCCCTTGAGCGAGACCACTCCGGTCAGATATTCGCGGGGCACTTCTGCCAAAATGGTGGCGGTCACCTCATCGGCCACCAGCACCACCGGCTCGCCGATGGCGATATGTTCCGGTTCGTTCTGCACCAAGCGGCTGATCAGCCGCTGGGCGATGTCCTTCACATCGGTGGAGCGCTCCTGCAGATAGGGATCCTTCATCCCCTTGAACTGCTCGATCAAGCGATCGCTGATGAGCTGACCGCCGAGACCGCCGTCCAGTGCTCCTTGCTCACCTTGTTGCGAATGGGCTTGATGTAGCCGGGATCGTTCAGCAGATGGAGGTAAATGTCGAAGATCGCCACCGAATCCTGGCTGTAGCTCTCGCGAAAACGCAGCGCCAGCTCTCCAGATCGTGACGAACCTCCTCCACCGCCAGCTCCAGCCGTTCCAACTGGCTGGCATGGTCTTCATCCTTGCGCGGGGTAATGGACGAGAGCGCCTTGCGCGGCCGCCACACCCAGGCTTTGGCCATGGCGATACCGCTGGCCCCGGCAATACCGCGCAGCGGCTTGCTCCAGTCGGTCTTCTGCAACCACCCCTTGGCCTGCGCCTGGGCGATCCGGGCCGCCAGCTGGGCCGCCAGGGTGACCATGAAGGACTCCTCCCCCTCATCGAAGCGGCGGCTCTCTTTCTGCTGCACCACCAGAATACCGACCACCTGACGCTGGTGCATGATGGGGGCGCCGAGGAAAGAGCGAAACGCCTCTTCGGCCACATCGGGCAGGAATTTGAAACTGGGGTGCGCGGGGGCATCAGCCAAGTTGATCAGCTCTTCCCGCTGACCCACCAGACCGACGATGCCTTGCTCGAACGGTAAGGTAGCCTTGCCCACCGCCGACTCGGCCAGACCATCGGTCGCAGCCAGCCGGTAGCGGCGCATCTCGGGTTCTGAGACATAAACGGAACAGCAGTCCACCATCATGGCCAACCGGGTCTGACTGACCAATGCCTGCAAGGCCTGCTCGAGGGTATTGGCCTCGGCCATGCTCTCGACGATACGTCTGAGTTCCGTTAACAACTAATCTGTGCTCCTTAACGGGCGCGGTTGCGCCGCCCATCCTTCTTGTTGACCTGAACTGCCGGTACCGGCGCCGGCATCGCCAGCGGGGCAAACTCCTTCATGACCCGGCGGTAAACCTCCCGCTTGAACGAGACAACCTGACGGACCGGATACCAGAAGCTGACCCAACGCCAATCGTCAAATTCGGGATGGCCATGACAGCCAAACTGGATCCGCGATTCCCTGCCCGGACCAAGTTGTAACAGGAACCATTTTTGCTTTTGGCCAATACAGACCGGTGAACTGTCCCAGCGGACAAGACGTTTGGGTAAACGGTACTTTAGCCAGTTACGACTGGTGGCCATGATGGTCACATCTTCGGGCTTGAGGCCTATCTCCTCATACAGCTCTCGATACATGGCCTGCTCTGGCGTTTCACCATCATCAACCCCCCTGCGGAAACTGCCAGGAGTGCTGCCCATAGCGTTTAGCCCACAACACTTGTCCTTCACGGTTACAGATCACGATACCGACATTGGGACGAAACCCGTCACCATCTATCACGTGATCACCTTATAAAGGCTGAATCTATAAGGGGATTGTTCCACATTCACCTCGTGGCAGCAAACAGGGACTGCGATCCCCCACTCATGAATAACTTTCAATTTCAAGCCGACTTATAAACAAATCCAAGGATCAACTGGGCCAAGTTGCCCACCCAGACTGTGCATAAAGCTGTTAGCAAACGGGTATATACAGTACTTTTCACCTGTGCGCGGCAAGCCCCCTCCACGTCACCCAGCAACACCAAAGATAAAAATACCTTACTATACATTAAGTTGAGACAAAATAACTGGATCTAGATCCATGTCACCCCAAGAGCAAGATCCATGATCCTGATTGTGAACAAGTTCAACTGTTCAAAGATCCACCGTGGCGAAATTATCCACAAGAGAGGCACAACATCTACCCTATTTGCCCGGTAAAAATGGGGTGGCATTCACAATTTTTTGTAACAAATCAGCGATGCCACCCACTTTCATCCACTTATCCAAGATTTCTGTGGATAACTGTGTGTAACATCATGCACAAACCCTTGGACAACTATTTCGAGGTCAAACCAGGCCAGCAGCACTGCTCGATAAACCAGACAAAATCCTTTAAAATCATAATGATGAGCTGATAGCCCCCAAATTCTCTGCATTTGATCTTATCCACTCAGGATCGGTTATAAAAACAGCGATCCTTCTCGGGATCCTCTCCTGTTAGAATACGGCGAGCAAGATGGAGCCAACTATGCCAAGCAATCCCCAATCCGAGCAGGAGTTATTGAGCCGAGCCTATGCCATGGCCGGCTTCACGCTGGCGCAGCTGGCCGCCGAAGCTGGCGTCACAGTGCCCAACGATCTGCGCCGTGACAAGGGGTGGGTCGGTCAGTTGATCGAGCTGCAACTGGGGGCCAGCGCAGGGAGCAAGCCGGAACAGGACTTCCCGGAGCTGGGGATCGAACTCAAGACGATCCCCGTGGATCCTCAAGGCAAACCACTGGAGACCACCTTCGTCTGCGTTGCCCCGCTGATCGGTGTCAGTGGCCAGCGCTGGGAGGCGTCAAACGTGCGCAACAAGCTCTCCCGGGTACTCTGGATCCCGGTGGAAGGCAGTCGGGAGATCCCGGTTGGCGAGCGACGGGTCGGCATGCCGCTGATGTGGAGCCCGAGTGAAGAGGAAGATAGGCTACTGCGTCAGGATTGGGAGGAGCTGATGGACATGATAGTGCTGGGGGAAGTGGAGCAGATCAGCGCTCGCCACGGCCAGGTGATGCAACTGCGTCCCAAGGCGGCCAACAACAAGGCGCTGACTCGCGCCATCGGCCGCGATGGTCAACCCATCATGACCCTGCCCCGAGGCTTCTATCTCAAGATCGACTTCACCCACAGTTTGCTGCAACGCTATTTTGCCTTGCCGACGTGATCTGTCTTATCAATAATTTTGTCATATGGTGGTATAAAAATAGACAGGAGACATTTTAAACTCACGGGCAAGGAGGCGTCATGCCACTGATCAAACAGTTTTTGAAGTCCAAGCCGGAGGTCAAGGTGACCTTTGCTGTAGAGAAAGAGGCCGCGCAGAGGCGGAACAGGTGATGCTGATCGGCGAGTTCACCCAGTGGCAACCGGTCGAGCTGAAACGAATGAAGAGCGGCGAGTTCAAAGCCACCCTTAATCTGCCGACCGACGGCCCGGGTTACTTCGAATATTGCTATCAGCTCATCACACCAGCAGGGGAAACCCGCTACGAGAATGACTGGGCTGCGGACGACTATGTGCCAGGCCCCTTCGGGCGCGACAACTCGGTAGTACGCGTCATCCGGTAATCCCCCCATTTTTAGGGCACTCAAAAGTAGAGGTCATGCGGCCTGGGCCAGGCGCTGTTTCGGTGTGTAGCCACCCAGCGCCATATTGGGCCGCTCATGGTTATAAACCCACAGCCAGTTCGTGGCAAATTCCTGTAACTCATTCAGTGACTCAAACAGGTAATGGCCCAGCCAGTCGTAACGCACCGTGCGGTTAAATCGCTCGATGTAGGCATTCTGCTGTGGGTTGCCTGGCTGGATATACCTCAGCACAATCCCCTTCTGCTGCGCCCAGCACTTGAGCTCTTCGCTGATGTATTCCGGGCCATTGTCACAGCGGATTGCGGCTGGTTTGCCCCGCCACTCGATGACCTGCTCCAGTGCCCGTTTGACTCGCGAGGCAGGCAAGGAAAAGTCCACCTCGATGCACAGTGCTTCGCGGTTGAAGTCATCGATCACATTAAACAACCGCACCGAGCGACCATCGCTGAGCTGGTCATGCATAAAGTCCATCGACCAACATTGATTCGGTTGATCAGGAACTGCCAACGGCTCCGGCTTAGCGCGCACTAGCCGCTTCTTGGGTTTTATCCGCAGATTGAGCTCTAGCGCCCGATAGATCCGGTAGACCCGCTTGTGGTTCCAGCCAAAGCCTTTGACGTTACGCAGGTACAGAAAGCACAGCCCGAACCCCCAGTTGCGCTGGTTGGTGGTGAGGCGCAGCAGCCAGTCGGCAATCTCCTGGTTTTCATCGGCCAGCACGGGCTGATAGCGATAACAACCCTCGCTCACCTTGAACACCTGGCAAGCCAGGCGGATAGAGATAGCGTAATGAGCCACGGCCTTGGTCGCCATCTCCCTGCGGGCAGATGGCGTCACCACTTTTTTGCCATCGCCTCGGAGATGATCTCAGCCTTGAGGCGCTCCTCGGCATACATCTTCTTAAGGCGACGATTTTCCTCTTCCAGCTCTTTGAGGCGAGCCATGAGGGAAGCATCCATGCCACCGAATTTGGAGCGCCACTTGTAGAAGGTGGCGGAGCTGATGCCATGCTCACGGCAGAGCTCAGGGACGGGTGAGCCAGACTCGGCCTGTTTGAGGATGGCGATAATCTGTGCATCGCTAAAGCGTGATGTTTTCATGTAGAACCTCCTGCGTTCAAGATACGAGAAAATTCTACTTATGAGCACCTCAGTTTTTCGGGGGGATTACCATCCAGTAACGGCAACGAGATAGCCAATAAACGATACAAAAAAGGCTCGCCATTGGCGAGCCTTTTCACTACCTGTCGAGCTATTTGTCGACATATCGACACCAATTCGAATCGAATTAGTTGAGCTTCTCTTTGATACGAGCAGCTTTACCGGACAGGTTGCGCAGGTAGTACAGTTTGGCGCGGCGAACATCACCACGACGCTTCAGTTCTACACTGTGGATCAGCGGAGAGTGAGTCTGGAATACACGCTCAACACCTTCGCCGTTGGAGATCTTGCGAACGGTGAAAGCAGAGTGCAGACCGCGGTTACGCTTGGCAATAACGATGCCTTCGAAAGCCTGCAGACGCTCTTTACCACCTTCTTTAACACGAACTTGAACACGTACAGTGTCGCCCTGGGCAAAAGCCGGGATGTCGGTACGCAGTTGCTCTTGTTCAAGCTGCTGAATAATCTTGCTCATTGTCTTTCCTTACCTAGGATAAACTGAAAACTCTACTTAACGCTGTCACGCACTTCGCGGACATACTCGGCAAGAAGTGATTCTTGCTCGTCAGTCAGAGCTAGGTTGTTAATAAGTTCCGGCCTTCTTTGCCAGGTTCGTCCGAGCGATTGCTTGAGTCGCCAGCGTCTGATCACTTCGTGATTGCCGCTTGTCAGCGCCTCGGGCACCGCCAATCCATCCAACACCTCCGGTCGAGTGTAGTGGGGATGATCCAGCAAGCCATCTGTGAAGGAGTCTTGCTCGGCACTGGCCTGATCGCCCAAAACCCCGGGGACCAGACGCGAAACCGCATCGATCAGGGTCATGGCAGGCAGCTCGCCACCACTTAACACGTAATCCCCGATAGACCACTCTTCGTCGACTTCGGTTTGTATCACGCGTTCATCGATACCTTCGTATCGACCGGCTACCAGAATCAGTTTCTGATTCGTCGCCAACTCGGTCACGCCCGCTTGAGTCAGCTTGCGTCCCTGAGGAGAGAGATAGATGACTTTCGCCCCGTCTCCCGCCGCTTGCTTGGCTGCATGAATCGCGTCACGCAGCGGCTGAACCATCATTAACATGCCAGGCCCACCACCATAAGGACGATCATCGACCGTACGGTGTTTATCGTGGGTAAACTCCCGGGGGTTCCAGCACTCAATCTGCAGCAGGCCACTCTTGACGGCCCGACCCGTTACCCCGTGCTCGGTAATGGCTCGGAACATTTCAGGGAAGAGGCTAATGACCCCAATCCACATAAGAAACCTCCGGCACCCGTGTTAGCGCGGGAAACTAGAAACCAGGATCCCAATCAACTTCGATTGTTCGAGCAGTCAGATCAATATGCTTGATCACCTGCTCTTCCAGGAACGGAATCAACCGCTCCTTTGCACCAAAGGCATCTTTTACATTGGCCTCAACCACCAACACATCGTTGGAGCCGGTTTCCATCAATTCGGTCACCTTGCCCAAGTCGTATCCCTTGGTGGTCACCACGGAGCAACCAATCAGGTCACGCCAATAGAACTCACCTTCCGGCAACGCAGGCAACAGATCGGCGGGTACACCAATCTCGACATTGGTCAATGCCAGGGCATCTTCGCGCACATCGATACCATCGAGTTTGCAGATCAGACCCTTGTTGTGACGCTTCCAGGCCGAGACCTTGAGTTCACGCCACACCCCGTTCTGATTGATCAGCCAGGGGTTGTAATCGAAAATCGCTTCGGCAACATCGGTGAAGGAGTTCACTTTAAGCCAGCCCTTGATGCCATAAACGGTACCCAGGGTGCCCAGAACTACAGGTTTTTCCACCTTAACTCCTTACCGTTTAGCTGATTAAGCAGCTTTTTTAGCGTCTTTGATCAGCTTGGCAACGCGGTCAGAAACAGCGGCACCAGTAGCAACCCAATGCTCGATACGAGCCAGGTCCAGGTTCAGCTTTTCAGCAGAACCAGCAGCAACCGGGTTGAAGAAACCAACGCGCTCGATGAAGCGACCGTCACGGGCGCAACGGCTGTCAGAAACTACTACCTGGTAGAACGGACGCTTTTTCGCGCCACCACGTTGTAAACGAATGGTTACCATATCGTCCTCATTAACATCTAATGAACAAGGCCCGCAAACACGCGGACCCTAGCTTAAAATAAGCCGCGTAATTCTACTTGGATTCGTAATAATTGCAACCAAGCCAGCCATTTTTTGCGCAGAGCCGCAATGAAAAGGGGCCTGCAGCTGCAGACCCCCATCAACACGCGGGCCGAGTCAGAACGGGCCGCGGCCGCCACCGAAACCGGGGGGCATCATGTTCTTCATCTGACTCATCATCTTGCGCATACCGCCCTTGCCGGACATTTTCTTCATCATGCGCTGCATCTCGGTGAACTGCTTGAGCAGCTTGTTCACGTCCTGCACCTGCATGCCGGAGCCTGCGGCGATACGGCGTTTGCGGGAACCCTTGATGAGATCGGGATGGGCACGCTCCTTGGGCGTCATGGAGCTGATGATGGCCTCCATCCGTACGGTGAGCTTGTCATCCATCTGATCTTTCACATTATCCGGCAAACCGGACATGCCGGGCAGCTTGTCGAGCATCCCCATCATGCCGCCCATGTTGCGCATCTGAGCCAACTGCTCGCGGAAATCTTCCAGATCGAAGCCTTTGCCGCTCTTGACCTTGCTGGCCAGCTTGGCCGCTTTCTCTTTATCGACGTTACGCTCGACCTCTTCGATAAGAGAGAGCACATCGCCCATACCGAGGATGCGGGAAGCGAGGCGATCCGGGTGGAACGGCTCCAGCGCATCGGTCTTTTCGCCCATACCGATAAACTTCACCGGCTTGCCGGTAATGTGGCGCACAGACAGCGCGGCACCACCGCGCGCATCACCGTCCGCCTTGGTGAGGATCACGCCGGTGAGCGGCAGCGCTTCGTTGAACGCCTTGGCGGTGTTGGCGGCATCCTGACCGGTCATGGCATCGACCACGAACAGGGTCTCGACCGGCTTGATGGTGGCATGCAGATCCTGGATCTCGGCCATCATCTCACTATCGACGTGCAGACGACCGGCGGTATCGACGATCACCACGTCATAGAATTTCTTGCGCGCCTGATCGATGGCAGCGGTGGCGATATCGACCGGCTTCTGGCTGGCATCGCTCGGGAAGAAGTCGACGCCGATGTCGCTGGCCAGGGTCTCCAGTTGCTTGATCGCCGCAGGGCGATAGACGTCGGCACTGACCACCAGCACCTTCTTCTTGCTGCGCTCTTTGAGCAGCTTGGCCAGTTTGCCAACCGTGGTGGTCTTACCGGCCCCCTGCAGACCGGCCATCAGGATGATGGCGGGCGGCTGGGCAGCCAGGTTGAGCTGTTCGTTGGCCTCACCCATCACGGTGACCAGTTCACCGTGCACAATCTTGATGAATGCCTGACCCGGGCTCAGAGATTTTGCCACTTCCTGCCCGACTGCGCGCTCTTTGACACGCGCCACGAAATCACGCACGACTGGCAGGGCGACATCCGCCTCGAGCAGCGCCATGCGGACTTCGCGCAGGGTTTCCTTGATATTGTCTTCGGTCAGGCGACCACGGCCACTGACATTGCGCAAGGTGCGCGAGAGTCGTTCAGTCAAATTCTCAAACATGACGGATTCCGGTTCTTGGCGTAATAAATTGGGGGCATTATAACCCAGAGCGGGCGCGAGGACGATTATTCACCGCACCGTAGCAGCAGGGACCTTCTCCCTATATATGGGCAGATCGGCCGTTGCACAACTGGCGAGCACTTCTCGTGCAAGGTATACTGCCCCTCTTACCCTCAAAAGCTTATGCAACAACGACCTGGTTATGATCGTAATCTCTGTTCTGGCCCTGGCGTTTTATCTGCTGGCCATCATCGCCTCACTGCATCTGTTACTGAGCGCCAAGCCGGTGGGACAGCGCTCCCTGTTTGCCTGTATCGGATTGGCCCTGATCACCCATGCCAGCGTCCTCTGTTCAGAGGTATTGCAGAGTTCCGGCCAGAACCTGAGCATGCTCAACGTTGCCTCGCTGGTCAGCCTTATTATCAGTTGCTTCATGACTTGCGTAACTCGCCGCTTCAACGGCTGGATCCTGCTACCGGTGGTCTACAGCTTCTCGGCCCTGCTGCTGGCGGCCAGCGCCTTGATCCCGGGACACTATATCACTCATCTGGAGGCCCATCCCCAACTGTTGCTGCATATCGGCCTCGCCCTGATGGCCTACTCGGTATTGATGATCGCCTGCCTGTTTGCGTTGCAGCTTGCCTGTCTGGACAAACAACTTAAATCGAGAAAAATCAGTAACCTGCCAGCCATGCCGCCACTAATGACGGTGGAGAAACGGCTGTTCCAGCTGATCTCTGCGGGGGTGCTGCTGCTGACCCTCTCCATCGCCTCCGGCCTCTTCTTCCTCGAAGACATGTTCGCCCAAGGCAAATCCCACAAGGCGGTGCTCTCCATCCTGGCATGGTGTGTCTACGTGCTGCTGCTGTGGGGCCATCACACCTATGGCTGGCGCGGTCGCAAAGTCATCACGCTAAGTCTGATTGGCAGCGTCATCCTGACCCTTGCCTACTTTGGCAGCCGCTTCGTCAAAGAAGTGCTGTTGAGCTGACACCGATACTTTTAGCCATACCATCCAACAGGAGCCCTTTTTGGACAGCATCTCAACGAGCACATTACTGATTGTTCTCGTTATCTTGATCCTTCTTTCCGCCTTCTTCTCCAGTTCTGAAACCGGCCTGATGTCCATCAACCGCTACAAACTGCGGCATCTGGCCCAGACCAAACACAAAGCCGCACGTCGCGTCGAGCAACTGCTCGCCCGCCCCGATCGCCTGCTGGGACTGATCCTGATCGGCAACAATCTGGTCAATATCCTCGCCTCCGCCATCGCCACCATCGTCTGTATCCGGCTGTTTGGTGATCTCGGGGTCGCCATCGCCACCTTCGGCCTGACACTGGTAGTACTGGTATTCGGTGAAGTGACCCCAAAGACCCTGGCCGCCATGTTCCCGGAGAAGATCGCCTATCCCGCCTCCTGGATCCTCAAGGGGCTGATGGTGCCACTCTCACCGTTGGTCTGGCTGATCAACGGCATCACCAGCGGCCTGCTCAAGATGCTGAAGATCAACCCCAATAAGGATGACTCCCTCAACACCGAGGAGCTGCGCACCATCGTCAACGAGGCGGGCAACCTGATCCCCCAGCGTCATCAGGAGATGCTGCTGAGCATTCTGGATCTCGACAAGATGCTGGTCGAAGACATCATGGTGCCGCGCAGCGATATCTACGCCATCGACATCAACGATGACTGGAAGAGCATCCAGCGCCAGCTGGCCCACTGCGCCCACACCAAGATCCTGCTCTATCGCGACAATATCGACGATGTTGTTGGCTTTTTACACGCTCGTGATGCCCTGCGGCTGGTAGCCAAGGATCTGTTCAACAAATCGAGTCTGTTGCGGGAAGTGGACGAGATCTACTTCATTCCGGAAGGGACCCCGCTCAACGTGCAACTGGCCAAATTTCAGCGCAATAAGGAGCGGATCGGCCTGATCGTCGATGAATACGGCGACATTCAGGGCTTGATCACCCTGGACGACATTCTGGAAGAGATCGTGGGCGACTTCACCACCTCCATGACGCCAGCGCCGAGCGATGAAATCCATCCCCAGCCGGACGGCACGTTTCTGGTGGAAGGCTCAGCCAGCGTGCGCGAGCTGAACAAGGAGATGAACTGGCACCTGCCCATCGATGGCCCACGCACCCTCAACGGTCTGATACTCGAATACCTGGAGGAGATCCCCCAGCCCAACATCGGGCTTCGGCTGGCAGGTTATCCTATCGAAATTCTCGAAGTAGAGAACAACATGGTAAAAATTGCGCGGATCATGCCGGCTTCTTACCTGGCAGCTCCTGACTCACAACATTAAAAAAGGGCTGCCGAGAGCCTAATGCCAGTCAGTTAAGCATTTTTATGATTGAAAATTCAAAACTTAGAATATGGATAACAGTTCGGCAGTTAAAGCTTACTGTTCTGCTCACTTATTGAGACTCAATACGGTCCATTTTGTGCTTATGTATAACCGGTGTAGCTTCAGGTACTAGGTAAACGTCGCCATCAGCAAGATCGCGTAGGCTTCCTTCATCTTGAGCTGACGCTGATAGTAAATAACACCTTGCCGGAAGAACGAATAGGTTCGCGTCTTACTGGTATTGGAGTTGCCAAGTAAATCTTGGCCTGCTGGAGAGGGTCGGGATTATCATTGAAAAAACTGAGCGAAAAAAGCATCAACAGAAATAAAGCTATGTCTGAAATAGAGCAGAAAATCACAGCTGGAGCGCAGGGGCAAACCTGTTTATCTTGGTCAAAAGTCGTTCACGAACTTGCCTGAGTGGTTTTTGCTATACAGTTGAAATACATCATGTTTACTATAAAAAAATGAGATGTCCGGCTGTTACAAAACATTAATATCGAGATAAAGTTTGCTTTAAAAATGAGAGCGTGTTTTAATCGTTCTCGATAGTTCGGCAGTTCAGACCTGATTATGTTAGGCAGTCATTTTAGTAAAGCAGTGATTAGCATAAGCGTTATCCTCGGATAATTCTTATCAAATAATTCTCCTTCTTTAGTGCTCCCCATACGTATTGCTGACGAAAAATCACAACTTGCCATGCAAATGGCATTTCAACACTATTTAAGGAAATTATTATGTCTAACAAAATGACTGGTACCGTTAAGTTCTTCAACGCTGAGAAAGGTTTTGGTTTCATCTCCCCGGCTGACGGCAGCAAAGACGTGTTCGTACACTTCTCCGCTATCCAGTCCACCAGCTTCAAAACCCTGGACGAAGGTCAGCGCGTTGAGTTCACCATCGAGCAAGGCCAGAAAGGCCCGGCTGCTGCCAACGTAGTTGGTCTGTAATTCAAGCCTGAGCATGCTGCTGATGGCTCACGCCAACTGCTGACAGCTCTGCAAGAATTAAAAAACCCGCCTAGGCGGGTTTTTTGTTGTTCCCCGCTTTTTTCTCACTGATCTCCTCTCCCCCAACCGTGTGCTCCCAGCCTGACACGCACTCACCGCTTGAGCCCTAAAAACAACCCAAATGGAACCAAAATGTAAAATGTTGACAAAAAAGTCAGGTTATCCGCTGTATTTGCCACGAATTCTTGCTATTTTGCGCGCCACAAAAGCAAACGATTTCCTTCACACTTTCAGGATAAGTTATGGCAAAGCAAGATATGGCCGCCCAATCAGGGAACGGCGGCTTTTTGGACTCTTATTTTTCCATTTCTGCGCGCGGCAGTAGTGTGCGCCAGGAGCTGCTGGCCGGTTTGACCACCTTCCTGGCCATGGTCTACAGCATCATAGTGGTGCCGAACATGCTGGGTGCCGCCGGTTTTGAGCAGGGCCCTGTCTTCGTGGCGACCTGCTTGATCGCCGCCTTCGGCTCCCTGCTGATGGGTCTGTGGGCCAAGCTGCCGATGGCCATCGGTTGTGCCATCTCCCTCACCGCCTTTACCGCGTTCAGTCTGGTACTGGGTCAGGGACTGAGCATTCCGGTCGCGCTGGGCGCCATCTTCCTGATGGGTGTGCTGTTCACCCTGATCAGCATCACCGGCGTGCGCCAGTGGATCCTGGATAACCTCCCCTCCGGCATTGCCCACGGCACCGGCATAGGTATCGGCCTGTTCCTGCTGCTGATCGCCACCAACGGCGTTGGCATGGTGATCAAGAACGAAGGAGCCGGTCTGCCGGTTCAACTGGGTGAAGTGACCTCTTTCCCGGTCATCATGACGGTGCTGGGTCTGGCCGCCATCTTCGGTCTGGAGCGTCGCAAGGTGCCGGGGGGTATCCTGATGGTGATTATCGCCATCTCCATCCTTGGCCTGATCTTCGACCCGAAAGTGACCTGGCAAGGCTTCTTCGCCATGCCGAGCCTGAGTGGTGAAAAAGGTTCGCTGTTAGGCAGCATGGATCTGCTGGGCGCCCTCAATCCGGTGGTCATTCCGACCGTGCTGGCGCTGGTGATGACCGCCGTGTTTGACGCCACCGGTACCATCCGTGCCGTGGCCGGTCAGGCGGGCCTCATCAACGAACGTGGCCACATCATCAGCGGCGGCAAGGCTCTGACTGCCGACTCCGTCAGCAGCATGGTCGCTGGCGTGGTGGGCGGTGCTCCGGCTGCCGTATACATCGAATCTGCCGCAGGCACCGCAGCCGGTGGCAAGACCGGCCTGACCGCGACGCTGGTCGGCGTGTTGTTCCTGCTGATGATCTTCCTCTCCCCGCTGAGCTATCTGGTACCGGCCTACGCCACCGCACCGGCCCTGATGTACGTCGGTCTGCTGATGCTGGGCAACGTCACCAAGCTGGACTTCAGCGACTCGGTCGATGCCCTCGCCGGCATGCTGTGCGCCGTCTTCATCGTACTGACCTGCAATATCGTGACCGGCATCATGCTGGGCTTCGTGGCGCTGGTCGTTGGTCGCATCTTTGCTGCCGAGTGGAAGAAGCTGAACATCGGCACCGTCATCATCGCCCTGGCGCTAGTGATCTTCTATGCCGGTGGCTGGGCCATCTAACGCTCCCGGTTAATCTGAAGGGCTCCTGCAGAGCCGCTCTTATACACAAATCCCCAAGCATCGCTTGGGGATTTTTTTAACCTTTTGCCCTCTCCGTGACCTGACTCTTTGGTCATCCCTTATCACGGCTCTAACATGCATCTCACTCCATTCGCTCAGTGGGCATTCGACCAGTCTCAACAAGCAAGAGATACGTGTCACACCTCCCCTCTCACCCGCCGATATGGAAGGAGGGAAGCGGATATCAACGAATACCGGCATGACAAGCAGCGCAACCAGCAATGCTTTGTGATCCGCTCAAAAGCATCCACGTTCAATAAACGGCAGAGCTGCGCCCCATAGCGCTGCTTTTTATTCATCTTCCGGATTGGCAATCAGGATCTCGGTCAGGCGACCCTCTTCATCCCGGCTCAGCACCAGTTTGCGGCCCGGTTGCAGGTCGGCCGGGCTGCCGTTCAGCCAGCGGGTATCTGCATCGAAGGCCAGCACACCGAGCCCCTGCAGCCGCAGAGTGCGGCCCTTGACAGCCAGCAGGGAGGCTTCGGCCCGACGCCACTGGCTGGTCGGCAAGAATCCGGCGATGGCGTCGGCTATGCCGATCCGCTCGGCGACTCCGTCGCGGCTGAGGATGGCCAGACGCATGCCGGGTCTGAGCTCATCGTTGCCTGCCACCCCGCTCAGCGCGGCGTTGCCAAGCTCGAGTTCGGCGCCCTGAAACTGCAGGCGCAGGCCATCGTTGTGTTCAAGTTCCACCAGCCAGAGCTCGCCATCGGCGGCCAAGGTGCAGAGCGGCAACGCCAGCAGCAGGAGAGAAGTACGTGTCATAGCAAAAGGCCCATGGTCAAACCGTGCGAGGTTTAACTATGGACCCGGCTGTACCATTTTTCCGCCTGAGCCACACCGGCGTGGTTCAGTCATCCTCGCGACAGCGGCTCAGGCGCATGCCGTCAAACTTGCACTCCAACTCGAGCCAACGCCCTTCGAACGGCGCCAGACTGCTGTCCGAGGTGGTGTAGCCCCAGATCCGCCCCCTTCGACCGGCCCCTCCAGATCCATCTCGTCCTTGTCATCTTCGTCGAGGGCTTCGACCTTGCGCACATAGCGCACGCCGTTCTCCACCACCCCCTTCATCTCGACCCAGGTGCCGCCGAGATCATCCTCGTTGAGCCAATCCTTGAAGCGAGTCTGGTCGTCGATCACGAACGGCATGCCGTTGACCATCAACTGGCCAAGCTGCCAGGTGGTGCGGCCGGTCAGTTTGAATTCGGTCGCCTGTGCGATGCCAAGTGGCAACAAGATCAACAGCAGGAGGGCGCAGAGAGACTTCTTCATCAGGGATCCTCGGGGTTACACTGGCAAACAGGATGCCGAATCCGGTGTGAAAAGAGCGTGAAACGCTCGCCAACCAGGAGAGCAAAGCATGAAGATTTTGGTAGTGGAAGACAATCCTCAGGTGGCGGAAACCATCATGGATTATCTGGAGCTGGCCGGTCACCGCCTCGATTGTGCCTATCACGGGCAGGCGGCGCTGCAACTGCTGGAGGATCAGCGTTTCGACGTCATCATCATGGATGTGATGATGCCGCGCCTCGATGGCCTCAGCACGGTGGCTCGCCTGCGCGAGCAGGGGATTGCCACTCCCGTGCTGTTTCTCACCGCTCGCGACAGCCTGGAGGACAAGCTGGCGGGCTTCAAGGCCGGTGGCGACGACTATCTGGTCAAGCCGTTCGCCATGGAGGAGCTGGAGGTGCGGCTGCAAGCCCTCAGTCTGCGCGGCCCGCGCGGCGATGTGGGGGCCATCAGCTTTGGCGATCTGACGGTCGATGTCGCCAGCGGCCGCGCCACCCGTGCCGGTGAGCCCCTCAAGCTCGGCAAGATCCCGTTCCGGATCCTCGCCCTGCTGGCCCGCCGCGCCCCCGCCATCGTCAGCCGTCAGGAGGTGCTCGACACCGTCTGGGGCGATGAGGAGCCCGACTCCGATGCCCTGCGCAGCCATATCTACGCCCTGCGCAACGCGCTGGACAAACCCTTCCCCACTCCCATGCTGGAGACCCTGCACGGTCAGGGCTACCGACTGGTGAGCGCATGAGCCTGCCGAGCCTGCGCCGCCGCCTGATCATGGCGCTCGGCGGCGCCGGGGTGGTGCTGCTGATCCTGCTCTCCGGCCTGATGCTGGTGGCAGAGGACAAGATGGAGGAGCTGAGCCTGCGCCACTGGCTGGAAGCCGAAGTGACCCGCTACAGCGATGACTGGCTGCGACTCGGCCCGGCCGCCGCAGCCCCGAGCCCCAGACAGTTCTCCAGCTACTGGACCGAGGCGGGCCGCCTGCCCAAGTGGCTGAAGCCCTACCAGACCCCCGGCTTTTTCGAGCACCAGCTGGGCAAGGAGGACAAACACTTTCTGGTGGCCCGTCACCCCTCCGGCGAGGGACTGCTCTATCTGGTGTTCAACGACGACGCCGACGACTACCTCGACCCCTACGAGGACAAGCTGCATCTGGCCACCCGGCTGATCGGGCTGACGCTGCTGCTCGCCTGCCTCGGCTTCGGCATCTGGTTGGTGCGCCATATCACCGGGCCGCTGCAACGGCTGCAACAGAGGGTCGCCCACCTCACTCCGGATCAGGCGGATTTCGAACCCGACGCCCCCTGGCAGGAGCTGCGGGATATCGAGCTGGCCCTGCTGGCCGGCAAGCAGGAGGTGAGCGCAGTGTTCGCTCGCGAGCAGGAGTTCAGCCGCTTCGCCAGCCACGAGCTGCGCACCCCCAACATGGTGATCCAGGGCTCGGCGGCCCTGCTCGGCAAGGTGACGGATCTGCCCGCACCGGCCGCCCGCGCCACCACCCGCATCCGCGCCGCCGCCGACGAGATGGCGCTGCTCACCGAGACCTTCCTGCTGCTGGGCCGCAAGGAGGCGGTGGAGCGGCCACTGCAACAGGTCACCCCGCTGATCCGTCAGGAGCTGGCCCGCCTCGCCCCACTGTTGCAGCGGGAGGCACTCGATATCCGGCTTAATCTGGACGAGAGCAGCGCAGTAAACGCCCCCTCTCCCTGCTCGCCATTGCCCTCGGCAACCTGCTGAAAAATGCCCTGAGCTATGCCGAGGGACATATCGAGATCGAGCTGTGCGGCCCGGTGCTCACTATCAGCAACCCGACGGCGGCGGCGCCGGATCAGATCCTCGGCTACGGCTGTGGCCTCACCATCATCCAGCGCATCTGCGAGAAACTCGGTTGGAAGATCGATACCCGGCTGAAGGACGGAATTTTCAGCGCCCGGCTGGCGATGATCACTGCCGAACAGTTCCCTCTCCCTTTGGGAGAGGGTTAGGGTGAGGGCGCAGTGGCACCGCCAACCCACCAGCCAGATAGCAACAAGGCGCCAGATGGCGCCCTGTTTCTATCTGACGGATGCAAGCCTGAGGCTCACTCCGCCGGTTTGTTCTTGCGGCTCGCCTTGAGTTCGAGGAACTCGATGATCTTGCCAGCCACATCCTTGCCGGAGGCGGCTTCCACCCCTTGCAGGCCGGGGGAGGAGTTGACCTCCAGCACCAGCGGGCCGCGGGCGCTACGCAGGATATCCACCCCCGCCACATCCAGCCCCATGATCTTGGCGGCCTGCACTGCGGTCGCGCGCTCTTCCGGGGTGATCTTGATCGCCTCGGCAGTGCCGCCACGGTGCAGGTTGGAGCGAAACTCCCCGGCTGGGCCTGGCGGCGCATGGCGGCAACCACCTTGCCATTGACCACCAGGCAGCGGATGTCGGCGCCGTTGGCCTCGCGGATATACTCCTGCACCAGAATGTTATTGTTGGTCTGGATAAAGGCTTCGATCACGCTTTCGGCGGCCTTCTGAGTCTCGCAGAGCACCACACCAATCCCCTGGGTTCCCTCCAGCAGTTTCACCACCAGCGGCGCCCCACCCACCATGGTGATGAGGTCGGGCACGTCGTGGGTACTGTGGGCATAGCCGGTGATGGGTAGGCCGATGCCATGGCGGGAGAGCAGCTGCATCGCCCGCAGCTTGTCGCGGGAACGGCTGATGGCCACCGAGCTGTTGAGGGCCATGGTGTTCATCATCTCGAACTGGCGCAGCACGGCGGTGCCGTAGGCGGTAATGCTGGCCCCGATCCGCGGGATCACGGCGTCATAGCTTCCCAGCTCCCCACCCTCGTAGTGAATGGAGGGGTTGTGGGAAGCGATATTCATATAGCAGCGCAGGGTGTCGAGCACCTCTACCTGATGACCGCGCGCCTGTGCCACCTCGACCAGACGGCGGGTGGAGTAGTTTTTCGGCTCACGGGATAAAATGGCAATCTTCATGGAAATGACAGACCTGATCATCGGGCTGGAGAGTATAAGGTGCCACGGAGCGCTGACAACGCCAATCCTTTCCCCTCACCATTCGGCTTTTTGCAATAACCCGCCAAAAAGAGTCAATGGGGCCCGCGTAACTGCTGTTGCAGGGTGAGCAACAGGGTCACCTCTTGCAACCGGCGTGCCGTGGCCCCACCCCAACCTTCGGCAGGCAGGGGGGCCAGCAGGGTTTGCGCGATGCAGTCGCGATAGAGCGGCCCTTCATGCAGCCACCGCTGCACCTCTGCCGACAGGTGTTCGGGCCCATGCTGGGGTTGGTCGCGCTTGTCACTGCCACATGTCTCCCCGTAATAGTCCAGCCACTCCAGATTGCCACTGCGAAACAGCTCAATTCGCTCTCCATCCTTGAGATACAGCACCAGCCCCTTGCGCTCGATACCTGGCCCGGCGTACTTGTCGAGCCAGAGGGTCAGCGGAACGCCAGCAGCCTCGCCGCGCAGACAGGCACGACCTTCGGCACTCTCCAGATCGCCACGGGTAATGGGCTGACCCAATCGATCGACCACCCCCTCAGCCACCAGCGTCAGCCGGTCATCACCACCGAGGGCGACCAGCAGCTCGCGGATCATCGCCAGCAGATGGGTGCCGATATCGAGGATCACCCCGTCGGGGTGGCGCAGCACCCTTTGATCCGGCTCGCCGGTGGCGAAATTGAGGGCATAGGGACGTCCCTCTTCATCCATGCCGCAAGGTTCTTGCAAGAAACCCTCGATCGACACGACCTCCGCCAGCGTGACAGGTGCAATCGTGCCAAACAGTGGCGTATTTGGCTGAGCGTTCGTTGGAGTGCACAGCTGCCAGCTGTCATCCAGTTGCCCACGAAGTAACCGCTGAACGGCATTGCGGGCCATCCAGTGATCCAGTGCCAGCACCCGGGTAGCGATCTGTGGATCGGCCAGCAGCTGTTGTAGCCTCGCCTGCTGGGCCAGCGTCGCCACCACCGGCTTCTCCACCAAAATCAAGGGAATGGCGCTCTCCAGCGCCTGCTCCAGCACCGGCAGATGCAGCAGAGATGGGGTCGCAATCACCAGCCGATCGAGGGGCTGCGCCAGCAGCGCCTCAAGGGTCGGCAGCGATGTCACCCCCGGCAAGCTGCGGGCGGGGTCAAAACCCCACACCCTCACCTCGTCACTCAAGGCGTGCAACGCCGGTAGATAGGCGGTCTCGACAATGGTCCCCAGACCAACAAAGCCAATCTTCATAGGCTCCTCAATTGAGATTGGGCGCGAGCCAGCGCTCGGCCTCTGCCAACGTCATCCCCTTGCGGGCGGCGTAATCTTCCACCTGATCTTGCTGGATCTGCGCCACTGCGAAGTATTTGCTCTCGGGGTGGGAGAAGTACCAGCCCGACACCGCCGCCCCCGGCCACATGGCGTAGGATTCGGTGAGCTTCATGCCGATGGCACTCTCCACCTCCAGCAGTTCCCAGATACTGCCCTTCTCGGTGTGCTCCGGGCAAGCCGGATAACCGGGGGCCGGGCGGATGCCCTGATAGTTCTCGCGGATCAGCGCCTCATTGCTGAGGGCCTCATCGGGGGCATAACCCCAGTGCACCTTGCGCACCTGCTCGTGTAGATACTCGGCAAAGGCCTCGGCGAGTCGGTCGCACACCGCTTGGATCAAGATGGCGTTGTAGTCGTCGTGATCCGCCTTGTAGGCCTTGGCGATGGCCTCCTCACCGATACCGCCGGTCACCGCGAAGGCACCGATCCAGTCGGGTTTGCCGCTCTCTTTCGGCGCCACATAGTCCGCCAGACAGTAGTTGGGGAAACCCTGCTTCTCGCTCTGCTGACGCAGGTGGTGCAATACCTTGCGCACCTCGCTGCGCGACTCGTCGCGGTAGACCTCGATGCTGTCACCCACCGCGTTGGCCGGGAACAGGCCTATGATGCCGGCGCAGCGCACGCTTTGATCCTGCTCGAGTTTATCCAGCATGGCGTTGGCCTCGGCAAACAGCTTGGTCGCCTCCTCGCCGATAATCTCGTCCTCGAGGATGCGGGGGAACTTGCCCGCCAGCTCCCAGCTAAGGAAGAACGGCGTCCAGTCGATGTAGGGGCGCAGCACCGAAATGGGCACGTTTTCGAACGTCTGCACACCCGGTTCACGGGGGCGGGCGGCTCATAGCCGACCCAGTCCAGCTGATGGCGGTTGGCACGGGCGTGGGCCAGACTGACCGGCTTGGAGCGCGGCTGCTTGCGGGCGTGCTGCTCGCGGGCAATCTCGTACTCCTTGTCGATGCGGGCCACGAAGGCGGGCTTGAGCTCCGGGCTCAGCAGACTCTGGGCTACCCCGACTGCTCGGGAAGCATTCGAGACATAGACCACCGGCTCGGAGTAATTCTGCTCTATCTTGACTGCGGTATGGGCCTTGGAGGTGGTCGCGCCGCCGATCAAGAGCGGCAGCTTGAAGCCCTGGCGCTCCATCTCTTTGGCCACGTGCACCATCTCGTCCAGCGACGGGGTGATGAGGCCTGACAGGCCGATGATGTCGGCATTGACCTCCCGCGCTGTCTTGAGGATGGTCTCGCAAGAGACCATCACCCCGAGGTCGACAATCTCGTAGTTGTTACACTGCAGCACCACCCCGACGATGTTCTTGCCGATGTCGTGCACGTCCCCCTTCACGGTGGCCATCACGATTTTGCCGTTGCTGGAGCCGCCCGATTTTTCCGCCTCGATATAGGGTTGCAGATAGGCCACCGCCCGCTTCATCACCCGGGCCGACTTCACCACCTGTGGCAGGAACATCTTGCCGGCGCCGAACAGGTCGCCGACCACGTTCATGCCGTCCATCAGCGGCCCTTCGATGACGTGTAGCGGCCGCTCGGCGCCAGCGCGCGCCTCTTCGGTATCCTCTTCGATAAAGTCGGTGATCCCCTTGACCAGCGCGTGCTCCAGCCGCTTGCCCACCGGCCAGCTGCGCCACGCCTGATCCCGCGGATCCTCGGCCTGGGCACCGGCGCCGCGATACTTCTCGGCGATGGCCAGCAGCGCCTCGGTGGCGTTGTCATTAAGGTTGAGCACCACCGCCTCGACCTTCTCTTTCAGCTCGGCCGGAATGTCTTCGTAGATGGCCAGCTGACCGGCGTTGACGATCCCCATATCCATGCCGTTCTGGATGGCGTGGTAGAGGAAAACCGCGTGAATGGCTTCGCGCACCGGCTCGTTGCCGCGAAACGAAAACGAGACGTTGGAGACGCCGCCGGAGATCATGGCGTGGGGCAGGTTCTCCTTGATGTCCTTCACCGCCTCGATGAAGTCCACCGCATAGTTGTTGTGTTCATCTATGCCGGTCGCCACCGCGAAGATGTTGGGATCGAAGATGATATCTTCCGGCGGGAAACCGACCTGATCGACCAGAATGCGGTAGGCGCGCTGGCAGATCTCGAACTTGCGGGCGCGGGTATCGGCCTGCCCCGCCTCATCGAATGCCATCACGATGACAGCGGCGCCGTAGCGGCGCAGCAATTTGGCCTGCTGGATGAACTTCTCCTCCCCTCTTTCATGGAGATGGAGTTGACTACCGGCTTGCCCTGCACGCACTTGAGGCCCGCCTCCAGCACCTCCCACTTGGAGGAGTCGATCATCACCGGCACCCGGGCGATGTCCGGCTCACCGGCGATGAGGTTGAGGAAGCGCACCATGGCCGCTTCGGCGTCCAGCATCCCCTCGTCCATATTGATGTCGATGATCTGGGCGCCGCTCTCTACCTGCTGCTTGGCGACATCGAGCGCCTCGTCGTAGAGCCCCTCCTTGATCAACCGCTTGAACTTGGCCGAACCGGTGACGTTGGTGCGCTCCCCCACGTTCACGAACATGGATTCGGGGGTGATGATCAGCGGCTCGAGGCCCGACAGCCGGCAAGCGACCGGCAGCTCGGGCAACGCGCGCGGCTTGATGCCCGCCACGGCGTCGCTCATGGCGCGGATATGGGTCGGGGTGGTGCCGCAGCAGCCGCCGACCATGTTGAGAAAGCCGCTCTGGGCCCACTCGCGGATATGCTCCGCCATCTCGTCCGCATCGAGATCGTACTCGCCGAACGCGTTGGGCAGCCCGGCGTTGGGGTGAGCGCTGACGCAGGATTCGCTGATGCGCGACAGCTCCTCCACATACTGGCGCAGCTCGTCAGGCCCGAGCGCACAGTTGAGGCCGAACGACACCGGTTTGACGTGACGCAGCGAGTGGTAGAAGGCTTCGGTGGTCTGGCCGGAGAGAGTACGGCCGGAGGCATCGGTGATGGTACCGGAGATCATCACCGGCAGGCTGTAACCCAGCTCTTCGAACACCCCTTCCACCGCGAAGGCGGCCGCCTTGGCGTTGAGGGTATCGAAGATGGTCTCGATCAGGATGATGTCGGCGCCGCCCTCGATCAGGGCATGGGTCGATTCGGTATAGGCGGCCACCAGCTGGTCATAGGTGACGTTGCGCTTGCCGGGGTCGTTGACGTCCGGCGAGATGGAACAGGTGCGGTTGGTGGGGCCCAGCACCCCGGCAACGAAACGCGGCTTGTGGGGCTCTTTGGCGGTCCACTCATCGGCGACGGCGCGGGCCAAGCGGGCGGCTTCGCGGTTGATCTCGGCGGAAAGCGCTTCCATCTCGTAATCGGCCATGGCGATGCGAGTGGCGTTGAAGGTGTTGGTTTCGAGGATGTCGGCCCCGGCCGCGCAATACTGCTGGTGGATCTCGCGGATCACCGCCGGACGGGTCAGCACCAGCAGATCGTTGTTGCCCTTGATGTCGGTGTGCCAGTCGGCGAAGCGTATCCCCCGATAGTCCGCCTCACCCAGCTTGTAACCCTGGATCATGGTGCCCATGGCGCCATCGATGATCAGGATCCGCTCCCTGAGGCAGGCTTCCAGCTTCATTGTTACGTCCGACTGCGTGCTCGGCTCTCTGCCCGACATTTCGTTCGACACCGCGTGCTCCTCTTATTACGTCCATGCAACTGCGCAAACAGCATGCTAGCAGCAAATAAATAAAATGGAAATCTAGCCGTCTATCAGTCCAAACTCATCACCATATACTCACTTATAGGTAATGAGTAACATGGGGCCCGAGAGTAACCTATGCCCATCCTGCATAGGGATACGTGCTTGCTGTCTACCAACGAGAAAAAATAACTATGAGCGTCTACTACACACTCTGTTTTCTGGCCGCACTGGCGATCTTTATCGCCTTTGCCAACCAGTATGTTGTGAAGATCCAGACCACCATCGCCATTACTGCTGGCTCCATGCTAATGTCCGTGCTGATGGTGCTGTTTGGCAAACTGGGCTGGTTCAACCTGGAACCTCTTGCCGTCAAAACCATGGAGAGCATCGACTTCCAGAACTTCCTGCTGAAGGGGATCCTGGGCTTTCTGCTGTTCGCCGGTGGCCTTGGCATCAACCTCAAGGCGCTGCGCAGCCAGAAGTGGGAGATCACCATTCTGGCCATCATTGCCACCCTGCTCTCCACCTTCCTCATCGGCTACGGCTTCTGGTTTATCGCCAAGCTGCTGGGTTGGGAACTGCCGCTGGTCTACTGCATGCTGTTCGGCGCGCTGATCTCCCCACTGACCCGATTGCCGTACTGGCCATCGTCAAGAAGATGAAAGCGCCACCCCAGATCGCCATCCAGATCGAAGGGGAATCGCTGTTCAACGATGGTGTCGGCCTCGTCATCTTCGCCACCGTGTTTGCCGTCGCATTTGGCGGTGTCGAGCCCACCTTCGGCAGCGTGGCCGGTCTGTTCCTGCATGAAGCCCTCGGCGGCATCCTGTTCGGCGCCGTGCTGGGCCTCATTGCCCACGCGATGATCAGTGCCACCGACGACGGTTCGCTGGAGCTGTTGCTGACGCTCTGCATCCCGACCGCTGGCTTCGCCTTTGCCAACATGATCGGCGTCTCCGGCGCACTGGCCATGGTGGTCACCGGCATCATGATCGGCAACTGGACCCGTCAATCCGGCTTCTCCGAGCAGAGTCGTCATCACCTGGATCACTTCTGGGAGTTGATGGACCAGTTCCTCAACGCCCTGCTGTTCCTGCTGATCGGTCTGGCGATGGTACTGCTGGATCTCGCCTGGCATGACTGGGCACTGCTGGTTATCGCGGTGCCACTCTGTCTGGCTGCCCGCTTCATCAGTGTCTCGCTGCCCTATGTGGCCTTCCGCCGATTCCGCAATTACAACACCTTCTCGGTGCGGATCCTCACCTGGGGCGGTCTGCGCGGCGGTCTGGCGATGGCGATGGCACTGGCGCTCCCCTCCGGCGTCATGATGATTCCGGAGCATGGGGTCGACCTGCGTCAGGTCATCCTGGTGATGACCTACTCGGTGGTGATGTTCTCCATCGTGGTGCAAGGCATGACCATCACCCCGATGATCACGGCCGCCAAGAAGGCCTGTGGCGACTACTGAGTCGGCCCACTGTGCTGCTTGCAGAATGAGAGAGGGCTCCCGTCGGGAGCCCTCTTTTTATGACTGATAGCTGCGGATATTTGCTGCTGATAGCACCTTGATTACACAGAGGAAAAGCGTACTTACTTCAATATCGGCAAATTATTGTTTGCTTTTTATTCATTTCGCGGAGAGAATGCGCGTCGGCTAGTTAATCAGCCCTGTTTATGTTCGCAATGCTTCAACGTTAGATGAATCCTGCCAGTACACACATAACCTCCCTCTGATTTACTCGCCTTGAGAACCGTCAGGCTGTCTGCCTGCGTTGCCCGGCTCTCACGGTGCAGACCCGATCTGCCCACCCAATTTGATTTATGCATCAGCATATTCCTTGAAAGTGCAGACGCCCCTTAACCGGGCTGGGTATTCCTGCGCGCTTGTCGTTCACCCAATCGACCGCGCCCATTGACCTGACATTTGCCAATACAAGGAGCAAACACCTAATTTATATAGAGAAATACCATGATGAAAGCAGTACAAACACACAAGCCCCTGCGTCGTAGCAAGCCCATCAACCTGCCTGTGCAAGAGCACGACAATGATGCGTTTCTGATCCAGTTCAGCACCCGCTTCAGCGGCGGTTTCGCCATCTCCTGTGATGGTATCGCTGGCGAGTTCTCCATCGAAGACCTCAACTGATCCTGCCTGCCCTCCGGCAGCGCCCGATGCAGACAGGCCGCAACTCACGGCGGCCTCTTTGCTTCTCTCACGCCTTTAGCCAGACCCAGCCTCTTGCTTGTCCTCAGCCTGGCAGCTACCTCACCATTCGCTTCCCCGCTCTCTGACCTTGATCACTGCTCCAGCAGCAGGCACTCATCGGCATCTTCGCTCAGCTTGACCAGTCTACTGCGCACCAGCCCCAGCTTGGCCAACAGGCCGATGGAACGCTCGTTGCCCGGAGTGACGATGGCAACTACCTGCCCGATCCCCAACCGGCTTTTGCCATCGGCAAGGGCGGCCTGCGCCGCTTCAATGGCGTAACCCTGACCGCGATACTGCGGCAGGAAGGCGTAACCGATATCGACCTGCTCCAGGGTATCGCGTTTGATCAAACCGCAGATACCGAGGCTGACACCGTCCTCCTTGCGCTCCACCAGATAGAGCCCGTGACCATAGCGGGCATAGCTGACTGCCGGCCCCTGCTGGATATACTCCTGCGCCTGTTCGAGGGTGCGAATGCCCCGATCACCGATGTAACGATAAAAGTCGCCGTCATTGAGCAGCTCAAGGATGAAGGGGGCATCGGTGGCGATCATTTCGCGCAGGATCAGGCGGGAGGAGGCAATCATGGCAAGGGCTCTCAGACGGAAAGTGAAGGGCAAAGAGTGCCCCGTCGCTCCCTGGCTGGCAAGCCTGCGGCACCATCAGCCATGAAAAAGGGGCCGCGTTGGCCCCTGATGAGATGGAAGATAAGGCCTCAGGCCGCCAGCAACCCGGCATAACCGTTGCCCTGTTCCCGCAGCGCAGTGAACTGGGCGGCACAATCGGCCCAGCTCAGCCCCAGCGCATCTGCCACTTTGTGGGGCCACTCGGGCGGCGCCTCTTCCCCCACATCGGACTGGCCCGCCCCTTGTGCAACTCCAGATCGTGGATGTGATGGACGGTGTTTTCCGGCAGGCCTACGTGCCTCACCAAGCGGCCGAGAGCGTAGAGCTGGCGCAGGTAAAGACCTCCTCCCCTTCATCCTTTTCTTCACCGCCAGACGACGCGCCAGCTCAGCCACGTTGCAGACGCAGCCCCAGCAGTGTTTGAGGTCAATGCCGGATCGGTGTTCCAACCTGCTTGCCTTGGCAAACGCCTCCTCATTATGGGTAATAAATGGCCTCCTCATCGGATTGTTTATTCGCAGGCCGTTCAAGGTGTTAGCCCCATTCAGGCTATACTGGCCGCCACATTCACTGTTGCGGATATCCCATGAACGACACTCAGGAATTTTTTGACGAAGAGACGCTGCTGGAGATGGTGGAGAACCAGCTCAACGATGGTCACCCGCCCCATGTGAAGGCAACCCTGATGCGGCTGGTGATGAAGGGCACCCCGCGGGAAGAGGCGCTGCAATATATCGCCTGCGCCCTCGGGGCCGAGCTGATGGCGATGGAGGCCGATCAGGGCCCCTTCAATCTGACCCGTTACGGCGAGTTCCTCGATAGCCTGCCCGAGATGCCGTGGGCTGACTGAACGGTACCGGCATCGCACTGAGAAAAACAGAAGGGCGAGTGTCTACACACTCGCCCTTCTTGTCTGAACCGAAGCAGGATCAGAACTGGGAGTTGATGATCACCTCTTCCCCCAGCGCCCCTGCCAGCGGCAGTGGCCGGTAGCTGGAGTTAGCAGCCCGCAGCAGGCGGATGCCACGAGCGCCGATCTCCTGCGCTGCTTTGATATCACCATCAGAATCGCCGTAGAAGATCTTCATCTGCTTATCCTTGAGCCACTGCACCTTGGTGTTCTGGCCTGGCTGATCACCGGCAAAGATCACCGGATTGAGCTGGGCAGCCGGGATGTTCATGGTCTGCTGCAGGGTCTGGCTCACGGTTTCAGTCTTGGTAGCCGAGCGACCGGTGACGAAATAGATATGGTCACCGCGCTTGAGGTGCATGGCGATGAGCGCCTTGCCCACCTCTTTCGGCATGCTGAACGCATCCCAGCCGTTGTTCATCTTCTCCCAGAAGGCGGGGTTCTTCAGATAACTCTCGTCGTTGGGCGAGAACTCCTGCTTGCCGCGATAAAAACCGGGGCTGGAAAAGAGCAGGGTATCGTCGATATCAAAACCGACCGCAATCGGGGGCAGGCCATCCAGGCTCTTGGCGATCTGCTCCACCGACACCCAGTGAATGGGGGCCTGCTGGGCCAGCGTAACGGTAGTGACACCGGCAGGAACCGGCAGGAACCGGCTGAACTGTGGCGGCACCACCAGCTACGGCGGGCAGAGAGAGAGCGGCAGCCAGCAAGGAAGCGAGCAGCGCTGGGCGAAAGAGGTGTTTCATCAGGAAGTTCCGTCATTTTCAATCAAAAAAAGAGGGCGGTCAGAGTGACTGTATCGCCCAGTGTAAACTGTGAGTGGACTTGCAAAAAAGAGCGCTTTGCCCGTAAAAAATTAATCACCGAGCGGCAGCAGATCGGTAAAGACAAAGCCGTCACGCACTACTGTCTCGCCGACCCGAATGCCGAGCGGACGGGAGAACATGGGGCCATCATAGGCCAGGGTGTGAAACTCGCCGTTCTCACCGCACGGATCGACGACCTCCGGCAGCGCCGCCAGCAGCGCCTGGTCAAAATCGTGACCACCCAGGCTGGCATCCAGCTTGTTCGGGTCGAGGGTGCTGATCCGCGCTTTCAGCCCTGCTGCCACCATCTGTGGCGCCAGTTCACGGGTATTGCTGCCCCACAGTGGGAACAGCGGTTCGATGCCGGTGCCTGCCAGCTGCTGTTCACGGTAGGCGCGCACATCCTCAAGAAAGAGATCGCCAAAGGCCATATGGCGGATCCCCTGCGCGACCACATCGGCGATAAAGCCGGTCATGATGCGGGCGTAATCCTCGTTGCTGCAGGGCCAGGGCAGATCGATGGTGATGAGGGGCAAACCAACACAGTCAGCCTGTTCAGTCAAAAGCTGCTTGCGTACCCCGTGCATCGCTACCCGCTCGAACTCCTGATTAAGGGTGGTAAACAGCCCCACCACCTCGATGGTTGGATCTTGCCGCAACTGATGCAATGCCCAAGCACAATCCTTGCCGCTACTCCAGGAGAGCAGTACCCGTTTCTTTTCCATCAATCCTCCGCCAGCGGGGCGCGCTGGATTTCCCCAAAAGCGGCCCCCAAAAGATGCAAAACAGTGTTGTGAGTTGCGCGATTTACACACAAGAGGCAGGCAGCATACTCTCGATCACCTCTATATGCTCCTTGCCCGGGCTGACAATAACTAAAAAAACGATGGGAAACATACGGATATGACCACAACCGCACAACAACACGATCGCGACCACCCCCTCAATCGACAGGATTACAAAACCTGAGTCTGACTGCCCTCGGCGGTACGCTGGAGTTTTACGACTTCATCCTTTTCGTCTTCTTCGCCGTGGTCATCGGCGAGTTGTTCTTCCCGGCCGACATTCCCGAATGGCTGCGCCAGTTTCAGACCTTTGGCATCTTCGCCGCCGGTTATCTGGCCCGCTCGGCGGCATCCTCAAGTCCACTTTGGCGATCTCATTGGTCGCAAGCGGAAGTTCACCCTCAGCATCATCATGATGGCGCTGCCGACCCTGTTGATCCGGTCTGCAAGCTCCTTGGTGCCACCGGCATTGACGCCATGACCCGCATCATGGGCTTCCTGCTGGTTTGCATGGGTATGCAATTTTGCATCAATGGCATCAAGGAAGTGGCACAGGATCCGGTATTCCACAGCGGCCAGGCCGTGCAAACCGCACCGGCACTACTGCAGGTTTCCGGCACGTTTGATCAGTTGCCGCAGAAGCCCGCCAGCCCTGATTGAAAACGGTATCAAAAAGTCCCTGACGATCTGCACTGATCTTGTTCTTGATCATGTTATTGACACACAAATGAGTTAGTTTGTTTTTTATACAGACTGTATTCAGAAGGACGCTGATAGGTTTGTTGATGAATACCCACTCAACTTCAGGAGAGTATGCAGATGGACAAGATGCTGACCGAAATAGGGAGCCATAGCCTGTTTCACGAGTACCTGAACGTGGTTGGGATTGCGAGCCCATCCCTCGCCAAGATTGAACAACACTGGGAATATAAAGAGCAAGAGCAGCTGGTTGCCAAAATCCAGATCGACGACCAGGGTAACGCCCGCTATTTCATCGACGCCCGCGCCATATCCGTCAACTGATACCGAATAACCCGCCAGCCCCGGTCCACCGACCGGGGCTTTTTGTTATCTGCAATCCCCTGAATAGCCAAACCCCGGACAATGCCGGGGTTCGATTTCAACGTGACCAAGGTACAGCGAGGCTTACTGGGTACCCCCCACGGTGAGCTGATCCAGTTTGAGGGTGGGCTGGCCGACACCGACCGGCACGCTCTGCCCCTCCTTGCCGCAGATGCCGACCCCGCGATCCAGCGCAAGATCGCTACCCACCATGGAGACCTGGCTCATCGCCTCGGGGCCGTTGCCGATCAGGGTCGCGCCCTTGATGGGAGCGGTGATCTTGCCATCCTCGATGAGGTAAGCCTCGGAGGCGGAGAAGACAAACTTGCCGGAGGTGATGTCCACCTGACCGCCACCGAAGTTGGGGGCATAAATGCCCTTCTTCACCGAGGCGATGATCTCGGCCGGATCATACTGACCTGCCAGCATGTAGGTGTTGGTCATGCGCGGCATCGGCATGGCGGCGTAGGATTCGCGGCGGCCGTTGCCGGTGAGCGGCACACCCATCAGGCGGGCGTTCTGCTTGTCCTGCAGATACCCCTTGAGGATACCGTTCTCGATCAGCACGTTGTAACCGCCCGGCGTCCCCTCGTCATCGATGGAGACGGAGCCACGCCGACCCGGTAGGGTGCCATCATCGACGATGGTGCAGTGTTTGGAGGCCACCTGCTCGCCGATGCGACCGGCAAACGCGGAAGATCCCTTGCGGTTGAAATCCCCCTCCAGACCGTGGCCCACCGCCTCGTGCAGCAGCACGCCGGGCCAGCCGGAGCCCAGCACCACCGGCATGGTGCCGGCTGGCGCGTCGATGGCTTCCAGATTGACCAGCGCCTGACGCACCGCTTCACGCACATAGCCAAAAGCGCGGCTCTCCAGCCCGTCCAGTTCGAGGAACCAGTCGTAACCAAAGCGGCCACCGCCACCGGCACTGCCGCGCTCACGGCGATCGCCCTTCTCGGCGATCACGGTCACCGACAAACGCACCAGCGGACGCACA
This sequence comes from Aeromonas veronii, assembly GCA_041319085.1. Classification (NCBI taxonomy): domain Bacteria; kingdom Pseudomonadati; phylum Pseudomonadota; class Gammaproteobacteria; order Aeromonadales; family Aeromonadaceae; genus Aeromonas; species Aeromonas veronii. The sequence goes on along the minus strand of CP101033.1, from coordinate 478,746 downwards.
TCGGCGGCCAGGGTGCCATCGGTGGCGGCCACCAGCACCTCTTCGTAGACACCGCTGATGGAGGCCATCACCTGATTGATGGCGGGATCCAGACTTCTGGCAAACTTGTCCACCTGCTCCAACAGGGCGATCTTCTGGTGCTTGTCGAGGGTTTGCAGCGGATCCATGGCCGGGTAAAGCAGGTTCGCTTCGGTGCGAGCCCACGCCTTCACCTTGCCGTGAGCACCGGCGGCGGCGATGCCGCGAGCGGCAGTCACCGACTGTTGCAGCGCCAGCAGGCTCAGCTCGTCCGAGTAGGCGAAGCCAGTCTTCTCGCCGCTGACGGCGCGCACCCCGACCCCCTGATCGATGTTGTAGCTGCCATCCTTGACGATGCCATCTTCCAGCATCCAGGACTCGTGCCAGCTGCGCTGGAAATAGAGATCGCCGAACTCCACCTGATGGCTCATCAGGCTGCCGAGCAGCTGCTGCAGGCGCCCTTCGTCGAGGTCGTTCGGGGCCAACAGGGAGGCACTAACCTGGCTCAATAGACTCAATCTTTCTCTCCACTCTCGATGCGAGATGTCATAACGGTTAACTTCCCCGACCGTAGGTTCGATTAGCCGCCGCGCGGCGTAATCGGACGATCGCGAATCCGATGAGGTATTTGACGCCCGATTACGCTTCGCTAATCGAGCCTACCGTTTCAATTGTTCACCACACCATCACAACAAACGGGCATGGGTCAGCACCGGCATGGTGCGTTTCAATTCATCGATAAGCCCAAGCTCCATCTGCGCCAGCACGGTGCCGCGCCCGGACTCTTTGCTCGCCAGCACCCGACCCCAAGGGTCGATCACCATGCTGTGGCCCCAGGTCTGGCGCCCCGTCTCGTGAGTACCGCCCTGATTGGCCGCCACCACGTAGCACTGGTTTTCGATGGCGCGAGCCCGCAGCAACGGCTCCCAGTGCGCCTCGCCGGTCACGGCAGTAAAGGCGGCAGGCACCAGCAGCACGCGGGCACCGGCACGGGCCAACTGGCGGTAGAGCTCGGGAAAGCGCAAATCATAACAGATCGAGAGGCCGAGGGGACCAAAGGGGGAGTCCACCAGCACAGGCGCCTCCCCCGGGCTGAATGTTTCCGACTCACGGTAGCGACCATGATTGTCCGACACATCCACGTCGAACAGATGGATCTTGTGGTAGTGGCCCCTGAGCTCACCGCTTGGGTCAAACACCAGCGAGCTGGTGTGGATATGGTCGGCACCGGCGATGGTGGTCGGCATGGCCCCGGCCACCAGCCAGATGCCGTAATCTCGCGCCCACTCAGCCAGTTGTTGCTGGATGGGTGCGGCGCCACTCAGATCGGGGCCAATCGCTTCGGCGCCATCCAGATAGCCCTGTCGCTCGCCAAACAGGGCAAAGTTCTCCGGCAACAGGGCCAGCAGTGGCCGCTCGGTTGGCAAGGCCGCCAGCTCGGCGGCAATCTGTTCCCGGTTATCCTGCCAGTGACGGCCAGATACCAGCTGTATTGCGGCTAACCACATGTCGCTCTCCTTCTCGCTTGGGCCATCAGACGGTGACAGCATCCCCCGCCTGCAGGGTGTAATCCAGCACTATGATGCGCCCCAGCACCGGACGGAAGATGGCCTTGAGGGCATCATGATCAGGATGGGGCAGATAGCGCTGGCGGGCCGCTTCGTCGGCGAAGGTCATCAGCACGCTGTGGGTAAAGCCGTCATCCCTCCCCTCTGGGCTGTCATTCTCCCCCCACTCCACCGCGGTCACGCCGCTGACTTGATGGGGAATAGCGAGAAAGGCGGTACGCACCGCGTCTATCTGGGCAGGCTGGGTGTCCGGTTTAAAGGCGATCAGCAGGATATGTCGGATCATGGCTCACTCCTTGTGATGGTGCCGGGCCGCTCGCTCAGCGCTGAGCGGGCCCCGCGTGTTTGGGGCTCAGCAGGAAAGGGGTCACCTCTTGGGCCGGCAGGCTGGGGGCAACGGTATCGACCGCCTCTTTCTGCTGCTGGTTGAGCTTGATGCGAGCGCGATCCCGACCCGCCTCAATCAGCTTGGGAGCGTCGAGCGGGCCCGAGATACGAAAATCGATGCGGGTCACTACATCCACCACCGGCTCCAGCAGTTTGGAGAGGGCCAGCACATAGAGGCCCGTGATCGGGGTGATGGAGAAGGCCGCCACCACCGGCAGGGTGCCCCCCAGATTGGGGGAGAAGCTCAGATCGAAGTCGAGCCGCCAGCGCACCAGATCGGCGATCCCCTCACCGCGCAGATTGCCGGCCGCCCCCTTCATATAGAAATCATCATTGCTGACCTGCCCCTGCTTGATAGTGGCAGAGGCGGACATGGATTCGAAGTAGAACCCCTTGTCGAACACATCGCGAAAATCGAGCCGCAGCTTGCGCAGCAGGGAGTCGAGACTGAGCAAGGAGAGCAGCCTAGCCCCCTTGTCGTTGACCTCCCGCAGGGTGCCGCCCTCCAGCTGATAGCTGGCGCTCCCCCCGAGGGTCGACAGACTCGGGCGATAGGGCACATCCTGCCAGTTCAGATCAAAGGCGAGCGAACCGGGGGCATCGCCGATGGGGGAGGTGTAGCCGAGCCGCTTGAGCAGCAGCTCGCTGTTGTTGCTGGTCAGCTTGCCACGGGCCCGTGTCTCCATCCGGTTGCCATCGGCCAGCCAGTCAAGGCTGCCGGTGAGCTGACTCCCCGCCAGCCGCATATCCAGTCCCTTGAGGGTCACCTTGTTGGCGCCGGGCACCAGCTCCCCCTTCACTTCGCCGAGCGGCAATTCGCCAAAGCGGCAATCGACACAGCTGAATGTCAGCCAGGGGATCGAGGCCATGATGGCGTTGTCCTGCTGCGCATCGGGATCCGGACTGAGATCCGAGCGCTTGCCGGACCAGTAGATACGGGCAAACTTGGCATCCACCGGGCGATTGGCCACTGCGGGCAGGTGGATCACCCCCATCACATCGGGGCTGTCGATCATCACCTCGGTCGCCTGAGGGGTCGGCCCCACGGTGAAGCGCGCCGCCTGGAGGGTGGCGCTGCCGATATAGGCACGGGCCAGCTGACCATCCACCCACCACTCCTGTGGCAGGAAGGCGGGGCCGACCACCGCATTGCCGGTCTGGTTCTGCGCCGGCAGCCACTGCTTGAGCCGTGCCAACCAGCCGCCGACGTCAGCCTCCTGCTGGTTGATGGCAAGCAGCATGGGAGCATCACGCAGCACCCGGGCGCCAGGTTGGCCCACATCGACCCGCACCCGACTGAGATAGGGCACCCCTTCGCCATAGACCAGTCGGGTCTGCATATCCACATCGGCACCCAGCACGGTGCGAATGTCGGCGCTGCCATCCCGGCCACGTGCGATCACCTTGAACGGCAGCCGGCTGGCGTTGCTCTTGGCCAGTGGCAGCGGCAGATCCAGCCCCATCCCCTGCAGGTTGGAGTCGAGCGCCAGCTGGAAGCTGAACGGTTTGCTCTCGGGCAGGGTCAGCCCCAGCTTGCCGCCCCAGTTGCTACGGCCGTTGAGAATGCCGTATGAAGAGATGGCGGCGGGTTGGAGGCGGCTATCCCACTGCCCCTTGAAATCGAGGTCGACCTGATAATGATCCGGGTGCTGTCGCCCCTGATAGTCGAGGGTCAGCGGCTGGTTCCACAGACTCGCTTTGAGATTGCGGAAGCGGGTCTGTTCGTTGTCATATTCGAGGCGTCCCTGCACCTTCTCCAGCGGCAGATCCAGACTGGCGACCCGCACCTTGTTGTTGCTGAAAGTGGCATCGCCGCTCGCCTTCACCTCGCTCTCACCATCGAGAGGAATGTCGAGTTTGACCGAGCCAGCCATCGGGCCGCGGATCTCGATCTCCCGCAGCGCCTGCCCCACCGAACTGCCCAGCGGGGAGTCCTGCAGGTAGTCGCTGATGGCCTTGCCCTCCCCCTGCACCTTGGCATCCACATAGAGGTGGGCGCCGGGGGAGAGATCCGGGATCCAGGCATGTACCGAGTCGGATCTTGCCTTGCCGAGCCGGGTGGAGTGGCTGCGCATATCGAGACCGGCATTCTGGAACAACAGGTCGATCTGCAGGTCGGTGAGCGGTTGCCAACCGGGGAAGAACTCGTAGGTGGCCTGCTCCAGCGGCACCGCCACCTGGAAGATGCCCTTGCCGTTGTCATAGGGGAAATCCCTGAGCTCGCCATACCAAAGCAGGTCGGCCCCCTTGGCCTTGCCCCCCTTGATGGCGCCGCTCAGGTAATCCACCAGCCCCTTGTCCATCGCCTGCAGCGGGAAGTAGCGATCGGCATGGCCCGCATTCTTCACATCGATGCGGCCGGTCAGGGCGAGGAAGGGGTGCTCGAACAGATCGAGGCGAAAACGGCTGGCCAGGGTCAGATCCGGGTTATCCAGCGCGATATCCTGCCCGTAGAGCACCCAGCCCTGCGCCTCACGCCACCAGTCGAGGCGAGCCGAGAAGCGATCGACCGGGATCGGCATCTTGAAGTGACGGGCGGGATCCACCTTGTCGTTCGCCAGCGCCAATCTGGCGCTACCGCCCTTGGGGGTGAGCCAGAACTCGCCGTTGAGATCCCGCAAGCCGGGCACGTCGTGCCAGGCATTCAGGCTCACGTTGGTGATCTCACCGCTAAGGGAGACATCCTGCCAACCGGCATCGGCCTGCAGGGTCAAATCGGTCAGCTTGCCCTTGGGTTTGGTCTGCTTGAGCAGCTCGCTCTGGGCGGGATACATCGCCGAGACCAACTGGCTCAGCTGGGCGAGCTGGTCGAGATCGATCTGCGGCACATAGCCCTGCACCCGCTCGCCGATCCGCTCCAACTGCAACCGGCTGTGCAACCAGGGTTTGTCATCCAGTGTGAAGATCACATCGTGGCTGGCCAGTTGCCAGTTCTGGCCATCCCGGCGCAGCTGGATCTTGCCACCATCGAGGCCGAGGCGATGGAGCGCCTGCTGCTTGGGATCCTTCCAGATCAGGTAGTTGTTGCCAAAAGCCAGCAGGGTATTGCCCAGCTTGCCACTGTCAAACTCGCTCCAAAGCTGGAAGTCGAGCTGACCGGCAACCTTGGGTTCGCCCGCATGGATCTTGGCCAGTGTCGGGGTGATATCGAGCTGGCGGGCGCCCAGATAGAGCTGCCCCTTGAGGCTATCGAGCCGAGCGGTCGGGGCCTCCACATCCAGAATCAGATCGAGGGTGCTCTCGCCCACCCCGTTGATCAGATAAGCCTTGCCGACCCCCTGATGGCGCTTGCCACGGTTCTGCCAACGCAATTGGGCGATGTCGAGCGCCCGCAGATCGCCCAGCGCCGTGGTGACGCTGAGGCGGGTATTGTGAATATCGAAGGTGGAGAGCTGGGTCAGCAGAAAACGCAGCAGGGCACCTTGCTGGGGATCGCCGGAGGGGCGGTCGTCAGCCGGCTGGCTGAGATCGAGGGTGATATCGCCGTCGCTGAGGATCAGCTCGCCAAACACCGGCTTGAGCTCATTGAGGGTGCGCCAGAAGTCGAGATGCACCCAGGCTTTGCCGAGCTGTATGGTAAAACGCCCCGAATCCGGGGCGATGGCGAGTTGCTGCAGTTCGAGGGCGGGCCCGGATTGTGTCCAATCCAGCCCCACTTGCTCCACGCTGACCTTGAGTTGTGAATCACCGAGCAGAGAGTGGATCAGACTCTCCCGGTATTGATTCAGCAAAGGGCCCCCAACCCGTACCAGGGTGACCAGCATGGCCATCAGTACGAACAGGACCCCCAGGGCCAACCAGCCCCGACTCAGCCAGCGATAGACCAATTACATCATCACCACGTCGAATTGCTCCTGACTACAGAGAGGTTCGCTCACCACCCGAACCTGTTTTCCGATGAACACCTCCAACTCCGCCAGACTGTGGGACTCCTCGCCCCGCAGGTAGTCGGCCACTGCCGGGGCGGCGTAGACGGTGAATTGATCCGCATCGTAGGCGCGATTGACCCGGATGATCTCCCGCAGGATCTCGAAGCAGACCGACTCCACCGTCTTGACCCGGCCACGCCCCTTGCACTCGGGGCACTCGGAGCAGAGCACATGCTCCAGACTCTCGCGGGTGCGCTTGCGGGTCATCTCCACCAGGCCGAGCTGGGAGAAGCCGTTGACATTAGTCTTGGCCCTGTCCTTGGCCAGCGCAAGCTCCAGACTGTGCAGCACCCGACGGCGGTGATCTTCCGACTGCATGTCGATGAAGTCGAGGATGATGATACCGCCGAGGTTGCGCAGCCGCAGATGGCGGGCGATGGCGGCGGTGGCCTCGACGTTGGTGTTGAAGATGGTCTCTTCCAGATTGCGATGGCCGACAAAGGCGCCGGTGTTGATATCCACCGTGGTCATGGCTTCGGTCTGGTCGATGATGAGATAGCCGCCGGATTTCAGCTCTACCTTGCGCTCCAGCGCGCGCTGGATCTCGTTCTCCACGTCGTAGAGATCGAAGATCGGCGACTCGCCGGGGTAGTACTCCAGCTTGTTGGCCAGCTCCGGCACGTACTCCTCGGTGAAGCACTTGAGCTGATCGAAGCTCTGGCGCGAGTCGACCCTGATCTTGTCGAGCTCGGCACCGACAAAATCGCGCACCACCCGAAAGGCCAGGCTGGGATCCTCGTAGAGGATCTTGCAGGGGGGATACTTCTGCTTGCGCTCGAGGATCTTGCGCCACAACCGCTTCAAGAAGGCGGCATCCTGCTCCAGCTCCTGCTCCCCCACCCCTTCGGCGGCGGTACGGATGATGTAGCCACCCAGATCGTCCACATAACCGGCCACGGTACGCTTGAGGCGCTCCCGCTCCGCTTCGGACTCGATACGCTGGGAGACGCCGACGTGGGCACTCCCCGGCATAAAGACCAGATAGCGGGACGGCAAGGTGATATCGGTGGTGAGGCGGGCACCCTTGGTACCCAGCGGATCTTTCACCACCTGTACCATGATGTCCTGCCCCTGACGCACCAGCTCGGCGATGTTGCCGACCTGGAACTGCTCCTTCTCCTTCACCGCCACACATTCGGTGTGCGGCACGATATCGGAGGCGTGCAGGAAGGCCGCCTTGTCCATGCCGATATCGACGAACGCCGCCTGCATGCCGGGCAGCACCCGACTGATCTTGCCTTTGTAGATATTGCCCACGATGCCGCGCTTGGCCTGACGCTCGACATGCACTTCCTGCAGCAGACCGTTTTCGACCAGGGCAACCCGGGTTTCGGAGGGGGTAACGTTAACCAGCAGTTCTACCGACATAAGCAACCTTGCCTGTTCCAGTTTTGAATTCTATAAAGCCAATCCGGTACAACGCGCGCAAGGGAGAAACGCAGCAGAACACCGCTGACGGGAAATTATTTGAGCTGTTCCAGATGATGTTTGATCAACAGGTCTGTCTCCAGCAGGGGCAGGCCGACCACGGCGCTATAGCTCCCCTCGATGCGGCTGACAAACTTGCCGGCAATGCCCTGAATGCCATAAGCCCCGGCCTTGTCACAGGGCTCACCAGTCTGCCAATAGGCTTCGATCTCGGCCTCGTCCAGCTTGCGAAACGCCACGTTGGTGGTGACCAGACGCACGTCACAACGATCCTTGCTGGCCAGCGCTACCGCCGTCATCACCTGATGCACCTTGCCGGAGAGCGACGCCAGCATATCTTTGGCATCCAGCAGATCGGACGGTTTCTCCAGTACCCGGTCGCCCAGCACCACTATGGTGTCGGCACCCAGCACCGGCAACGCCGTCGGCGCACACGCCACACCCGCCATCGCCTTGTCACGGGCGAGACGGCAGACATAATCCTGCGCCTTTTCACCCTCTTCCCGCTGCTCGGGCACATCCAGTTTCAGCACCTCGAAGCGGTAGCCAATCTGGGTCAGCAATTCACGGCGACGGGGAGAGGCCGAGGCGAGATAGAGTTGTGGTTCGTTGTTTTTGTTCATATTTACCTAATATTGAAGCGACGCCGTACCTTGCGCAGCACCAGAAACACCCAGGGCCATATTAGCATCGTCGTCAACGTCGACCAAAAATAGGCGAAGTTGAGGCTGGCCTGGCTGAACAGGTGCTCGGCCCAGAATACCGTCATTTTTCCCACCAGCGAGAGACCACCGATAATCAGTGCCTGCTGCCAGAGGGAGAAGTTGCGGATCTTCTGGAACTGGAAGGCCGCCAGATAGGCGGTGATGGCCATCGCCATCGCCCGCACGCCGAGGGTGCTGCCGAGCAGCACATCCAGCAGCAGGCCAGCCACCCAGGCGGAGCCGACGTTGGTCCGGTGCGGCAAGGCCAGTGCCCAGTAGATGAGCACCATGGCCAGCCAGTCCGGGCGGAAGGGGGCAAATTCGAAAGGAAGCGGCAGGATCGACAGGCTCAGAGCCAGCAGGATCGAGACCCAGACCCAGATCCTGCCGCTGGCGGGTTCTAGCATCAGTGAGTCGCTCCTGCGGCGGACGCAGCGGGAGCCGCCCGTTCGCCATCCTCATCATGTACTTCAGGCTTCTTGTCGGTCCACAGCAGCAGCAGATAGCGCAGTCTGTCCAGCTCCACCAGTGGCTTGGCCTCGACCTGGGCGAAGGGCTTGCCCTCCACATACTCGGAACGAGTCACAGTCGCCACCGGATAACCCTCCGGGAAGCGGCCACCCAGACCCGAGGTGACCAGCAGATCACCGACCTGAATATCGGTGTTGCGCGGTAGGTTGCGCAGCTCCAGCTTGTCGAGCTCGCCACTGCCGGAGGCAATGGCGCGCAAGTCGTTGCGCAGCACCCGCACCGGAATACCGTGGCTGGAGTCGGTGATCAGCAGCACGCGACTGGTGGTGGAGCCCACGTGGAGCACCTGACCAATCACCCCCTGATCGTTGATCACCGCCTGACCGTTATAGACGCCATCCAGCGCCCCCTTGTTGATCAGCACCTGATGGCTGAAGGGGTCGGAATCCACCGACAGCAGCTCGGCCACCATCTTGCGGGACTCCTTGTGCACCGGCGAGCCGAGCAGTTCACGCAGCCGCTGGTTCTCGTGCTCCAGATGGTCCATCTTGAGCAGGCGAGAGCGCAGGGTAAACAGCTGTTGCTCCTGCTGCTTGGTCTGCTCGATGAGATCGGCACGGGTCTGCACCTGGGTCGACATGGTGTCGAGCAGGGTACCGGGCGCATTGGCCATGTATTGCAAGGGACTGACTAACGAACTGAGGTAGACGCGGACATGGGTAAACACACCGAAGCGGGAGTCCGCGACGATGGCAGCGATGGAGATGATGACGGCGAGAAACAACCGTAACTGAAGCGAAGGGCCTCTACCAAAAATGGGTTTCATGGGTCGTCAAAAAAGAGCCGGCTCGCTGGCCGGCTGTGGGTCTTATTCGTAGTGGAACAGATCGCCACCGTGCATGTCGATCAGCTCCAGCGCCTTGCCGCCGCCACGGGCCACACAGGTGAGGGGATCTTCAGCCACGACGACAGGAATGCCGGTCTCTTCCATCAGCAGACGGTCGATATCTTTCAGCAGTGCGCCACCACCGGTCATCACCATGCCGCGCTCGGAGATGTCGGAAGCCAGTTCCGGCGGAGACTGCTCCAGCGCCACCATGACGGCAGCAACGATACCTGACAGCGGCTCTTGCAGCGCTTCCAGGATCTCGTTGGAGTTGAGGGTGAAACTGCGCGGTACACCTTCAGCCAGGTTACGGCCACGCACTTCAATCTCGCGCACCTCTTCGCCCGGATAGGCGGAGCCGATCTCGTGCTTGATACGCTCGGCAGTGGCTTCACCAATCAGGCTGCCATAGTTGCGACGGACGTAGCTGATGATCGCTTCGTCAAACTTGTCGCCACCGATACGGACGGACTGGGAGTAGACCACACCGTTCAGGGAGATGATGGCCACTTCAGTGGTACCACCACCGATATCGACCACCATGGAACCGGTCGCTTCGGAGACCGGCAGACCGGCACCGATGGCAGCAGCCATCGGCTCATCGATCAGGTAGACCTCACGGGCACCAGCGCCCAGTGCGGATTCCTTGATGGCGCGACGCTCAACCTGGGTGGAGCCACACGGTACACACACCAGCACACGCGGGCTGGGGCGGAAATAGTTGTTGTCGTGAACCTGTTTGATGAAGTGCTGCAGCATCTTCTCGGTCACGTAAAAATCGGCGATCACGCCATCTTTCATCGGGCGAATGGCGGAGATGTTGCCCGGGGTACGGCCCAGCATCTGCTTGGCGGCATGACCGACAGCAGCGACCGATTTGGCGTTCCCGCGCTCTTGGCGAATGGCGACAACTGAGGGTTCGTTAAGGACGATCCCTTGATCTTTTACATAGATCAGGGTGTTGGCAGTTCCCAAATCGATCGACAGATCGTTGGAAAAGACGCCTCTGAGCTTTTTGAACATGGCTACGGGAAATCCTAAGAATTTGGAGGTGCAGAAAACCGGCTAACTTTACCAATGCCCACCCCAATGGGCAAGCGCTCAAACTGTCGCCACTCAATCAGGCGCGACAAAAATGCGAGTCATCACTCACCCGCTCGGGCTAACAAACGCTAATAAACAAGGCGTTAGGGGGATGCCGTTGCGCCAGCCCCCCTTTCACATCATTCAATGTAATACTTCGCGCCGATAAATAATTCGGTCATTACCCCGGCTGGAGCCGAAAATGGCCTCACCTTGCAAGCTAATGGGGTCAGATAACCACGTCGGCGAAGATGGCTGTTTTGCCAAATCGACCTTGTAGGGAATCCGAACTGCAACATTCGGCGCACCAAAGTGAAACACGATCTCACCTTGCTTTGCCCTGGCGGAACTGGCCGGGACAGTTTGACCACTTAACGTCAGAGTACTGCTATATGGTTTGGTTAATAACGGGGGTACCTTGCCTGTAACCTCGTAAGAAGATGTCACACTATTAAAGCCAATCTTGCGATCAGGATCTTTAGGCTCTACCGCTGGCAGGGGATCAAAACCACTATTCGCCAGCGATAGCTGAGTACAGTTATCCTCATCATTGATCACCCAACCACCCAGATCGAAACGCTGCATCAATAACTTCAAAGGCAGATTGGCACTATCGATGCCACGATCCTTACCTGCCAGCAGGCGGCCATAATAGGCGGTCATGGTGTCATCCACCCGCGTAGGAATCGTCAACTGCCTGGCATTGCAGTTGACCCCTTTGGTACACCCATTCTTGACGCTAGGATTCAGGTCGGTATCAGCCAGGAAGCTGACTGAGGGTGACTCCTCATCGACCACCAGCAAACCAAACCGCAGCGACTTGAAGGGCTCCTCTGGTACAGTCAGGGCGGGCTCGCGCTCAGAGAGCCGGGCAAAGCGACTTTGGCTATCAACATTGGCTTCCCCTGACACCCAGTTGAATGTTGTCCTCGCAACGCGATCGGTTCTATCGACACCATCATGGTTATTACCCGCAACTAGATAGAGCAAGCCCTTGGCAAACTCTCCACCATAATTCCTAGTCACCCCGGCACTCTTGTTGCGGGCCTGTACCGTCATTTTGACACCGAATGGCTGACTCATATAGCTGAACTGCCCGCAAGCAGGAGTAAGAGCACCGCTCAGCAAATTGAAATCCCAGGGGACAAAACGTCCCACCGGCTGGCTCTGGGCTGATGGAATGGTGTAATTGAAGTAGCCGTTGGCCGGCGGCGTCGCAGTCATCCGGAACACGCCAACCTCGCTCACCGTCTGGCTAACACTATTGATGCTATTGGTCGCTGCCACATGGTTATAGGTGGTAGTACCCAGCGTTGCATTGGTGCCCGGATTTGGTGCCACCAGCGTACTGCCCAGAGCAATATTGGGCAGGACAAAGTTAGGCGTGGTCTGATTCCCTGTGCAGATATCCCCATCATTGGCCGACTCCCAGGCCATCGCCTTGATATCTATCTGGAACGTATCCCCCGCTTTTTTGAATACATGGCAGCTGCTATCACCTGCCGCGCAGACCCCTTGCGGAGGCGTAATGCACAGACCGACCGGACGCGCCACAAACTGATCCGAGCCGAGCATCACCAGACCCGCCGTCTCACCACTGCCATTATGGCGCGCAGATAGCTGCATTTGACCCGCATCCGGATAGGTCACTTTTTTCAAGGTCGCCTTCCCCTGATTATCGAAAGTCAGGTTAAGGGTGGTTGGCGTTGGTGAAGCAATACTGGTTGCATAAGTAGCAATGGTATTGCCATCGATGGAGATCTTGCTACCAAAGTTATTGGCATTTGGATTGTTGTACGTTCCCCAAAAACCGACCGACCTCACCCCGGTGAATCCGGGCACACATTGTTTGGTAATATCGTCTTTTTTAACCGCACTGATTGTCACATCCTGAGGCTGGTTGGAATAGGTATCTGGCACATCGAAGATAAAGCCGCTGTCGGCAAAATTCAGGGTACAGGCTGCCGCACTGGGCGTCCCTGCACCGGCCTTGCACAAGGTGGTGCCGTATGGTTTGGTGGTCGGGGTTGAACTAGAGACTCCGATGGTAACCGCAGTCGTCGTGTTATTGCGCAGCGGCACCGTGGTCGAGCCGCCACTGAAGGTCACCGTATTGCCGCCAACCCAACCATTGCTGGCAGACGTTGGGGCCAGACTCAGGGTCGCGGTCACCGGGTCAGTGATCAGCGTGGTACAAGCCGCATCGGCGCACGCCTTGACCGTCACCGTCTCGGAATTACAGGTGAGCGGCTGACCGGAGTGGCTGAGCTCGAAGTGATTGATCTGGGTCCCGCCCGTACTCCCCTCGCAGGTGTTACTACCTAGGTCCACCTTATCGACGGCATCCTGATCGAAGTAGTAGTCGTGGTTCCCGCTGATATTGACACTGCCTCCCGTCGCCAGCGCCCCCTTGAGCGTGGCGTTGCCGGCCATGTGGACATTGCCCGCCACATAGACGACGGCATTGATCTGGTTCTGGCCGGTGATCGAGAGATCCCCCTTCACGTAGATGAAGAGATGCTCGGGCGGATTGCTGAGGTTGAGCCTGGCGTTGTTCAGATTGAGGTTGTTGAAATAGAGTCTCGCCGTCACGCCGGTGGCGACGATCTCGGCCTGGTTGTTGATGCTGCCGTTGCCAAAGTCGTAATCCCCGGGCCCGAAGCGGTTGCCGCTGTGGCCGGTGCAACTGGTGCCACTCCCCTGCTTGCTGCACACCAGATCCGCAAGGGGTGGCACCAGCACACCGGAGGGCGGTGTCATGCTGACCCCCTCCACCGGAGGATCTGTAAAGATATTTTTGCAGGTGGAGAAGCCAGCCTCATAAATAACCTTGCTGTTTCCTTTCAGACTGACGTTCTTCGCGCTCAGTTGACCCCGCAGTACCACTCCATTCTCGAAGGTTGCATCTCCTTCGGCGTAATAGGTTCCTGCCAACTGGTCACTGCCAGTGAGAGTGAGGTTGCCGACCACATATACCTTGAAACCGACCCCCGTCTGCAGTTGTGAATCGTTATGAGCCGAGACATTGCCCCGAACATAAAACAAGGTCGTGCCGCTGCCGACTAGCTTGATGATGCTGCCTCCGGTCAGGTTCAGATCCCCTTCGATGATATAGGTCTTACCCGCCGTCAACGTCATCACGGCGCGATCCTGCATGGTCAGGTTTTTTATCACATAGGTGGTGTAACTGTCCGAGAAACTGACGTTGCCGGAACCATTGGCCCCAACAGAGCCATCTATGGTCAGGTTGCCCAGATCCCAGCGACTGCCGCTGGCTGGCTTGCCGTAATTCGGGGTGGTACCGAGGATGACCGTGGGAATAGTCCAATTCGCAACGGTATAACTGGCAGAATCTGTACTGCCTGGAAAGGTGGGCCGAGTCTGCTTCAAGCTGGCGACACCGGTTATCTGACATTTGCCCGTACCACAGGCTTGCGAGTTCATTTCATAGTCATAACCAGTGACACGTTTGAAACAGACCTCTAGGCCATTGTAATTCTCCACCCGTGCACCTGACTGCATGTAAAGCGCGCCATCTGCGTCATGGCTCTGGATCGGACCAGGGAAGATGCTGTTGCAATCCAGTGCTGCCTGCGCAGGCAAACTAAGCAGCAGTAAAAATAGAACGGAACAGAGACGACCTATCACGGCATCACTCCATCAAACGCTTCCGCCACCAGGGTGCGGCTGACGGCAAAATCCGGGTTGGCGCCCGCCCCTGTCTCTGTGCCACAGTTGCCAACACTGGTGAGCCGGTAGGTGGTGCTGGTCTCTCCCCCCTGACTGGCCTGGATCTCATTGCAGCTCACCGACACCCGGCACCCGCTCAGACCGGGATCCTTGTCGAATGCCCGGGATGCCGCCACCTTGGCGCAGGCGGCGGGCGACTCGGCACCACTGCGGTTGGGAAACAGCTGATAGAGGGCAATCTCCAGCCCGCTCTGAGCAGCCAGCAGAGCCCGCACGCTGCGCACCTCCACGGTATTTTTCTCGCCACTGTCGACCAGAAAACGGCCCATGGCAGCCACCAGCAGCGCCATCACCACAATGACAAACAGGGCGATCATCAAGGCACTGCCTCGTATCCGTCCGAAAGAATGTGGCTCAGGGCACATTCAACACCTCTATCTTGTGATTGAAGGTGACTGACTCGCCCTTGCGCTCAAAGACAAAACGCATGCCAAACTCACCTTCGGCGTTAAATGCCGAGGTTTCCCGATAAAAAACATTGCCTGGCCGCAGCGACTCGGCCATCAAGCCCCCCAGCGGTAAGGTGCTGCCAGCGGCACTGATCCCGGCACTGGTCCGGTATAGCGCCCCGCCTTGCACACAATAACGCACCTGTTCGCGAGCAAAATAGACCCGCATACCGGGCGACTGTCCATCCAGTTGCGCACCGCTATACCCAATTGTTTGGGCACCAGAGATCACCGACCCCACCGCATCAACCGGCGCCACACAGCGGCCATAATCACAGCGATCCCGTATCGACTGCGTACCACTGGAAACGGGTTGGGGAAACACAACTAACCAGTCGAGCTTCGGTTCAACCGCAACAGGCGGCGCCACCATGACCAGCTCAAGTGTGGCCGAGGAGCCAGACGGGCGATTGAGGGCCAGATAGCGCCCTGAGTTGCTGATCGGCCAGAACCGCAGGCAAGGGCCTTGATCCAGCCAGTTACCATCTTGATCTTCAATGCGCTCGGAACCTGGCACCGCATCGCGCAGCTCGCGGTTAAGCCGCTCCATGGCGAAGCGGGCATCGCTCATCAGCTGTTCGCGGCTGCTGGCATCGCCATAAATCTGGCTGCCAATACCGATAAACTGGCTGGTAAAGGTCGCCATGATCCCGAGCAGCAGGATCACCATCACCAACTCGACCAGGGTAAAGCCACTGTGACCCCGAGGTTGGCGGTGGGTTCGATTAGCCGCCAGGCGTAATCGGACACGCTCGCAGCGCCGAGCCATCAGTAGTTCCCCCGATAAAAGGAGAAGTCGAGCACGCTCTCATCCGGCAGTTTGATCTGCAGAACGATGCGCTTGCCCACAGAGCATGGCGCTGCACAACTCTTGAAGCTGCCATCGCTAAAATCTGCTGCGCTTACTGCAATTTTCACCTGATAGTTGCGATACTCCTCGCTGCTGACTCCCGCTGCAGTCTGGGTCAGGGTGTTGGCATCCACCCAGTTACCCGCGGTATCGAAATCATCCACATCGTTATAGGCGTAGGGGGCAGGCTCGCCATCCGGGCCATAACTGGTGGAGCAGGAAGAGATGGTCACCCCTGCCACCTGCTCACCACAACGATAACGACCACCGTTGTGATCCGACTGTTCATCAAACGACTTTTGCAGGATCTCGCCGGAGAGGCGCTGGGCCAGCTGAGCAGCGCGCACCTGCTGCACCGGATCCACCGCCTGTGGCGCCTGATTGATGAGTAACCCCAATATGCCGGTCAAGGCGACCGCTAACAGCACTATGCCAACGATCAGCTCAATCAAGGTAAAGCCGCGCTTAAGGGATCTCATGGATAAACCCCTCTGACTCAATCTTGATACGGCCACTCTCGCGGCCATTGGTGGCTTGCAGCTCGCAGCCACCGGCGCAGCTACCGAGCGGGCGGCCCATCTGATCAAAGCGAATCACAAAAGGAGGCGCGCCTTTGTTCGAGGAGAGGGTGATCCCGGCAGACAGGGTCACCGGACGACCACGGGTGCGCTGATTAGCGTTCCAGCTCGATATAGCCGCAGGATCGCCACAAGGGGAGAGCGTGCTGTGGCCAAACTGGCCCGCGTCAACCCGCAGTGAGGTACAGCGGTTGGCAGGCTCATGCATATTGACGGTCTGTACCAGCCGCAGCCGGGTCAGCAGCTCGTCACGCACAGTTTGAGTTTCAACGCCGCCTTTGCCCAGCCATTTGGGCACGGCAAAGGCGGCCAGAATCCCGAGTAACAGGATCACCAGTACCAGTTCAATCAGGGTAAAGCCCTTGGTTGCAGGCATGGAGGCTCTCATCAGGGAAAAGAGAAAGCGAGGCCGAAGCCTCGCTTGCATGCTTACTTACAGGTATCCGCCAATTCAATCTTGAAAGGAGTATCTTTATTAGCAGCCTGCGTATAGGTCACATAACAAGAGTTACCCTTTGTATTATCAGGATAAAAATCTGCAGTGTTCCCTGTGGGAGTCGCATGAGAAACAGACCAGCCATCCAATGTAAGTGCATTTTTAACTGTCGCAGCAGTCGGATAACCGTATAAGGCATCAACTGTGGTACCAGCAACTGATACTGCAACAGAAGATGCTTCAATGCCTTGAATGGCTGCTTTGCTGTAAATCATTTGAGCAGAACTCTGCAAGGATGCTTTAACACCATCAGCAGCAGCTTTACGCGCATCATCCTGCAGATTCAGGAACTTGGGTGCAGCGGTGACTGCCAGAATACCCAGAATGATGATCACGATAACCAGTTCGATCAGGGTAAAACCCGCCTGTTTTTTCATTTCACTTTCCTCTGTTAATTAATATTTGTGGTCACCTGACCCGATGCCGGGCGGTAACTGAAACTCATAAATGCATCAGTCTTGCCTTGCGGATCCTGATACTTACCATCACTGCCCTTACTCAAACTATTGACCAAATAGTAACGGCAGACCGAATCCAGTCCATTACTGCTCACAGTGGCATAGTATTTCAGGTCATTGCCGCTACCGCGCACTTCATTGAAGCTGGCCGTAGCCTTGGGCGGGTTTTGCAATAACCCCTCCCAAATATTGAGACAACGTTCGGCACTCAGATTGGCCGGATCCACATCCGGATTGCCGCTGGCAGCGGTATCCATGGGATAGCCGGGCGACAGCTCGCCGTTGCCGATCTGGGTCTCGGTCGGAGTGGTCAGATAGAAGCGGCTACCGTCATAGAGTACGGTGTTGAGGCTGTCCTGTTTGGCGCGACCTTCCGCCTCCCATTGCGCCCGAACCAGCGAAACGCCGGTAGCAAAACCGCCAGAGACCCCTTCCACGCTGGCCTTTTTCGCTTCGTCAGTCACATCGAGAAAGCGCGGCAGCGCCGTTACCGCCAGGATCCCCAGGATCACGATAACGATCACCAGCTCAATGAGGGAGAAGCCAGCAGCCCGTCTCATCATCCCGTTTTCCGGCCTTGTTGGTGCCATTGCTTTCATTGTCATGCTCCCTCCGTAATGCCCGGCATTATTTCATGCAGGCCCAAAAAAATCATGTAGTTGGGTCATATGATTGGCTTCCTTCAAGGCTTTTTCATCACCCGCCCGTCAGAAAACTGATAAACCAGCCAATAACCATCCCACCCCATCTCGCAACCACTGCCATCGGGGCGGGCCAGAACCTGCAGGGGAGGCATGCCACTCTCCGTCTCACCCACCAGTGCCCGCCACAACTGGCGGCAGTTTTCCGAAGGGGATTGCTGCGGCACCAGCCCCAGGGGCCACCCCCTGAGATCAAACTGCCAGCGCTGTCCTGCGGCGTGCAAAATCTGCGGACGCCGCTCATCAAGCCAGATCCCGTGCAGGCGCTGTACCCGCTCGGCAAATTGTTCCCCCAGCAGGGTGAGGGTGAGTTGCTGCGCCTCCTCCCGATGGCCCTGATAGCTGCGCACCAGGGTCGCCACGATCACCATCAGCAGGATGATCACGGCGATCCGCCTATATCCGGTCAGCCAGCGATCATCCTGCTGCGACTGTCTGCTCATCCCGTCCTCGACTCCACCGATCACTTGCCTCTTACGGCTCTCATCATGTCCCACCACTCAGACGTGAAGATATCCAGTTCCAGCAAGATTACTTGCCGCGAACCGCGCGCATCATGCCCCACCACTCAAGTGTGAAGATGCCGAGTTACTTGCCTCTTACGGCTCCCATCACGTCCCACCATTCAAGCGTGAAGATGCCGAGTTACTTGCCTCTTACGGCTCGCATCATGTCCCACCACTCAGACGTGAAGATATCCTGTTCCAGCAAGATTACTTGCCACGAACCGCGCGCATCATGCCCCACCACTCAGACGTGAAGATATCCAGTTCCAGCAAGATTACTTGCCGCGAACCGCGCGCATCATGTCCCACATCGGTGTGAAGATACCGAGCGCCAGGATCAACACCATTACTGCCACGATCCCGATCAGGATCGGCTCGATGCGGGCGGTAAGGCTCTTGAGGTCATAATCCACCTCCCGCTCGTAATACTCGGCCGCTTCATGGAGCAGGTCATCGACCTGACCGGTCTCCTCCCCCACGGCGATCATCTGCATCACCAGCGGGGTAAACAGACCGCTGCTGCCAGCGGTGCGCAACAGGCTCTCACCCCGCTCGATACCGGCGCGCATATCCCGCACCCGCCCCGCCATATAAGCGTTATCCACCGCATCGGCCACCAGGGTCAGCGCCGTGTTCAGCGGCACCCCTGCCTTGAGCATCATGGAAAAACTGCGGGCAAAACGGGCCAGCAGGGAGCGCTCTATGATGGTGCCGACGATCGGCAACTTGAGCTGCCAGCGGTGCCAGGTCAGCTTGCCCTTGGTGGTGGCGACCCAGCGGCGCCAACCAAACACTATCCCCACCAGAATGGCGAGCAGCAGCCACCAGTAGTGGACAAAAAAGTGCGAGGTGGCGAGCAGAATGCGGGTCGCCAGCGGCAACTCCACCCCGAATTTGGCGAACATGCCGGCAAACACCGGGATCACCATGATATTGAGGATCACCATGGCGATACCGATGGCGATCATCACGAAGCTGGGGTAGCGCATGGCGGTCTTGATCCGCTTGCGAGTCTCCAGCTCCAGCTCGAAATAGTTGGCGAGCTGCAAGAAGGCCTCTTCCAGCTGACCTGTGTTCTCACCCACGTGGATGATGGCGACAAACAGGCTGCTGAATACCTTGGGGTGCGCCTGCATCGAGCTGGAGAGCGGGCGACCGTTGCCGAGATCTTCCCCCAGCGAGTGAAGCGCCCGCTTGAGCGGCTTGCTGTGAGTGCTCTCCTCCAGCCCGGCAATGGCGCGCAGGATCGGGATACCCGCCCGGGTCAGGGCATACATCTGGCGGCTGAAGATCACCAGCTCGTCCAGCTTGACGCCCCCTTCCAGCAACAGTGACCAGTCGATGGCAGCGGACTTGGCCTTGCCCGGTTTGAGCTCGGTGGGCATCACGCCACGGCGCATCAGCTGCTCGGCGGCCGCCATCTCGTTGGCAGCTTCGACCACGCCACTGGTGGCGTTGCCCTGGTTGTCACGCCCCTTGTAGGCAAAGTTAGCCATCGCTTACCCCAAATCCTCAGCCAGTCGCAGCACCTCATCCACCGAGGTGATCCCCTGCCGGGCATAATCGAGGGCGGTGAGGGCCAGCGGCCGATAGTGTTGGTGTTGACGGGCCGCCTTGGCGAACCCTTCCGCATCGTTGCGGCGCAGGGCATCCATCATCGGCTGATCCAGCTCCAGCAGCTCGTAGACCCCGATCCGGCCGGAATAACCGGTGAAGTTGCAACTCTGGCAACCCCGTCCCTTGTGATAGGTGTGCTGGCCGGGCGCCTCGCCGGAGAGCACGGTAAGCCAGGTGGCCTGCCCTTCGTCGGGCGCCTTCTCCTCGACGCAGTGCTCGCATACCCGCCGCACCAGCCGCTGAGCGACCACCGCCCGCAGGGCGCTCGCCACCAGATAGCCGGGAGCACCCATGTCGATAAGGCGCAAGGCACTGGTCACAGCATCGTTGGTGTGCAGGGTGGTCAGCACCAGGTGACCGGTGATGGCGCCACGCAGGCCAATCTCTACTGTCTCGTTGTCCCTCATCTCCCCCACCAGCAGGATGTCCGGATCCTGACGCAGGGTGGAACGCAGCACATGAGAAAAAGTGAGGCCGATCTTGGGGTTGACCTGCACCTGATTGACGCGGGGCAAGCGATACTCCACCGGGTCTTCCACCGTGATGATCTTGTTGCTGGACTGGTTGAGCTCGGAGAGCGCGCCATAGAGGGTGGTGGTCTTGCCGCTACCGGTCGGGCCGGTCACCAGGATCATCCCGTGCGGGCGTTTGAGCTGACGACGGAACCGGGTCAGGATCTCCGGCGGCATGCCGGTCTCGGTCAGCGACAGGATGCCGGAAGATTGATCCAGCAGACGCATCACCACCGACTCGCCATATTGCACCGGCATGGTGGACATCCGCACATCCACATCGCGGCCGCGCACCTTCATGTTGAAACGGCCATCCTGCGGCAAGCGCTTCTCGGAAATATCGAGCCCCGCCACCAGCTTGAGACGCAGCACCAGCGCCTGGGCGATCCGCACCTCGTTCAGGATGTTTTCGTGCAGGATACCGTCGATCCGCTGGCGAATACGCAGCACTTTTTCGTCCGGCTCAATGTGGATATCCGACGCCCCCACCTGAACCGCGTCTTCAAACAGGGAGCGCAGCAGCTTGGCCACCGTCGCCTCCCCCTCGTCATTGGCCCCCAGATTGCTGGAGCCCAGCTCGAAGCCGGAGTCCTGATACTCCTCCTGCAGCTGTTCGGCGAAACTTTCAATCTCGCGGGTGCGGCGATAGAGGCGGTCGAAATACTCCAGCAACTGCCCTTCCCGCGCCACTGCCAGCACCATGATGCGCGGGCTGAGCAGCGCAGCGATGGCATCCAGTGCGCTCAGATCCGCAGGATCCGACATCGCCACCGTCACCTTGTCATCGGTGAGGTTGACTGCCAGCGCCCGATAACGGCGCGCCTGCACTTCGGGCAGCAGCAGCACCGCGGCGGCGTCGATGGTGAGGTTGTTGAGATCGAAGAAGGGCACATCCAGCTGACGGGCGAGGAACTGCAGCAACTGCATTTCGCTGATAAAACCGAGGTCGATCAGAGTGGTGCCCAGCTTGCGGCCGGTCTGACGCTGCTGCTGCAGGGCAAGCTGCAGCTGATCATCAGAGATGATCTGCTCTTGTACCAGCAGGTCGCCGAGGCGCATTTTCAGTCTGGGTTGTGCCATGTTTGCTCCGATCTCTGTTACTTCACACCCGTTGCCGCATCCGATTAGGCTTCGCTAACCGAACCTGCTTTTTATCAAGGGGTTAGTTGGCCAATTCGTTGTTCCAGCCAGTTGGTCGATGCCTCGCCGAGGTTGCCGTGCAGCAGGGCGTTGCGATAGGCATCGAGCGCCCGCTGGCTGTGGCCCTGACCATCCTCGGCGACGCCGAGACCAAGCCACCAGCGTCCCTGATCCGGCTGCTGGCGCAGCAGCTTCACATAGAGCGCCGCCGCATCGGCATTCTGGCCCAGCTCCTGGGTCAACCCGGCCCAAGTGGCGTAGTAGTCCATGTTGCTGGCGAGATCCGGCTGATAACCGGACAACCAGCCAAGCGCCTGCTGCTGCTGCCCCTCGCTGATAGCAAGGCGGGCCAGCAGCAGACGAAAATCGGCCTGTTGGGGATCGAGCCGAATCCCCTCTTCCAGCAGCTGACGCGCCTCGGTCAGGCGGCCCTCGCCGTAGAGCAAACCAGCCAGCTGCTCGCGCGCTCCCTGGTTGTAGGGGTCGTGGGCCAGCACCTGATAGTAGTTGTCCTGCGCATCCCGCAGGCTTCCCTTGGCCATGGCGGTGGTCGCCTTGCGCTCCGCCAGTGCCGCCAGCTCCTTGGCCGACAGCTCCACCGTCTCAATCTTCAATACGCTCGGCTTGCGCGGCGCGCTGGCGACTGCCTGCTGCTCTGCCGCCAGTTCGGCGTAAAGCTCGGGCTGCAGCTCTTCATCGGTAGGGGTTCGTTCATCGACCTCGCGGGAGGCATCAAAGGGTGCCCCGTCGGCCGTGTCGCCTAATTCACTCTCCCCTACCCCATCATTCACCTCATCCTGGCTTGGCAGCGGCAGCGCAGCCGCCACCTCGACCGGCTCAGGCTGGCTGACTGGCACGGCGGCCCTTGCCACCATATCGGGAATCACCGCATCGGGGGCGATCACTTCGCTGGCAGCCGTCACGGTATGGGTCTGCTGCCAGTAGATCCAGGTTCGCCAACCGAGGATCACCAGTGCCAGAGCGCAGATCAGGGTCAGCAGCAACATCCACCACCCCTGCTGGCGTGCAGGGGCAATATAGACGGCAGCACCCTCGGATCCTTGCTGGCGCTGATCCAGATCTTTCAGCATCTGGTTGATAACACTCATGGCCAGACTCCATAAGCCAGGGCGCACCCCAGCAACAGTAACAGGGGCCACCAGCGCCGTGGCGCAAAGCGGCTGGCATCATCGGTATCGCGAATGGCGAGCCGCACCAGACGGCTATCGATCTGGCGCGCCCCCTGACCATAGGCCAGCATCAGACACTTCTGCGCCAGGATATTGATAAGTCTCGGGATCCCTCGCGATGCTCGCCACAACAGACGGATGGCTCGACCTGCAAACAGCGGTGCTCCACGATACCCGGAGACCTGCAATCTGTGCTCCAGATAGGCACGGGTCTCGTCAAAACGCAGCGGCCGCAGGCAGTAGGAGAAGCCAATCCGCTGGCGCAGTTGACGCAGATGCGGCTTTGCCAGTCTGGCATCCAGCTCGGGCTGACCAAACAGCACGATCTGCAGCAGCTTGCTCGATTCGGTCTCGAGATTGCCGAACAGGCGGATCGCCTCCAGCGTCTCGTCCGGCAGCGCCTGCGCCTCATCGATCAGCACCACCACCCGACTGCCCTGCTGGTGCAGGTTGATCAGGTGACGATGGATGCGATCGGTGAGATCCAGCTCGCTCTGATCCCGCACCGTCAAGCCCAGCTCCAGCGCCAGCGCAATACGCAGCTCGGCCGGGGTGAGGTGAGGATTAGGCAACCAGGCGAGCCGCATCGGGCTCGCTTCCGAGCCCAACTCGCTGAGCAACTTGCGGCAGAGCAGGGTCTTGCCGGTGCCCACCTCGCCGGTCACCTTGATAAAGCCCTCTCCCTGCGCCAGCGCCCAGTTGAGCACCTGCAGCGCCTCCTCGTGAGGAGGCAGGCCGTAGTAGAAGCCGGTATTGGGGGTAAGGCTGAATGGCGCCTCCTGCAGGCCGAAGTGCGTCAGGTACATGAGACTTCACCTGCCACGGCGAGCAAGCAGCCTGTGCAGTCAAAACTGCACAGGCCGTTCGGGATAAGGGTGATCGCATCCTGTGTCATGTTCAGCCCTTGGCCGGATACCACTTGTCGAGCAGCTCGGAGGAGCGTTGCAGCTCGTTTTGCCAGGTGTCTTTCTCCACCACGGTCGGTTTGAGCATGATCACCAGCTCCACCTTCTTGGTGCTCTCGCGGCGGTTGGTAAAGGCTTCGCCCACCCAGGGAATATCCCCCAGCAGCGGCACCTTGCTGACGATCTCCTGCTTGTCGGTCTTCATCAGACCGCCGATGACGATGATGTCGCCATTATTGGCCTGCACCACGGTATCGGATTCGCGGATCGAGCTCTTGGCCAGCGGCAGTTGCAACTTGCCACCCGAGGTGCCCATGTCGATCACCTTGTTTTGCTCTTCGGTATCGATAACGGAGGGATGGATGTGCAGCAGCACCTTGCCCTCTTCATCGATCTGCGGCGTTACGTCCAGCGCGATACCGGAGAAGAAGGGGGTCAGCTCCACGTTAGGCGTCTTGTCTGTGCCCGTCGAGGTAGTGGTAATGGTGGTGGACGCATTGGTGACGTAATACTCGTCCGTCCCCACCTTGATCACTGCCTTCTGGTTGTTGGTTGCAGTGACACGGGGGCTGGAGAGGGTATTCACATCGCCCTGGGTCTTGAGCAGGTTGACCGCCACATTGAAGTTGCCGTCAGAGAGGGTAAAGCCAGCTCCGCCCCCCAGTGCGGTGAATATCTGGTTAGGGGTGGTGGGCAACCCTGAGTTAACCGCCGTGCCGCCGCCAGTGATCCCCTTGTTGCCATCCCAACTGGCGGAGAGACCGCTCCAGTCCACCCCCTGCTCGTACCCTTCGTTGAGGGCGACTTCGATGATCCGCGCCTCCAGCACCACCTGACGCTTGAGGTGACTCTCGGACTGGGTCAGGAATTCACGCACCGCCTTGAGCTCATTCGGGTAGGCGCGAATGGTCACCAGACCCGCCTGCGGACTGGTGATCACGGCGCGACCATCACCACTGCCGATCAGGGTCTGCAGGGAGTCGCGCAGATCGGTCCAGTAGTCGCTGTTGGTGTCGGTCTCGATGCGGGTGCCGTTGTTATTGTCACCGCTCGAGTTGTTGCTGGATGAGTTGTTGCTGCCGCGGTTGTTCGATGCATTGTCAAAACTGCTGTCGCTGCTGTTATTGCTGTCATTGGCCGTCACCCCGCCGGTGCTGACCGAGGTACGGGAGAGGCCACGGCGGGACATCATCAGATAGTTGACCGGGATGGTTTCGGTGCGCAGACCCGCCGGATAGATATGGAAGACATTGCCCTTGCGCTGCACGTCGAAGCCATACATGTCGCCCACCACCGCCAGCACCTCCGGCAGGGTCACATCCTTGAGCTCGACGGAGACCAGCCCGGCCACCCCGGGGTGCACCGCCACGCTGTAGCGGGAGCCCTTGAACAGCGAACCGAAAAACTCCACCGCCTCCACGTCGTGAGCCGCGATACGCAGCCGCTTCTCCGGCATGCCGACCGGCAGTTGTGGCCGGTTCAGCTGCAGCAATTCACTTTGCACCGACTTGGGCAAGGCGGTCAGAGGGGCAGCCTGCTTCTGCTGTTCGTTCATGGCCTGTTTGAGGGCATCCTTGGCCTGGGTCGGCTCGGGGTGCTGATACGTGGTACAGCCTGCAGCCATCATGGCCACGGAGATCAGACAGAGACGGTGTTTTTTCATGTAATTAGGGCACCCTGACTTGCAATTAAACTCGATAAAACAGGCTCACCTCACAGGAGGCAACACCGATTCAAACCCGGATCTTGCTGGCAAACAGTGTTACCGCATGGCGTTTTCCCGCCTTTTCCAGCACCACGGCATCGGCATTGATGGCCACCAGCGTATAGCCGCCCACCTGTTGCCCGACCCGATAACTCTTGCCATTGAGTACCGCCAGTGCCGGGCCATTGCCCAGCACCACGCTCTGCAGCTTCGGCAAACCGGCGCTGCTCTCGCCGCTCGCACGGGCGTCAACCGCCACATCCGCCAGCGGCGCGGTGGGATCCTGCAATACCTCGACCTGCTGTGCCTGTACCAGCACGCTGAACAGGCAACAGCACAACGCAAACACTCTAGCCACGGATAAACTCCTTGCTGGTACTCAGGGTGTAGATCTCCATCTCCACCACCGCGCCGGGATAGGCTTTGACCTGATAGTCGAACTGCTTCCAGTAGAAGTGGCGCGGCAAGGCTTCCAGCGCTTTAAGATATTGATAAACATCGAAATAACCGCCTTCTAGCCGAAGCCGGATACCGTGCTTGTAGAGATTGACCTGCTGCTCCCCCGCCATCAGCGGGGTCGGCTCCAGCGAACTGAGCGCCAACATGTGAAGATTGGCAGAGCGGGAGAGCAGCGCCTCCAGCACCAGCGGCATCTCGTGTGCCGGGATCAGATCGACGGTCTGTGCCTTGAGCTCACCATCGATCCGGGCCAGATCCGCTTCAACCTGCGCCAACTGGTCGCGCACTCCCTGATTGGGATCCCGCTTGAGCCGGGCCTGTTTGCCGAGGTTCTCCAGCTCCATGATTTCGAGGTCACGCTCGGCGGCGCTCAAAGCCATGCGATCCTGCTGCAGGCGGGTATCAGCGCCCTCGAGCCAGCCGTAAATGCCGGCCGCACCCAGCAGTATCAGGCCGGTCAGCAGGATCAACACCCGCTCCCGCTGGCTCAACACCGCGATGCGCTGGCCCCATGCCTGCCATTGTGCTTTCAGGTCCATCAGGGTTTCTCCCGCGCAATGCCGCTCAACTGGAAGGTCAGGCGACCCTCCTTGTCACGGCCGAGGGTCAGTTCACCAAACTCCTTGCCCACCAGACTCGGGGTCTGCTTGAAGCGGTTGACCCAGGCCGGTACATCCTGACTGCGGCCAGCAAAACCGGAGAGGTTGATCCGCCCTTCGTTGATCTCGATGCGCTGCAACGAGAGGTTGCTGCTGCGAATGCGGGAGAGATCCGCCATCACGCTGGCGTAGCCCTGGGATTTTTGCAGAGTCAGGCTGCCCAGCTGGCGCATCAGCCCCTGCTTGGCTGTCAGTTCATCCTGCTTGTTGATCAGTTGCTGCTGCAATCGGGGGTCGGCCTGATGGCGCGCCAGCTCGGCATCGAGCCGCTGCGCCTCGCTGCGCTTGAGCGCCAGCTCGGCGGTGTGCTGCGCCAGCGCCCGGCTGACCTGTTGCTGCTGCCAGCTGTAACCGATCCCCGTCAACAGGATCAGCAGCAGTGCACAGCCCCATACCAGCGCCATCTGATTGAGGCTGGCCCACTGCCGCTTGGGACGAAACTCGGCGCCATAGAGGTTGATCTGACGTTTCATCACGCATCCTCCCCGATGGCGGCTGCGTAGGCCGAGAGGTATTCGACACCGGCCAGCAACCTTGTCTTGTTGGCCATGTCGTCAAGGAGGAGTGGCAAACTCATTGATCATCTCCCAATGCGGCAGCATAAGCCGAGAGGTATTCAACGCCAGCCAGCACCGCTTTGTTGGCCATGGCGGAAACAGCGAAACCAAAAGTCTGCTCCATGTGGCGTACCAGGGTACCGATAAAGGGCGAGGCAACGGCAAACTGCATCTGCCCCAGCTCGGGCAATTTCAGCTGACCCGCCAGATAGTCGAGGGAGCGCTGGATCTCCAGCGCCAGTGAATCGAGCAGCATGCTGTCCGGCTCATGTTCGCCAGTCAGGCTGGTAAAGCCGCGCAGTTGGCGGGAGAAGCAGAGCCCTCCCTGATGGAAGACCAGCAGTTGCAGATCCTGACCCCTGGGCTGCCACAGCAGCATGCGCACCGTCTCGTCGGCGTCATACAGCGAGGTGAGCGCCAGCTCGTCGCTGATGATGGATTGCAGGGTGGCGATGCCGTTGATGGCATCGGCCAGTTGTTGCACCCGGCTCTTGGGCAGGCAGATCACATTGATGCGCGGACGACCGGCTGGCGGGGTGGGCAAGTCCACATAGTCCATCGCCAGTTGCAGCACGGGTTCGCTGACATAATCCTTGACCGCCCAGGGGAGCGCCCCCGCCATCTCGGCGTCAGGCACGGCGGGCTTGTCGATCTGGATCTGTTGATAAAGGCTGGCGGCGAGGGCCACCCGCACTTTAGACTTGGCCAGACCATGACGGCTGAACAGCTCGTTCATGGCCACCGCCCACTCCTGTGGGCCGTTGATGGTGCGCGTCGCGAAAACGGGGGAATTGCCCACCGCAGCCAGCATGATCCTGTCATTGGCCAGCAAGAGCCCGACCTGGCGGCTTGGCGTCGACCGTCCGAACAGTTGTTTCATGTAAGCCCGCCCATCGATAGTGAGAAAATGCGTGAAATATTAACATAAACAGCAGATTAGCCTCCATATAAAAGACGGACTCACCATTGCAAGCCAGCCTTTTCGCCGCGTCAGAGGGTCAAGCCACCCTCCCTTCCCCCCTGCAACGACTCCACCATCCGTTGCTGACCCGCTATGGCGTTGAGCTCTGGTGCAAGCGGGATGACCTGATCCATCCGGCCATCTCCGGCAACAAATGGCGCAAGCTCAAGTACCACCTGCTGCATGCCAGAGAGCACGGCAAACGGCATCTGCTCTCGTTCGGCGGTGCCTACTCCAACCATATCCATGCACTGGCTGCCGCCGGATACCAGACTGGTCTGCGCACTACCGGTATCATACGGGGCGAAGCCGATGCCGTCAGCAATACCACCCTGAGGGATGCCAGACACTGGGGCATGGATCTCGTTTTCGTCGATCGCCAGCGTTACCGGCGACGGCAGGATCCCGACTGGCTGGCCCAATTCGATGCGCCCGATACCCTGATCGTGCCGGAAGGGGGTAGCAGCCCGCTGGCCATCCCCGGCGTGGCGGAACTGGTCGGCGAAGTGCCCTTCTCACCGGATCTCTGGGTATTGCCCTGCGCCAGCGGTGGCACCCTGGCGGGCCTGATCGCCGGCAAACGGGATCGGGAGCAGATCCTCGCCATTGCGGTGCTGAAAGGAGGCGGCTTTATCGCTGACGAGGTGCGTCGTCTTCATCCCGCGGCCATCAACACGCACGGCTGGCGGATCGCGCTCGATCACCACGACGGTGGCTACGCCAAATTCAGCCCGGCGCTCTGGCAGTGGGTAGCGGATTTCAGCGCCGACACCGGCCTGCCGCTGGAGCCCATCTACAGCGGCAAGGCTATGTGGGGGCTATTTCGCGAGCTGGCGGCGGGCCGCATCGCCCCCGGCAGCCAGATCGTCTTTATCCACACCGGCGGCATGCAGGGGTTGGCCGGGCTGCGGGAGCAGGGTCGGCTGTGAGCCCTGACGGTAACCGTAAATGTGAGAGGGTCGCCCCAAGGCGACCCTCTCTGTTGACCTCAATCGCCAACCGGTGCCAGCTCCAGCCGCTGGGGCTCGGCAAACCAGGGCCCCTGCCCGGCATGCACCCCGAGGTGGCGCAGCATCTTCCACTCATCGCCGCTCTCCACTCCCACCGCCAGCACCCGGGTGCGGGTATTGGCGCAGCCCCCCACCAGACTGCGCACCGCCATCTGGTTGACCTGACGGGCGTGGATCTCCCGTACCAGACTGGGGTGCAGCTTGAGGAAATTGATCTCGAACTCCTTGATGTACTGGGTACTCACCACATCCTGACCGGCATGATCGATGGCCAGCTGGCAGCCCAGCATCCGCAGGGAGCGCAGCGGTCGCTTGAGCGCCTCGAAGTGGCGGGTCACCTGAGATTCGGAGAGTTGCAGGATCAGCCGCTCGTTGGTGCTGCGCGGCAGCTGGAACAGGGCGAAGAAGAGCCAGCGCTGGAACTCGCGGTTGAGCAGGTTCTGGGCACTGAGGGTTAAACTGATGGGGCAGCTCTGCTCGGATCGCTGGCGCAGCAGGGCAAGGGTCTGCTCCGCCACCAGCCGATCCAGTTGCAACAACAAGCCCACCTTCTCCGCCATCGGCATGAAGATCCCCGCCTGCAAGGCCCGTCCCTGTTCATCGTGAAGGTAGGTGAGCAGCTCCTGCTGCAACACCACCTGTCCCCGATCCTGCTGGATCGGTTGGGTGTAAAAATCGATGCTGTGCTCTTCGAGCCGGCGACTGATCAGGGTGCGCCAGCGTACCGTACCCTTGCTGCTCTGCTCCTCATCCAGCTGCTTCTCGTAGAGGAACCAACCGTTATGGCCCTGCAGACGGGCGCTCTTGAGGGCCAGCTCCGCCTCCTCCTGCACCTTGAGCAGGCTGTCTTCTGCCTGATAGCAGACGGCGCCTAGATAGACCGCCGTCTCGGGGTTGACCTCCTGCGGCCAATGCAGCCGTTGCAGGCTCTTGAGCAACTGACTGGCGCCATCCACCATCTCACTCTCTGACATATTAGGCAGCAGCACCGCAAAGACCTGGCCGGCGTAGCGGGCCTGCAGAGCGCCGTTATGTTTGCGCACGAAGGCACCGATGGTGGCGCTCGCCTCCATCAGCAAATCGTGTCCCTGCAGCTCGAACTGATCGGCCTCCAGCTCTTCCAGACAGGCGAGATCGATCAGCAGCACGCCGCCGCTCATCACGCTTGCCTCCATGATGGCGCTCTCCAGCCGGTTGTCGAAAAACAGCCGGTTGCCGATGCCGGTCATCTTGTCGACGAAGGCGTTGCTGCGAATGAAGTTGTCGAAACGGCTACGCTCCTTGCGGGCATCGGCCAGCTCGGCGAGCAGGTGATCGAGGGCCTGACTGGCGGCCACCGGCCACTCTTCGGCAGTGTCATGACTCAGCTTGGAGAGTTTGTCATCGAGGATCAGCTGGGCGCGAATGCCCAGCAGCTCAGCCCCGCGCAACTGCTGGCGCAGCCAGCGGATGGAGTACCAGAGGCCGAACACTACGATAAAGACGCCGAACGAAATACCGGACATCGCCTTGATGGAGTATTCCGCCTCTTTGAAGGGACGCTCCAGTTTGAAGTTGGCCTGCATGCCGGCCTGATGGGGCAAAGGGTGGCTATATGGCAGCAGCAGCTGTTCGTCGACCGGATTGCGCACATCGCGGAACCAGTAGACCCGCTGGTTATTCTGGCGCACCTCCAGCTCCACCACATGGGACGCCCGCAGCAAGGTGGGCAGCCAGTGGCTCATATCCTCCATGTCGTGGGCGACATCGAGCTGCTTGTCGATCACTTCGACCAGCGCATCGACCTTCTTTTGCTGCAACTCCATGCCCAGCTCGCGAAAGCTGAACACCCCGCCAATCAGCACGGTTGCCATGGCGGCAATCACGCATAGGGTGATAAATGAGACAAGCTGTGTTGTGAGTTTCATGCGCCTTTCCGTATGCCCAGCATCATCCATGTCGCCTCATGGTAGCAGCGGCGATCGGGCCACAGCTATGGATGAAGATCCCGCTTCTGCAATTTAAGCGGGCAAGCATAACCCAAAGCAGCGCGAGAATACCAAGGATGACGGGCAACGGACGCGGGAAAGGGCGGGATGACAGACAGAAAAATGGTCCCTCAAAGGGGACCAAAAGGAACACTCATATCAAAACTAACACTCTGTGCTACTGACAAAAAACAGATACAGGAGTATTGAACACACGGTGAGTCAAACCGCAGAGCTACTCTAATGCAGTTCGGATAAGCTGAGCAATTGTCACTTATGACAGGTTAGCGATTGAATCTCGCCAAAGTTAATAATAAAAACATTTAAAATCATGTGGTTAAAAAATCAATCAACAAGTGTGACGAGTCTGACTCAAATTGATTGCACTAATGCTCTATGATGGCTTAGCCCATTTGTGTCTCATGAAACTGGCAGGTACTTGCTTTGCGTAAATCACCCGTCTGGCTCTCTCTGTTGCTGTTCGTCCTGCCTATCGTGGGCAGCCAGTTTCTCGGCCTGTGGTTTGCCAAACCGATGGCATTACACCTGCTGGAAGAGAAGGTCGCTGAGCTCAAGGATGCCATGGCAGAACGCCACCGGGAGCTGGATGCCGCCATCAGCCAGCAACTGGCACAATTTGAGTTCACCTGTGGCGCCAAGGACATGCTGCTGCTGCGCGATCCGCGTTTTTATAGCAATCATATCCGCCTGCAGGGGCTGGAACTCGCCCCCGGTGACAGCTGCTCTAGCCTGGGCATGGGGATCCCGCTACTCAAGGACCTCCAAGACAGCGGGCAGAAATTCGGTAAACTCGGAATCACTGCTACTGTGGCCCAATTCAATACCGAGCAGGAGCTGGTGGTCTATTACCAATCCGGCGGCAACCGCGCCTACTGGGTGCTGGATAACAGCTGGAGCCACAACCTGCTGCAACACTCCTGTTCCAACTGCTTCTATCTGGAGTTCAGCCGGCAGGACTCCGATGTAACCACAGTCCACTTTCCCCGTGGCGACAAAGCCATCAAACAGGAAGAGAACAATCGCAGCCTGAGTTTCTACGATCCGAATGAACTCACCAGACAGACGGTCTGGGCGGGCAACGCGCTGGAGCAATATGCCCATGACCAGCTCAATCACTACGGTCTCTGGTTCGGTATCGTGCTCGGCACCCTGTTAAGCATCACCTACTGGCTGCTGCGCAGCTACCGGCGCTCCCTCAAGGGGCTGCTGCAGACAGGGTTGATACGCAGGGAATTTATTCCCCTCTACCAGCCGATAGTGGATGCCCGTACCCACCAAGTGGTGGGATTCGAGGCGCTGCTGCGCTGGCAGCGGGGCAACGAGCTGATCCCCCCGGGCACCTTTATCGAGTATGCAGAGGAACAGGGACTGATCCTGCCGATGACCGAACAGTTGCTGGAGCAAGTGATCGGCGACCTGCCACTGCTGGCACCGGAGCAATGGGTCAGCGTCAATCTGGTGGCGGCCCATATCGAGCAACCTATGCTGCGCACCCTGCTCGCTCACAGCAACAACCCCTCACCGGCCCGGCTCACCTTCGAGCTGACCGAGCGCAAGCCGATCCTCGACATCAAGGCCGCCACCGAGGAGATCACCCTGCTGCAACAGATGGGTTATCACTTCAAGCTGGATGATTTCGGTACCGGCTACGGCGGCTTTGCCTACCTGCAGAGCCTGGGGATCCGCCAGATCAAGATCGACAAGATGTTCGTCGATACCATCGGTACCAACGACCTCAAGCGCAGCGTGCTGGATGCCATCATCGTCTTTGGTCGGGAGTCGGGCATGGAGATGATCGCCGAAGGGGTCGAGAGTCAGCTGCAAGTCGACTATCTGAGCCAGCACGGCGTCTATCTGATCCAGGGCTACTTCTTCGGCAAGCCCATGTCGCTGAAGATGCTGCCCCGCTGGCAACAGGAGTGGCAGCAGCAATACCAGAAGACCAGCTAGCGCAGATATTGCAGGAGCTGGCCGCGAAACGGCTTGGTAAGCAGCTCGGCATTATCAGGCTGATGAAATCGGCCCAGCCTGCTCAATGCCTTATTTACATTCGACAACAAAATGATCTGCCCCGAGCGGGATAACAACCCTTATCATAAGCAGCCGGTTATCGCGCAACCGAGCACGGTGCAGCCTGTTTATCTCATCCGGTCGTTGAGACCCCCCAACAGAGAACCTGTGCCTATAAAAACAGTTATCCTGCCAGAGATTGCCCTGCCCGTCGGCCTGCTGACCCTGCTCTTTTTCTTTATCGGTTCTATGCTGGGTCAGGAGTTGCCCTCGGCCTCGACCCTGCCGATATGGTGCTGCTGGTCACGACCTTGATGGTCGGTAAAGTGACCTTGAGCAGCGGCCGTACCAATGTGCTCCATGGTGCGACCCCTCTGGTGTTGTTCGTGGTCTATCTGTTCCTGATGTTCGAGCATGAATAACCGCGTTCAACCAACGTCAGCAACGCAAAGACCGCCCGATGGGGCGG
The DNA here is from genome assembly GCA_041319085.1 of Aeromonas veronii. Lineage (NCBI taxonomy): Bacteria > Pseudomonadati > Pseudomonadota > Gammaproteobacteria > Aeromonadales > Aeromonadaceae > Aeromonas > Aeromonas veronii. The sequence continues at coordinate 445,302 of CP101033.1, read as the reverse complement.
TCTTTTATTATCTGCTCCCGGATCTCACCGGCGACAGTGAAGCGGCTTCCCTCTCATCCCCTACCCTTCTCCCGCCTGGGGAGAAGGGGGACCAAGGCTTACAGGCTGGGCAGCACCCCGGCCGGGATCAGATCGTTGTAACTGGCACGCCCCAGCAGGGCGGCGGCAGCTTCGATATCCGGCGCGAAGTACCTGTCCTTGTCGTAGAAGCTCACCTCTGCCCGCAGGCGTCCCTTGGCCTGCTCGATCAGCTCGGTAGTGCGCAGGGGCGCACGGAAGTCCAGACCCTGTGCTGCCGCCAGCAGTTCCACCGCCAGAATGCCGCGGGTGTTCTCCGCCATGTCCGCCAATCGACGCCCGGCGAAGGTGGCCATGGAGACGTGATCCTCCTGATTGGCGGAAGTGGGCAGACTATCCACCGAGGCGGGATGAGCCAGCGTCTTGTTCTCGGAGGCGAGCGCCGCCGAGGTGACCTGTGCGATCATGAAGCCCGAATTCACCCCGCCGTTGTTGACCAGAAACGCCGGCAGACCGGACATGCGCGAGTCGATCAGCAGCGCCATCCGCCGCTCGGAGAGCGAGCCGATTTCGGCGATGGCCAGCGCCAGATTGTCGGCGGCAAAGGCGACCGGCTCGGCGTGGAAGTTGCCACCGGAGAGGATCTCCTCATCATCGGCAAACACCAGCGGGTTGTCGGAGACCGCGTTGGCTTCGCACACCAACACCTCGGCGGCCTGACGGATCTGGGTCAGGCAAGCCCCCATCACCTGCGGCTGGCAGCGCAATGAGTAGGGATCCTGCACCTTCTCGCAGTTGTGATGGGACATGCCGATCTCGCTGCCATCCACCAGCAGGTGGCGATAGCAGGCGGCCGCATCAATCTGGCCACGCTGACCGCGCACCGCGTGGATGCGGGCATCGAACGGACGGCGGCTGCCAAGGGCGGCCTCCACGCTCATGGCACCGATGGTGATGGCACCGGCAAACAGATCCTCGGCGTGGAACAGCCCTTCCAGCGCAAAGGCGGTGCTGGCCTGGGTGCCGTTGAGCAGCGCCAATCCTTCTTTGGGCCACAGCGCGATAGGCTCGAGCCCGGCAATTTTCAGCGCAGTAGCTGCGTCGATCAGCTCGCCCTTGTGGCGAGCCTTGCCTTCACCTATCAGCAGGCAGCTCATATGGGCCAGGGGCGCCAGATCGCCGGAGGCACCGACAGATCCCTTCTTCGGTACTACCGGATAGACTTCGGCGTTGATGAGCCGCATCAGCGCCTCCAACACCGTCAAGCGGATGCCGGAGAAGCCGCGCGCCAGCGAGTTGAGCTTGAGCACCATCATCAGCCGCACGGTGGCGTCATCCATATAGGTGCCGATGCCCGCAGCGTGGGAGAGCACGATGGATCGCTGCAGCTCGTCAAGCTGCTCCACCGGAATACGGGTGTTGGCCAACAGGCCAAAGCCGGTGTTGATGCCGTACACCACCCGGTTCTGCTCGATCACCTTGGTGACTACGGCAGCGGAAGCGTGGATCCCCGGCAGCGCGGCCGGATCCAGTGAAATATGTACCGGCTCGCGGCTGACGCGGCGCAGGGTGGCAAGATCCAGCTCGCCCGGAGTAATAGTCAATTCAAACATGGTGTTACACCTTTCCTTTGACACCGTTGGCGCCGTCAATCATCGGCAGATCCAGTTTCGCCTCGTGGGCGCAGTTGATGGCAATCTCGTAGCCAGCATCGGCGTGACGCATCACGCCAGTGGCCGGATCGTTGCGAAGTACCCGACCGACGCGGCGGGCCGCATCATCAGAGCCGTCACAGACGATCACCACGCCAGAGTGCTGGGAGAAGCCCATGCCGACCCCGCCGCCGTGGTGCAGGGAGACCCAGGTCGCGCCGCCGGCGGTGTTGAGCAGGGCGTTGAGCAGCGGCCAGTCGGAGACGGCATCGGAGCCATCCATCATCGACTCGGTCTCGCGGTTCGGGCTCGCCACCGAACCGGAATCCAGATGGTCGCGGCCAATCACGATGGGCGCTTTCAGCTCACCGTTTTTCACCATCTCGTTGAAGGCCAGACCGAGCCGTACCCGATCCTTGACCCCGACCCAGCAGATCCGAGCCGGCAGCCCCTGAAACGCGATGCGCTCGCGGGCCATGTCGAGCCAGTTGTGCAGGTGAGGATCGTCGGGGATCAGCTCTTTCACCTTCTGATCGGTCTTGTAGATATCTTCCGGATCGCCGGAGAGTGCTACCCAGCGGAACGGGCCAATTCCCTCGCAGAACAGCGGGCGAATGTAGGCCGGGACGAAGCCGGGGAAGTCGAAGGCGTTTTTCACCCCCTCCTCCAGCGCCATCTGACGGATGTTGTTGCCGTAATCCAGGGTGGCGGCGCCACGGGCTTGCAGGGTCAGCATCGCCTCCACCTGACGGGCCATGGAGCGGCGGGCGGCCAGATTCACCTCCTGCGGGGCGCTTTGTTGCAGCTCGCGCCACTGGGTCACGCTCCACCCCTGCGGCAGGTAGCCGTGCACCGGGTCGTGGGCGGAGGTCTGGTCGGTGACCACGTCCGGGGTGATGCCACGGGCCACTAGCTCGGCGAACACATCGGCGGCGTTGCCGAGCAGGCCGACTGAGATGGCGGTGCCGCTCTGCTTGGCCTCTTCGATCATGGCCAGCGCCTCATCCAGGCTGTGGGCCTTCTTGTCCACATAGCGGGTCTTGAGGCGAAAATCGATGCGGGTCTCGTCGCACTCGACGGCGATCATCGAGAAGCCGGCCATGGTGGCGGCCAGCGGCTGGGCACCCCCCATGCCACCGAGCCCACCGGTGAGGATCCAGCGGCCCGCAGGCGAGCCGTTGAAGTGCTGGTTGGCCACCGCGAAGAAGGTTTCGTAGGTGCCCTGCACTATCCCCTGGGTGCCAATGTAGATCCAGGAGCCCGCCGTCATCTGGCCGTACATCATCAGGCCCTTCTTATCGAGCTCGTTGAAGTGCTCCCAGTTGGCCCAGTGGGGCACCAGATTGGAGTTGGCGATCAGCACTCGCGGTGCATCCTTGTGGGTCTGGAACACCCCGACCGGCTTGCCGGATTGCACCAGCAGGGTCTCGTCTTCCTCGAGCCGGGTCAGCACCTCGACGATCTTGTCGAAGCAGGCCCAGTTGCGGGCGGCACGGCCAATCCCGCCATAGACCACCAGCGACTGGGGATGCTCAGCCACCTCGGGATCCAGGTTGTTCATCAGCATCCGCAGCGGCGCCTCGGTGAGCCAGCTCTTGGCGGTCAGCTCGGTACCGCGCGGGGCACGGATCACGCGGTTAGGATCATGACGGGGATCCTGCTGTTGCACAGACATACACACTCCTTGTTGTATCAATAGGGTGCCTTTGGCGACGTGCGGCCAAAGGGTTAACGGATCAACAGATGAACCAGCCGCGCGGCCACGCGGGCACTGCGGTTGTCCTGATCCAGCATCGGGTTGTACTCGGCCAGATCGGCAAGCCTGAGCTTGTCGCTGGCCCGGATATGGGCGATCAGCGGTTCGATGACCGCCAGCTCCACGCCGCGGGCGGCGGGCGCGCTTACCCCCGGCATCACGGCCGCCGGCAGCACGTCGAGATCGATGGTGAGATAGAGGTGATCGCAGTGGGCGATAAAGGCGTCCAGCCCGCTTAGCAAGGCGGGCAACTCGGTCTGAGTCATCGCCTCGTCCAGCACATGCCAGACTCCCAGCGCCTTGGCACGGGCAAACAGGGCTTGGGTATTGGCGGTCTCGGCCACCCCGAGGCAGGCGTAGTGAAATGGCGTACCCTGAGCGGCACACTGCTCGGCGATCTGGAAGAAGGGGGTGCCGGAGCTCGCCAGTTCCAGCTTCATCCGCAGGTCGAAGTGGGCATCGAAATTGATAATCCCGACCCGCCCCTGACCCGCCAGATGCAGGTTAAGGCCGCTCCAGCTGCCGAAGGCCACCTCGTGGCCGCCCCCCAGCACCAGCGGGAAGTGGCCCAGAGCGAGCGCCGCGGCGACCCGCTCGGCCAGACGGCCGTGGGCGGCGTCGAGATCGCCATCGGGGCAGCTCACATCCCCGCCATCGTAGACGGGGCGATTCAGGTGCCAGGCGGTGTTGGCCAGCAGCTTGCGCACCGCTTGCGGCGCACCGGCGGCGCCGACACGCCCCTTGTTGCGGCGTACCCCTTCATCACAGGCAAAACCTAGCAATACCACCCCGGCAGCCTCTTGTGCCCCGGCGGCCCAGGGCTGCTCCTCTTGCCAAGGCAGAACTTTGTCGTGCCAGCGCAGTGCCAGTTCACCATCTTCCGGATCCTGCCGTCCCTGCCAAAGCGACATGTCGACTGGGTTGAACTTATCCATGGAGCGTCTCCTCGCCGTTGAAGATGCGGCCTGCCAGCTGATCAACGCCGACCATGTAGCTAATTTCAGCGGGATGGGCGCAGTGCCAGATCAGGAAATCGGCCGCCATCCCCACCCTGAGCTGGCCAAGGTGCGCCTGCTCGCCAAGCGCTTTGGCGGCGTGGCGGGTCACCCCAACCATCGCCTCCAGCGGCGTCAGGCCAAACAGGGTGCAGGCCATGTTCATTGCCATCCGCAGCGAGACGATGGGCGCCGTACCCGGGTTGATGTCGGAGGAGACAGCCATCGCCACCCCCGCCTTGCGCAGGGCTGCAACTGGGGGCAACTTGGTCTCTTTGAGGAAGTAGAAGGCAGTGGGTAGCAGGGTGGCGACCACGCCACGGTGGGCCAGCGCCAGGATCCCTTCCGGATCCAGATACTCCAGATGATCCACCGAGAGGGCGCCAAAGTGGGCGGCGAGGGTGCTGCCACCGAGATTGGATAGCTGATCCATGTGCCCCTTCACCGGCAGGCCGTACTGATCCGCCGCCAGATAGACCTGCTCGGTCTGGGCCAGCGAAAAACCGATATGCTCGCAGAAAACGTCCACCGCATCGGCCAGCCCTGCTTTGGCGGCGGCCGGGATGATCTCCTGACAGATGGTCTCGACCCAGCTGTCGGGATCATCGCGATACTCCGGCGGCACCGCATGGGCCGCCAACAGAGTGGTTTTGACCCGGATCGGCAACGCCTCTCCCAGTCGGCGGGCCACCCGCAGCATCTTGAGCTCGTCCGCCAGCGTCAGGCCATAGCCAGACTTGATCTCCACCGTGGTGACCCCTTCGCGGATCAGGGATTTCACCCTTGGCAGCGCCAGCTCAAACAGCTGATCCTCGCTGGCGGCGCGGGTGGCGCGCACCGTGCTGATAATGCCACCGCCCCGACGGGCGATCTCGGTATAGGGCACTCCCTGCTGACGCAGCTCGAACTCCTCGGCGCGACTGCCGGCGAAGATGAGATGGGTGTGGCAATCGATAAGGCCGGGGGTGACCAGCTTGCCCTGCATATCCTGCCAGTGGGCGGGATGCGGCCCCTTCAGCTCAGCCATCGGCACCAGCGCATGGATCTTGCCGTTCTTCACGCCGATAGCGTGGAGCGGCAACAGGCCGTAGTCGGCCAGCTCATCATTCAGGGTGGCGGGTGTCACGTTGAGCCAGACCCGCTCGCAGTTCAACAGTTCCTTGTTCATAGCGACCTCAAATGTATATACATATCCTTATAATCGATCCATCCGGCGAAAGAAAGAGCAGGATTCACATCCTGATAACAGCATCACGCTTAGAGTTTAAGCACAAAAAAGCCCACCAAGAGGTGGGCTTTGCAAAACCGAATTGTATATACATTTATTCCAAGTGAGTCTTGGAGCTGAGCTTGTAGCGAGAACCGGGAGAGAGCAAACGGGCGTAGGAGACCAGATGCCCCTCCGACCAGGTACGCCGGTGCAACAACAGGCAGGGGGAATCTACGCGGATCTGCAACAATCCTGCCTCACCGGCGCTGGGCAGCACGGCTTCCACCACGTGCTCCATCTCGGAGAGAGGGCAGACATCCATCAGATAGCGGTTGGGAGTTTGCAGGGTGAAATCCTGCTCGCCATAGCCCGGCAGGCGCCCGGCATCGACGAAGCGCTCCTCCAACTGCAACGGCTCCCCATCGGCCTGATGGACGATCAGGCTGTGAAAGATGGGGGCACCGACCCGCAGCCCCAGCTGTACCGCCACCTTCTCGTCGGCGGCCAGTCGCTGCAGCCGGATCACCCGGGCACTGTATTCGCTGCCCCGCTCGGCAATCTCGTCGGCAATATTGCGAATAGCCAGCAGCGGCGACTCGGTACGCCGGTCCGCCACGAAGCTGCCGGAACCGGCGGTACGCACCAGCCACCCTTCCGCCACCAGTTCCCGCAGCGCCCGATTGACCGTCATCCGGCTCACAGTGAACTGCTCACACAGTGCCGCTTCGGTCGGGATCCTGTCCCCCGCCTGATAGTGGCGTTCGCGGATCCCGTCCAGAATGTGCTGTTTGATCTGCAGATAGAGAGCTGGCGCCACCATGAAGCTCCCTAGCGCCGACGGTGGGGCGGACGCATGTCCGGCCAGGCGCGATAGACGTCAGGGATCTGATCCGGCCCGCTGATGCAGAGATCGAGATCGTGCAGCAAGCCATCCTTGATCCCGTAGATCCAGCCATGCACCGCCAGCTCCTGCCCCTTGCGCCAGGCATTCTGGATGATGGTGGTGTGGCAGACGTTGGCAACCTGCTCGGCCACGTTCAGCTCGCACAGGTAGTCGAAGCGCTCGTGCTCATCTTCGATGGCATCCAGCTGTTCGCGATACTTGAAGTAGACATCCTTGATGTTGCGCAGCCAGTTGTCGATGAGCCCCAGCTCCTGGTTCTGCATCGCCGCCTTGACGCCACCGCAGCCATAGTGGCCACAGATGATGATGTGCTTCACCTTGAGCACCTCAACCGCGTATTGCAGCACCGAGAGGCAGTTGAAATCGGTGTGCACCACCAGGTTGGCGACGTTGCGGTGGACGAAGACATCCCCCGGCAGCAAGCCCATCAGCTGGTTGGCGGGGACCCGGCTGTCGGAACAACCGATCCAGAGGTATTCGGGGGCCTGCTGGGCAGAAAGGGTGGCAAAGAAGGCAGGATCTTCGGCCTTGATCCGTTCGGCCCACTCACGATTGTTGGTAAACAGGTCGTTCAACAGTTTCACTTCTGCTCTCCCTCATGTGGCAGTGGCGGCAACATAACACACTCAAGGGTAACCAAAGCAAGGCCGACCAGATCCTTGCGAAACAAAAACAGGGCCATCAGGCCCTGTTTTTATGAGAGGAAGCATCAGGCTTCCATGGCATCTTTCAGCTTCTTGAGTGCGTTCTTCTCAAGCTGACGCACGCGCTCGGCAGAGACGCCGTAAGTATCGGCCAGCTCCTGCAGAGTGGTCTTGCTGTCATCATCGAGCCAGCGGGCGCGGATGATGTGCTGGCTGCGCTCGTCCAGGGTGGCGAGGGCCGAGCTTAGGCGACGGGTCGCGTGATCGTCCCAGTTGTCATTCTCGATGGTCGCGGCCAGATCGGAGGATTTGTCCTCCAGATAGTGAACCGGTGCGAAACCGCCCTCTTCTTCATCGTCACCCACCAGATCGAACGCCTGATCGTAGTTGGCCATCCGCGCTTCCATCTCGGTCACATCGCTTGCGGAGACGCCGAGATCGGCCGCCACGGCCTGAACCTCTTCGTGGTTCAGCCAGCCCAGACGCTTCTTGGATTTACGCAGGTTGAAGAAGAGCTTGCGCTGGGCCTTGGTGGTCGCCACCTTGACCATGCGCCAGTTGCGCAATACATATTCGTGGATTTCGGCCTTGATCCAGTGTACGGCGAAGGAGACCAGACGCACGCCGACCGTCGGGTCGAAGCGCTTGACCGCCTTCATCAGGCCGATGTTGCCTTCCTGTACCAGATCGGCCTGAGGCAGGCCGTAACCGGCATAACTCTTGGCGACATGAACGACAAAGCGCAGGTGCGACATAACCAGCTGGCGGGCAGCCTCAAGATCGCCATCCTGCTGCAAACGCTCAGCCAGTTCACGCTCTTCCTCTGCGCTCAGCACCGGAATAGAGTTTACTGCCTGGATATAGCCTTCCAGACTACCTTGCGGAATCAGAGCCATAGTGCGCTGCAATGAAGTTCCCATGTTCTACCTCTTACTTTTCAATCGAATCAGTCTAACACCCTGAGAGGGCCTGTCTACTGACCGGACGCCATTCTGCGGCCTACCTCAAACATGCAGAGCATGTTTGAACCGGGGTCATCTTATGCCGGCAGGATGAATCATGAATGAACAGTCAAAAAAAGGGGGCCACAATAAAGGACCCCCGAAAAGTAGCATGCTAAGTCCATTGTTGCGGAGCTCGCAACCTTCACATGCTTGCCAAGTCAGACGAGCAAGGCAGAGGGGCCACACCCGTATAAATGCTTCAGCTTTAATAGACTGCTTGTAAATCAGAAGGTTCACTGGATCTAGTGAAGATCCGAAAGATCATTGTAATTCAGAATACGCAGCTCTGACTATGGAGGCCAAGCCAGAAACGGCCCCTCTTTTACTTGATCCGCTTCGCAAAATCCAGCGATTTACTTTGATGATAAATCAATCAAGATGGTTCGATGTCACGAATGTGGCGATAGACCGAAAACCAGGAGGCAATCAGCCCCAGCAGGGCCCCCAGCAAGATCAGGTTGATCCCGTCTACCGCCCCCATGCCGACCAGCCGGAAGTTACTGTTATACAAGCCCGCCAGCTCCTTCACCACCCCTTCGCTCCAGATCACCATCACTTCGGTCAGCCACCAGGCCAACATACCGCCGATCACCCCGAACCAGATACCGGTATAGAGGAAAGGGCGATGAATAAAGGAGTCGGTCGCCCCCACCAGCTTGAGCACTTCGATCTCGGAACGCTGGTTAAGGATGTTGAGACGCAGGGTATTGCCGACGATCAGCAACACAGCCGAGAGCAGCAGCACCGCGATACCGGTAATGGTGTGGCGCAGCAGGTTCATGATCCCCTGCAATCGGGTCAGCCACTGCAGATCCAGCTTGCCCTGTTCGACCCCATCCTCATTGTTGAGCTTGCCGAGCAACTCGGCGGCCCCTTCCGGGTTCTGCCAGCGCGGATCCGGGATGACGCTCAGCACCGGCGGCAGCGGGTTGCTGTCCAGATAATCGAGCGCATCGCCGAAGCCGGAGATCTCGCGAAACTCCCGCAACGCATCGTCACGGCTCAGGTAGGTGACAGAGTCCACCTCGGGATAGAGCAGGATGCGGTGCTGCAGATCGAGAATGCTCTGCTCCGGCAGATCCTTGCGCAGATAGAGGGAGATCTGGGAGCTGGTTTGCCAGCTCCCCTCCACCACCTCGGCGTTTTTCAGCAGCACGTGGAAACAGGAGGGCAGCGCCAGACTGACGCCGAGTACCGCCAGCGTCATCAGGGAGGCGAGCGGATTGCGCCACAGCTCCCCGAGACTGGCAAACGCCTGCCGCACATGGTCAACCCCATACATCATCAGACGGCGCAGCGGCGGTTGTTTGTGACGAACGATAGCCATCAGAGCTCCTCCCCGGCCGAATACATGCGACCCGCCTTGAGGGTCAGGGTGCGATAGCGCATGCGGGCGATCAGCCCCAGATCGTGGGTGGCAATCAGCACCGAGACCCCAAAATTGTTGAACTCCTGAAATAGCCGCATGATATCCATGGATAGCTGAGGATCCAGGTTACCAGTCGGCTCATCCGCCAGCAGCAGCGGCGGCTTGTTGACGATGGCGCGGGCGATGCCGACCCGCTGCTGTTCACCACCGGAGAGCATACGCGGCTGGTAGCGCTCCTTGCCGAGCAACCCCACCTTGTCGAGTGCCGCCGCCACCCGCTTGTTGATGTCCGCATGGCTGTAGCCGTCGATCACCAGCGGCAACGCGACATTGTCGAACACGGTACGGTCCATCAACAGCCGGTGATCCTGAAAAATCATCCCGATCTGGCGGCGAACATAGGGGATCTGGCTGCGCTGGATATGACTGACATCGTCGCCATGAAAGAAGACGCGACCATCGGTCGGGCGCTCCATCACGCTGATCAGTTTGAGGAGGGTACTCTTGCCCGCCCCCGAGTGCCCGGTCAAAAAGGCCATCTCCCCCTTGCGCAGGTGAAAGCTGACCTTTTGCAGCGCCTGATGGCCGCCGCTATATACCTTGCTGACCTTGTCAAAACGAATCATAACGGTTCCCTGAAATTGACAAGCCCCGACCGGAGTCGGGGCATGGAACACTTACTCATCACGGCTGAGCTGACTCATCGCGGCCGGACTTATTCATCGCGGCTAAAGAGCGCCTCGATGAAGTCGTTGGCAACGAAGGGACGCAGATCGTCGATCCCCTCGCCCACCCCGATATAGCGGATCGGGATCTGGAACTTGTCGGCCACCGCGAAGATAACGCCGCCCTTGGCAGTGCCATCCAGCTTGGTGAGGGTGATGCCGGTCAAACCCACCGCCTCGCTGAACAGCTTGGCCTGGCTCAACGCATTCTGGCCGGTGCCAGCGTCCAGAGTCAGCATGATCTCGTGGGGGGCCTCTTCATCCAGCTTCTTCATCACCCGCACCACTTTCTTGAGCTCTTCCATCAGGTTGCTCTTGTTTTGCAGGCGACCGGCGGTGTCGGCAATCAACACATCGGCGCCGCGGGAGCGGGCAGCCTCGATGGCGTCATAAATCACGGAAGCGGAGTCGGCACCGGTATGCTGGGCGATCACCGGAATATTGTTGCGCTGACCCCAAACCTGCAACTGCTCGACCGCAGCGGCACGGAAGGTGTCACCCGCCGCCAGCATCACGCTCTTGCCTTCGGCCTGGAACTGCTTGGCCAGCTTGCCGATGGTGGTGGTCTTGCCGACACCGTTCACGCCGACCATCAGGATCACGTAAGGCTTCTTGCTGGTGTCGATCACCAGCGGCTGCTCGACCTTGGCCAGCATCTCACCCATGTCCTGCTTGAGCAAACCGTAGAGCGCCTCGGCATCCTTCAACTGCTTGCGATCCGCGTGCTGTACCAGTCCCTCGATGATGCGACTGGTAGTATCCACGCCGAGATCGGCGGTCAGCAGCTGGGTTTCCAGCTCTTCAAACAACTCATCATCGATCTTCTTGCCACGGAACAGGCCGAAGAAACCGGAGCCGATATTCTCCTTGGTGCGCACCAGACTGCGCTTGAGGCGAGCAAAGAAGCCCTCCCGCTGCGGCTTGTCCTGGGTGTCGTCGTCCACCTTGGCAGCCAGCGGCAGAGCCGCCAGTGCAGCAGCCTCAGCCTCCATCGCGGCGACCAGACGCAGATCTTCCGCTCGCTGGGCCTCTTTGGCGATACGGGCTTCTTCCGCAGCTTGAGCTTCAGCGGCAATACGAGCCTCTTGCGCAGCACGGGCTTCAGCGGCAATACGAGCCTCTTCCGCAACACGGGCTTCGGCGGCGATACGGGCCTCTTGCGCAGCGCGGGCTTCGGCAGCAATGCGAGCCTCTTCTGCAGCCTGAGCTTCAGCGGCAATACGCGCTTCTTCTACGGCGCGGGCTTCGGCAGCGATGCGAGCCTCTTCCGCAGCGCGGGCTTCGGCTGCAAGACGGGCCTCTTCTGCGGCGCGAGCTTCGGCAGCAATACGAGCCTCTTCCGCAGCCTGAGCTTCTGCGGCAATGCGGGCAATTTCGGCAGCTTGCGCTTCTGCCGCAATACGAGCGGCTTCGGCAGCTTGCGCCTCTGCGGCTGCACGTTCCTCTTCGGCGAGCAGCGCTTCGTTGACGATCACCGGCTCCAGATCGGAGGCGCACTCCTCCACCACCAGCGGGCCCTGGTCGTCCAGCTCGGTCGGCAAGCAGCAATCATCTTGCAAAACAGTATTCTTTGCGCTGGCAGGCACTTCGGGGGCCACAGCCGGCGTACTATCGGAAACAGGAGCAGGGGTAGCAGCGACCTCGGGCTCAACGGTAACGGGGGTGGCTTGGGGTGTCTGTGGTTGGACAGCCTCAGCCTCTTCTTTCTTGCGGCCGAAACCCAGCCAGGAAAACAAACCTTTTGCCATCTAAAAATACTCACATCAAAGGCTGACTGCTAAGATAGCCGTCCCAGGGCGGGTCGGCATAAAAATGAACCGCCTTATACTACCACTTTATTTTCTGACGATGAAACGCGATGCCCAGAGTGAAATCCAGCCGTAGCAAACCGAGCAAGAGTCCCGCCCCGCAAGGAAAATCGGGCTTTGTAAGAATCATCAGCGGCCAGTGGCGAGGCCGCAAATTGCCGGTCAAGGATGTGGAGGGGCTCAGACCCACCACGGATCGCGTCAAGGAGACCATCTTCAACTGGCTGGCTCCCCACATTCGTGGCACCCGCTGCCTGGATCTGTTTGCCGGTAGCGGCGGACTCGGACTGGAGGCGCTGTCGCGCTATGCCGAGCAGGTGACCCTGATCGAGATGGACAAAGGGGCCGCCGACCAGATCAAGAAGAACCTGACCGCCCTCGGCAGCAATCAGGGTCAAGTGATCCAGTCAGATGCAGTGAGCTGGCTGCAAGGCCCGGCGACGCCGTTTGATCTGGTGTTCCTCGATCCGCCGTTTCGCCGCGAGCTGCTGCCGCAAGTTTGCGAGCTGCTGGAACAACGCGGCTGGCTGGCAGCGGATGCCCTGATCTATCTGGAACGGGAAAAAGAGATGTCCGATCTGCCGTTGCCGGCCAGCTGGCAACTACTCAAAGACAAACAAGCCGGTCAGGTCTGTTATCAACTCTATCTGCGGGAGGTAAACAATGAAGCGGGTCTTTAATCTGTTGGCGATGGGGCTGGTACTGTTCTTCTGGTTTGGCGTGCTGCTGAGCCTGATTACTCCGCTGCCCGGCAGACTCAACGGCTTTCTGCCAGTCTGCGGCGTGATTGTCGCCCTATTCCACTGGCTACAGGCCAGCATGATAAAGGCAGCTTGCAAACGCTACTTCGCAGTCACCAAAACCGAGTTTGTCACTGTGCTGATATTTGGCGTGTTTGGCATGGCTGACATTCGTCGGCGCCTGCAAGAGATCGTCAACGCCGCCCAGCGTGGCAATCTCTCCGGCAAACCATAAAAAGAAAAGGGGACGGCGGTAGCCGTCCCCTAGAGTCGTGTCGTTCTGTCCGTAGAACTGCAATGCTCCCTGCAATCCCTGACGTTATCCTAATCCTTTGGAATATCCCCTTTCCAATCCGTTGGCGTGTCCTGCGGCGTTCCTGGCCTGGCAATTCATCCTGAACTGCTTCCCTGTCTCCATCCTGGAGGTGTCCATTACCACGTCCTGTGGGGTTCCTTGCGTCTTCCTGATAGATAACCATCCGGGTTATCTCACTTCATCCTGAAGTATTCCTCTCGCATCCGGCGAGGTCCTGTTCATCCTGAAGAACGAGATTCCATTCGTTCTGCTCTCATCCCGAGAGTGTCCTGCCGCGTCCCGCGGTGTTCCTTTATTCATCCGTGACGATAATCATCCTGATTATCGAGCTCATCCTGAGGTGTCCCTTGTCCACATCCTGCGGACTATTCCATCTTTATGCGCTGCCCTGCATCCTGCCGGACCAGCTCCGTCCTTGTGAGACCCATACTAAGGAAATGTACCCCTCGAACAAGAGCCATCCGATGAGAAAGATCCGATGCTGCTTCCATTTAAAAAACAAAATTAAAAACTAACCCTTTAATATCAGTCGGTTATTTAGTTTCACAGGAAAGTTGGATCATTCTGGCATGGCTTCGCGTACGGTTCAAAGCGCCAGCCTCTTACAGTGGCTATGGCAGATCTCTTACACGGGTTTCGCCCCCCATAACGGGGCAGGAAAACGGTTCAACCCGGTCGTTAAGACTTAAAAATTAGTTGAATAATTATGCTTAAAAAAACCGCAAAAAAAGAGCCGAGACCAGGCTCGACTCTGCAACGTTCCTATTTTTTATCAGCTCAAGTTTTTATCAGCTCAAGCGGTTGGCCGGATTGAGATAGGCCTTGCGCAGCGATTCCGGCGCCAGCACCTCCAGCTCGCCGCTGATGTTGTTCAACCAGCTGCGAAACTCCGGGGTGTCCTGCACTTCCGTCTCCACCACCACGCTGCGCTTGTCATAGCGGGTCATACGCGGATTGTTGCCGGGTATCTGGTTATCCACCAGTGACTGGCTGTTGGCATCGATCCGGCCGACAAAGCGGATAGGGCCGCTCACATCCTGATAGCCCTGATCGCGGATCAGCTTCTGGATATTGAAATCCTTCGGCTGGGTAGCGCTGAAGTTGGTCAGTTCCACGCTCTTGATATGGTCAAACGGGATGCCGTAGACCTTGGGATCCAGCTCGGAGAGGGTGCAGAGCAGGATCGGACCATCAGGCTGATTGAGAATGCCGAGCGGATTGATGCGGTCATAGCAGAGCCACACGGTGCGCTCTTTGATCACGCGCTGGATCTCGGCACTGAACTTGCGACCACGCCAGAGCGCATCGCGGATCAGGGTGCTACGGCGGATCTCCGGGTTGCCGGCAAACGGGCGTGGCGACTGGTGCACGCTCTCCAGCCAGCGTTCGGCCAGTTCACTCTGGCTGTCGCGGATCACCTGACTGGCCTTGTCGACCAGCGGGTTCAATTCGGTCAGTACACTCGCCGGCAACAGTTGGCTCGCCTGATCACTCCAGGTTTTCAGGGCCACCGCCAGCGAGAGCGGCATGATGTTGGCAAAGTCGTTAAGACCGTGGCGCTCGAAGCACCAGCCATGGGGTTTGCTGCGCTCGTCCGAGGTGAGGTCGAACAGTCCCATGCCGGACATCTCCTCCAGGTCCCGTTGCACGGTACGCAGACTGACGTGGATGCCTTCCTCCTCCAGTTTTACCTGGAGTTGGCTGGCGGTCAGCTTGTAAGGGCGGTGCGGGATGCAACGCGCCAAGGTCAGTTGTCGTAACAGCTTCTTGCTCATGGTGCTTGCCTTCACTGGTTTAGCGTTGACTGTATGCTAGTCGTTACTTGCGACAATATGTGTCGTAAGTTTTACTGCGACAACTGTCGCCATTTTCATACAAAATAAACTAAACTATTGATTTAAAGGGACAATAAAAGCAAAAAATGGACCCACTGGAGACTGAATTTAACTCAGAAAATCTTAAATGAAAGCTCTTTGCCGAGATTCGATGTCAACATAAAACTCCAATAAATTGTTTTTTTTAAAATATAACTTCAACGCAAAGCATAACACTCCCCTTTTGCTCACATCAGCCACGACCAGGCCGACTTGGTGATGGCCGCACCGACCATGTAGCCGAATACCGTCAGGGCAGCGAGGCCGGCCACCAGCTTCTGACCGCGCGCAGGGCGCTTGAGCGCTATGACGCCGAGGCCGATGTAAACCACCAGCGCGATCAGCTTGGCCATTAGCCAGGGTTGTTGGCCCGGGCTCATCTGCAGGGTCACCGCCAGCAGCACACCAAACAGCAGCAGGAAGGTGTCGTTGATATGAGGCAGGATCTTCAGCCACTTCTGCTGCAACCGCGCGCTGCCAGCCAGCGCAAGACTCCAACGATAGATAAAGAGTAGCAGACTGACCAGCGCCAGCGTCATATGCAGGTGTTTGAACATGGGGTAATAGGCAATCATTTTGCTTCCTTGTCGTCGTCGGGTAGCCCGCTGTTCCAGTTGTGGGCATGGATACGCTCCTGCCCCTCCTCGTCGTCTTGCAACAGATCGGAGAGGATCTCCCGGTATTGCAGGCTCTTGTTGATATAAGTGTGTTCGTCATCGAGATAATTGACCTGCTCGCGCAACAGCCAGTTATCGTGCTGCTTGAAGGTCTGGCCCGCCCGCCAGGCCTGGTTGGCCCGAAAACCGAGCTGGGTCAGGGCTTCCACCCCCAGATCGACCGCCGAGCCGAGGGTTTCCCGGTGCACGCTCTCGACCCCGTGGCGCAGGATCTCGTGGGCATGGGGTCGATCCAGCGCTCGCGCCAGGATCTTCAGGTGCGGGAAGTGTTTCTGCACCATCTCGATCACCGCCAGCGAGGTAGCAGGATCGTTGATGGAGAGCACCAGCAACTTCGCCTTGTGTGCCCCTGCGGCATGGAGCAGATCGATCCGGCTGGCATCGCCATAGAATACCTGATAGCCATACTTGCGCAGGGTCTCTATCTGGCTGGCATCCTGCTCGAGGATGGTGGTGCCGATACCGTGACCATGCAGCAGACGCCCCACGATCTGACCGAAGCGGCCGAAGCCCGCGATGATCACCGGATGCTCCACCAGCTCAGGTTGCTCATGCTGCGGTGCGTCGCTCTGGTTACGGTAATCGAACCAGGGCTGGATCACCCGATCGTTGAGGATCAGCAGCAGCGGGGTGAGCGCCATCGAGAGCGCCACCACCAGCGTCAGCAGCGAGATGGTCTCGCCGGGCAGCACCCGGTTCTGGGCGGCAAACGAGAAGAGCACGAAGGCAAACTCACCGCCCTGTGCGAGCGCCAGCGCAAAGGTCCAGCGTTGGCTCGGCGAGATGCGGATGGCAAAGCCGAGCGCCATCAGCACCAGCCATTTGAGCGCCATCAGCCCAACCACCAGCGTCGGGATGAGGAAGGGGTGCTCGGCAAACAGGCCAAAATCGATCCCCGCCCCGACCGACATGAAGAACAGACCGAGCAGCAAGCCCTTGAACGGCTCTATGTCCGCCTCCAGCTCGTGGCGATATTCGCTGTCGGCCAGCACCACACCGGCGAGGAAGGAGCCGAGAGCAGGCGAGAGCCCCACCGACTCCATCAGCACCGCGATGGCGATCACCAGCAGCAGGGCGGCGGCGACGAAGATCTCCCGCATATGGGACTGGGCGATGGCGCGAAACACCGGCCGCATCAGGTAGTGGCCGCCCAGCACTATGCCGGAGATCGCCGCGACCACCAGCAGGCCATGTTGCCAACCCGCCAGCTCGGAGCCGCCATTGCTGGCGACCGGCGCCATGGCTAGCAGCGGCAGCAGCGCCAGGATCGGAATCACTGCAATATCCTGAAACAGCAGCACGGCGAAGGCGGAGCGGCCGCTCTCGCTCTGCATCAGCTTGCGCTCCTGCAGGCTCTGTAGAACGATGGCGGTGGAGGAGAGCGCCAGAATGAGGCCGATGGCCAGCCCCTGTTGCAGCGGCAGGCCGATCAGGTGCGCCACGCCGGTCAGCGCCGCCGTGGTCAGCAGCACCTGCAGACCTCCGGTGCCGAGGATCGGCCCTTTCAATTGCCACAAGAGCGCCGGACGCAATTCAAGACCGACCAGAAACAGCATCAGCACCACGCCAAACTCGGCGAAGTGCATCACATCCTTCTGTTCGCCCACCAGCCCCAGCAGAAAGGGGCCAATGATGATCCCCGCCAGCAGATAACCGAGTACCGAACCCAGTCCCCAGCGTTTGGCCAGCGGTACCGCGATAACGGCGGCGGAGAGGTAGATAAACGCATCAAACAGGATCCCGTGGCCCATCAGTCAGCCCTCCGTTTGAACGTCTGACCCTGCTTATAAGCTCGGCCAACAAGCTGCCCGTGTTTCATCAGAGCGCCTCCAGCAAGTCGCGCAGATACGGACGCCCGGCCAGTTGCTCCGGGGTCAGCTGATCATCACGCAGGGCGCAGAGCAGCTGGCGGTAATCCTGCCCACAGCGGCGCAGAGCGGCGGGATCCTTGATCTTGTGAAAGGAGTGCAGCACGAAAGGGGGCAGCCAGTTCATGCCGCACAAGGTGGTAGCCTGCTGAAATGGCAGCAGAAAATCGAGCAGCGGTCGGCTGTTGTAACCCTCGCTGCAATAGGACTCCGGCGCACCGCCGGTGGTGATGGCGCTCAGCCACTGCTTGCCCTTGAGGGCGTGGGCTTCGGGGCCGTAGGCGTAGCCATACTCCAGCACCAGATCCATCCACTCTTTCATGATGGCCGGACAGGAGTACCAGTAAAACGGGTGCTGAAAGACGATGATGTCGTGCTTGGAGAGCAGCGCCTGCTCCCGCTTCACATCGATAAACATGTCGGGATAGTGCTGGTAGAGGTCGTGAACCGTGACCCCCTCCAGCCCCTCAATCGCCTGCAACAGCTGCTTGTTGGCCCGCGAGCTCTGCAGCGCGGGATGGGAAAAAATTACCAGAATGCGTTTCATGACCACATCACCCGAACAAAGCCTTGCGGTGCAAGGCGCGGTAAACAGAAAAGGGGAGTCTGGAGAGCTGCATCGTAAAGGTGCACAGGAGAGCGACCTTATCAGGAAGCGCCATAACCTGCCAACTCGGGGATCAGTTCCCGCAACGCCGGATTGAGGGTCTGGTGGGCGGGATAGCAGAGGCCGATCCGGCGAAACATCCGCGGCCCGCTCACCGGCAGGGTACAGAGCCCAGCCTCATCCTCCACCAGACCATCCGGCAGAAAACTGATGCCAACCCCCGCCAGCACCAGCGCCATCACCAACCCCTTGCTT
Organism: Aeromonas veronii; assembly: GCA_041319085.1. Taxonomy (NCBI): domain Bacteria; kingdom Pseudomonadati; phylum Pseudomonadota; class Gammaproteobacteria; order Aeromonadales; family Aeromonadaceae; genus Aeromonas; species Aeromonas veronii. The sequence continues at coordinate 426,880 of CP101033.1, read as the reverse complement.
TCGGCCTTGGCCACCAGATTGAGGGTAAGCCGGTCACAGGCCAGCAGGCCTATGGTCTGCTGATGGGCTTCGCAGGGCGGGCACTCAATAAAATCATAATGTTGCAGCTCGGCCAGTTCGATCCTCCCGCGACTGGCCAGGGGATGGTCGACCGGTACGCAGAGCACGTAATCCTCCTCCCACAGCGGCAGGAAGATTTCGTCCTCCCGGCGCAGGGCATCCAGCGTCAAGCGGCAGTCGGCGGGCGTGGTGTAGTCGGAGAGGGTGAGATCCAGCTGCGGCAACACGCGCTGTACTTGCTGCAGCAGCCCGGCCACCCGGCGGCGACTCAAGTCCGGCATGATGGCGATATTGAGCCTCGCGCGCGTTGCTTTCTGGCGAAACAGCTCCGGCAAGCGGCGCGCCTCCTCCACCAGCTTGACCGCGTGGGGATAGAGATAGTGGGCCGGATCTTTCGCCACCACCCCCTTCTTGCCCCGGATAAACAGGCTGTCACCGAGCGCCTCTTCCAGCTGGCGCAGTCCCGCCGAGAGGGAGGGCTGGCTGACGTGGCAACGTTCGGCCGCCGCCGTGATGTTCTTCTCTTCATAGATGGCGATGAAGAAACGCAGCAATCTCAAGTCCAGCATAAACCAACCATAGTTTTTTCAGATGATAACCAGCGGAAAACAATATTTATCACTTATAGATACAGTGACTATAGTGATTGGGTTCCGTGCTGGCCAGCCACCCGTTTGCTCAAACCGACTCTTGAATCAGAAGGAAAGACCCATGTCCAAATCTCTCGTCGTGATCACCGGCGCCTCCGCCGGGATCGGTGCCGCCATCGCCCGTGCCTTCTCTGCTGCCGGTCATCCGCTGTTGCTGCTGGCCCGCCGGGTCGAGCCGATGCAAGCACTGAACCTGCCCGATACCCTCTGCATCGGGGTCGATGTGACCGACACCGCCGCCATGAAGGCCGCCGTCCAGCAGGCAGAAGCCCAATTCGGTCCGGTCGGCTGCATGGTCAACAACGCAGGCGTCATGCTGCTGGGTCAGGCCGATGTGCAGGACCCGGCCGAGTGGCAGCAGATGCTCAACATCAACGTGATGGGGGTGCTGAATGGCGTCCACGCAGTGCTGGCAGGCATGAAGGAGCGCCGCAGTGGCACCATCATCAACATCAGCTCCATCGCCGGTCGCAAGACCTTCCCGAACCATGCCGCCTACTGCGCTACCAAGTTCGCCGTGCACGCCCTGACCGAGAACATCCGGGAAGAGGTGGCCGATGTCGGCGTGCGGATGGTGACCATTGCTCCGGGTGCGGTCGAGACCGAGCTGCTCAGCCACACCACTGACGAGAGCATCAAGGCCGGTTACCACGACTGGAAAGATCAGATGGGCGGCGTCATTGCGCCGGAAGTGATCGCCGATGCCGTGCTCTACGCTTGGAACCAACCTGCCAACGTCTGCGTGCGCGAGATCGTGCTGGCGGCGACCCGTCAGCAACCTTAATCTGGGCTGACTGACACCATGGGGAGGGCTTGACCCTCCCCCGGGGCACAGGGTTACCATGTGCCCCTTGTTATTTTCGAGTCATTCCATGGTTCTCACCCGTCGCCAACTCGCTCACGCCCGTCGCTGGCTCCCCTTGTGGAGTCTGGTGCTGGTGTTGATGTCGTTTGGCAGCCGGGCCGCAACCGACCTCTGTACCCTGACCACCCACTGCAGCCAGAGCGAGCGCACCCTGGAAAAAGCGATGCCCTGCGGCAGCTTTACCACCGCCCTCTCGATGACGCTGGTGGGCAGCGACAGCCAGACGGTCGCCGTGCTGGAACCGGATAGCCCCGACTTCGCCTCTCCCTCTCTCTTTATGCCGGACGCCCCGAGCGAGCGGCTCGAACGCCCCCCTCGCACTCAGATCTGACTGCCATCCCGTATCGGGCAACTTTTCTTGAATCTGAGGTGAGTAATGTACAAACCCCTGTTACTGGCCATGCTGGCCGGTACCGTCAGCTTTTCGGCCCTCGCGGCTGAGAAGATGACCGTCTACAAATCAAAATATTGTGGCTGCTGCCAGAGCTGGAACGAGCACATGGAGCAGAATGGCTTCGAACTGGAGGTCATCGAGACCGAGCAACTCGGCGCAGTGAAGCAGCAATACGGTATCGCGCCGGAACTGGCCTCTTGCCATACCGGAATCGTGAACGGCTATGTGATCGAGGGGCATGTACCGGCCGCCGATGTGCAGAAGCTGCTCAGGGAAAAACCGGCGATCCGCGGCCTGACCATTCCGGGCATGCCCCAGAGTGCGCCGGGCATGGATATTCCGGGCCATCCCTATGAGGTACTGAGTATCAGCAAAGAGGGCGCGACCAACCGCTGGTCGAGCTACCCCGGCTGACGAAAACTGGTCATGAGAGGGCACTCCCATATCATGTGAGGCACACCTGAGCGGACGCTTGCCGCTCATGGCCAGAAAGAGGGCCGCTATCGCGAGATAGCGGCTTTTTTGATTACATTTCCTGCAATAACAAGGGATTGCTTGCAACGACCGGCAACAAGGGGCAGATTTAACGCCAATTCATGGAGCCGATGCTCAGGTCTACCAACCCTTTCCAGCGCCAAGGATGCGACATGTTTACCTTTTCCCGAGGAGTTCTGCTGCTAGCCTTTCTGACAGTTCTCCCTCCCACTTATGCCAATGAAGAGCCCGCCATGCTGACAAGCGAACATCCAATCCAGCCGCCCGTGGCCGCCAAACATCCCCGCACCCTGAAAAAGCACGGGGATACCCGCATCGACAACTACTACTGGCTGCGCGACGACCAGCGTCAGGCGCCGGAAGTATTGCAATACCTGGAGGCCGAGAACGCCTATACCGAGGCCATGCTCAAGCCGACCCAGCCCCTGCGCGAACAGCTTTACAAGGAGATGGTGGCCCGCATCCCCCAGCAGGATGAGTCGGTGCCCTATGTGAAAAATGGCTACCGCTACCAGACCCGCTATGAGCCGGGCAAGGAGTACGGGATCTATTCACGCACCAAGCTCGGGGAAGAGCAGGCAAGCCTGCTGCTCGACAGCAACCTGCGGGCTGAGGGGCACGAGTTCTATGCCCTAGGCGCCCTTGAGGTGAGCCGCAACAACCGCTGGCTGGCGGTAGCGGAAGATTTCCTCTCCCGTCGTCAGTACCAGATCCAGTTCCTCGATCTGGAGAGCGGCCAGTGGGCCACCGACAAACTGGAAAATACCTCCGGCAATCTGGTGTGGGCCAACGACAACAAGACCGTCTTCTATGTGCGCAAGCACCCGCAGACCCTGCTTCCGTATCAGGTCTATCGCCATACGCTCGGGACGGATCCGGCCACGGACAAGCTGGTTTACGAGGAGAAGGATGACTCCTTCTACGTCAGCCTCTACGCCACCACTTCGGAAGATTTCATCGTCATCGCCCTCTCCAGCACAACTACCGGCGAAGCACGGCTGATCGATGCCAACCAGCCGGAGCACGCCCCCCGCCTGTTCCTGCCCCGTCAGATGGATCACGAATACAGCCTGGATCACTACCGCGGCCGCTTCTATGTGCGCTCCAACAAGGACGGCAAGAACTTCGGCCTCTACGAGACCAAGGAGAGCCCGGTCGATCGCTGGAAGGCGGTGATTGCCCCCAATCCGGACGTGCTGCTGGAGAGCTACGCCCTGTTCAAGGATTGGCTGGTACTGGAAGAGCGCAGCAAGGGGCTGACCCGACTGCGCCAGATCAACTGGCAGAGCGGTGACGAGAAGGAGATCGCCTTCGACGATCCCGCCTATGTCACTTGGCTCGCCTACAACCCGGAGCCGGATACCAGCGCCCTGCGCTATGGCTACTCCTCCATGACCACCCCCGCCTCCACCTATGAGCTGGATATGGCGAGCGGCAAGCGCACCCTGCTCAAGCAGCAGCCGGTGGCAGGCTTCAAGGCCGACCAGTACGCCAGCGAGCGACTCTGGGTGACCGCCCGCGACGGTGTATCGGTGCCGGTGTCGCTGGTCTATCGCAAAGACAAGTTCAAGAAAGAGCAGGCCGATGCGCCCAAGAATCCGCTGCTGGTCTATGGCTACGGCTCCTACGGCGCCAGCATGGATCCCGACTTCAGCAGCTCGCGCCTGAGCCTGCTGGATCGCGGCTTCGTCTACGCTATCGCCCATATTCGGGGTGGTGAAGAGCTGGGCCGTCACTGGTACGAAGATGGCAAGTTGCTGAAAAAGCAGAACACCTTCAATGACTTCATCGATGTCACCAAGGCGCTGGTGGAGCAAGGCTACGGTGCCAGGGATCAGGTCTACGCCATCGGCGGCAGCGCCGGTGGTCTGCTGATGGGGGCCGTCATCAATCAGGCGCCCGAACTCTATCGCGGCGTGGTGGCGCAGGTGCCGTTCGTCGATGTGGTCACCACCATGCTGGACGAGTCCATTCCCCTCACCACCGGGGAGTATGACGAGTGGGGCAACCCGAACCAGAAGCGCTACTACGACTACATGAAGAGCTACAGCCCCTACGATCAGGTGAAGGCGCAAGCCTACCCCAACCTGCTGGTCACCACCGGGCTGCACGACTCCCAGGTGCAATATTGGGAGCCCGCCAAGTGGGTCGCCAAGCTGCGCGAGTTGAAGACGGATGATAACAAGTTGTTACTGAACACCGACATGGATGCCGGCCACGGCGGCAAGTCGGGCCGCTTCAAAGCCTACGAGGATATCGCGCTGGAATACGCCTTTATCCTGGATCTGGCCACCCCGGCCAACTGATCCGTCATGATCCCGGCCCTTGTCACGCAAGGGCCGCATAAGACCCCCTCCCTGCTCGCAAAATTAATCCTCAATCAATAAATTAATGACCGACATCAAACTTTTCGATATTTAACGCTGCATTTTTGCCGTTTTGTTTGATTTATGTTGGTGCCATATGCTTAATCGAAGTCGTTATTACTTTTTATTTGGCCCCTCAGCGGCCAAATTATCTTCTGCTGGCAGGACGCCGGTTATCTCACCGCAGGATGATGGTGACTTTTTTTGGAAGGGGGTAACAGCCTGACCATTCCTCGTATGAGGCCCCATCGGCATACCCGGCGCAGAACGGCATTGCCATCAATTTATCCGGGGATCGGATAAACAAAATCAAAGAAAAGGGAGAAAAAATGAAAGGATTAACTTTGGCGTGTGCCCTGTCGGCGGCCCTGGTCGGTGTCTCATTCGGTGGTCCGGTACAAGCGCAGGAGCGCTTCGTGACCATAGGCACCGGCGGTCAGACCGGCGTCTACTATGTCGCAGGCCAGTCTATCTGCCGCTTCCTCAATCGCGGCGCCGCCGATCACCAGATCAAGTGCAATGCCCCGGCCAGTGGCGGTGGTGTTGCCAACGTCAACGGCATCCGTAGCGGCGAATTCAACTTCGGCATCATGCAATCCGACCACCAGTTCAAGGCGATGAAAGGGCTGCCGCCGTTCCAGGCCGAAGGGGCCATGGATGACATTCGCGCCGTCTTCTCCCTGCAGAGCGAGGTGTTCACCATCCTGGCTCGCCGCGATGCCAAGATCGCCAGCTTCGACGATCTGAAAGGCAAGCGCGTCAACATCGGTAACCCGGGCTCCGGCCAGCGTGACACCATGGAAGAGATAATGGCGGTCAAAGGCTGGAAGAAGGGTGACTTCGGTCTGGTCTCCGAGCTGAAACCGGCCGAACAGGCCTCCGCCCTCGGTGACAACAACATCGACGCTATGAGCTACTTCGTGGGTCACCCGAACGGCGCCATTCAGGAAGCCTCCACCACCACAGATGCAGTACTGGTACCGGTGACCGGCGCCGACATCGACAAGTTGCTGGCCGAGAAGAGCTACTACAGCAAGGCCGAGATCCCGGGCGGCCTCTACAAGGGCAGCGACAAGCCGACCCCCTCCATCGGTGGCAAAGCGGTGCTCTCCACCAGCGCCAAGACCGATCCGGAAGTGGTCTATCAGCTGGTCAAATCGGTGTTCGACAACCTGGATCGCTTCAAGCGCCTGCACCCTGCCTTTGCCGACCTGAAAGAGGCCGACATGATCAAGGTAGGTCTCTCTGCACCGCTGCATGAAGGGGCTGCCCGCTACTACAAAGAGCGCGGCTGGCTCTGATTAAAGGCCCAAGGGCCTTTGTCACTCTCTTCGACACCCGTCTGCCGCCTGATTGCGGGGGCGGGTGTCGCTCTTGTTGTACTCGTTGGCACAAGTTAACCCTATGCAAGATAAACAACTCTCTACCGAGGAACTGATCGCCCAGGACGTGGGTGCTCGCCTGCCGCTGGGCCCGCTGGGCTGGATCATCACCACGCTGGCGCTGGCCTGGTCCTTGTTCCAGCTCTGGATCGCCTCGCCACTCCCCTTCATGGTGGGGTTTGGCGTACTCAATGACACCGAAACCCGCTCCATTCACCTCACCTTTGCCCTGTTGCTGGCTTTTCTGGTGTTCCCGGCATTTCGCTCCTCGCCGCGGGATCGGGTACCCCTCGGTGATATCGCCCTCGGCCTGATCGCCGCTGGCGCCGCGTCTTACCTGTTCGTGATGTATGAAGCGCTGGCGCTGCGGCCCGGCACCCTCACTACCGCCGATCTGGTGACCGCCTGCATCGGCATTCCGCTGCTGCTGGAAGCGGCGCGCCGCGCCCTGGGGCCGGCACTGGCGGTCATCGCCATCGTCTTTCTGGTCTACAGCCTGGCGGGCCCCTGGATGCCGGGACTGCTGGCACACCGTGGGGTCAGCTTCAGCGCGCTGGCCAACCACCAGTGGATCACTACCGAAGGGGTGTTTGGTATTGCCCTTGGCGTTTCCACCAGCTTCGTGTTCCTGTTCGTGCTGTTCGGCGCCCTGCTGGAGCGGGCCGGTGCCGGTCACTACTTTATCCAGCTCGCCTTCAGCCTGCTCGGTCACCTGCGCGGCGGCCCGGCCAAGGCAGCAGTGGTCGCCTCCGGCCTGACCGGTCTGATTTCCGGCTCGTCGATTGCCAACGTGGTGACCACCGGCACCTTCACCATCCCGATGATGAAGAAGGTGGGCTTCAGTTCAGAGAAAGCGGGGGCAGTGGAAGTGGCCTCCTCGGTCAACGGCCAGATCATGCCACCTGTGATGGGGGCTGCGGCTTTCCTGATGGTCGAATACGTGGGCATCCCCTATGTGGAGATCATCAAGCACGCCTTCCTGCCTGCCGCCATCTCCTACATAGCGCTGCTCTACATCGTCCATCTGGAGGCGCTAAAACTGGGCATGCAGCCCATCGGCAACCATCAACCCAAACCCTGGCTGCGCCGCCTGACCGGCTTTGCCTTTGGCGCGGCCCTCATCAGCGGCCTGTCACTGGCGGTCTACTATGGCCTCGGCTGGCTCAAACCTGCGCTGGGTGACTACGCACTGCCGGGGATCTCGGTACTGCTGGCTGCCACCTATGTGGCCCTGTTGAAGATCGCCGCCAGCAATGAACCACTGCCTGCCGAAGATCCCGACAAGCCGCTCACCGAGCTGCCCAATACCCGCGCCGTGCTGCTCTCCGGCCTGCACTTCCTGCTGCCGGTGGTGGTACTGGTATGGTGCCTGATGGTGGAACGCCTCTCGCCGGGGCTGTCGGCCTTCTGGGGGACCGTGATGCTGGTGATCATCCTGCTGACCCAGCGCCCGCTGCTCAACTGGCTGCGCCAGGACGGCAAGCACGACTACGGCACCGTCGTGGACGGCGTGGTGGATCTGCGGGAAGGGCTGGTCGCCGGTGCTCGCAACATGATTGGTATCGGCATTGCCACCGCCACCGCGGGGATTATCGTGGGTGCGGTCTCCCAGACCGGGGTCGGTCTGGTGCTGGCGGATCTGGTGGAGTTCCTCTCCATGGGCAACCTGCTGCTGATGCTGCTACTCACCGCCCTGCTGAGCCTGATCCTCGGCATGGGGCTGCCCACCACCGCCAACTACATCGTTGTCTCCAGCCTGCTGGCACCGGTGGTAGTGACGCTGGGGCAACAAAACGGGTTGATCGTGCCGCTGATCGCGGTGCACCTCTTTGTCTTCTACTTCGGCATCATGGCGGATGTGACGCCGCCGGTAGGACTGGCCTCCTTCGCGGCAGCCGCCGTCTCCAAGGGCGATCCCATCAAGACCGGGATCACCGCCTTCTACTACAGCCTGCGTACCGCGGCGCTGCCGTTCCTGTTTATCTTCAACACCGATCTGCTGCTGATCGACGTGGACTTCGCCCACGGGGTGCTGATCTTCATCGTGGCGACCATCGCCATGCTGATCTTCGCCGCCGCCACCCAGGGCTGGTTCCTGGTGAAGAGCCGCTGGTACGAGAGCGTGCTGCTACTGCTGGTCGCCTTTACCCTGTTCCGCCCGGGTTTCTGGATGGACATGGTGCACGATCCCTATCGCGAGACCCCGCCTGCCCAGCTGGCCCAAACCATGGGCGAAGTGGAAGCGGAGAGCACCCTGCGGCTGCGGATCCTCGGTGAAGATGCGGTGGGCAAACCGCGCAAGTTTACCCTGCTGATCGCCGTACCGGATGGCGCGGATGGCGAGGAGCGGCTGGCCAATCTGGGGCTGAGCCTCTATGAGCAGGATGGCAAGACGCTGATCGACAACGTCGCCTTTGGCAGCCCGGCCGCCACCATGGGGCTGGAGTTCGATCAGGAGATCCTCACCGTCAAGGCGCCGACCGAGCGCTGGACCAAGGAGTGGATGTGGATCCCGGGCTTCCTGCTGTTCGGGGTGATCGTCTGGCTGCAGCATCGCCGCAGCATCAATGCCGGTTAATCCACTGAGCAAATGAGAAAGAGGGCCGCTATTGCGGCCCTCTTTTTATTGCCTTTCCCTCTGCGGCTCTTGCGATGAGCAGCAGTCATGGGAAAAGGTAAACGGTGGCGAGCGGCCAAAAAAAGTGGGGTGACATGTCCATGTCACCCCCTCGCAAATAGCATGTTCCATATTGGAGTCCGGCCACGCCGGGTCTCTGTTTCACTTTCCGATAGTTCGCGACCCATCTGAAGTGCACGCCAATTGCAGCGATGCAACTGGCCAGTTACCCGTAACAACCCTCGTCCACACGGCAGACAAGCCGCCATGTTTGTCCTTGCAACTGAAATATTACGCATAAAAACAAAATAAAAAACGTTTTTATGCCCATTCCATTCACATCCAAGTACAAAAAAACAGCCTTATCACCACCACTAAATTGTTATAAAACAGCTAGATAGACTCACCTGTGGTTATTCACCCGCAAGGGCCGTCTGCAATGGCTTACAAGGCTTTGCGAGATCTCGCACAAAAAGTGGCCACCTCATAGCCAGCGGCGCAGTGGCAACCAGTCGCTCAGGCGGGCGATCAGCCGCCTTGACCACCCCTCGGGTTTGCGCGGCGATCCACCGGCCTGCTCCTGCCAGCGAGCCAACCACATTCGCAGCGCCTCGCAGATCGGCGGGCAGTGCAGATGCAGCATCAGTTCGGTATTGAGAAACAGCGAGCGGGGATCGAGGTTGAGGCTACCAAACAGCGCCCGCTCCTGCCCCAGCAGGATCAGCTTGGCGTGCAGGCTGCCGTGGCCATGAGCGAACTCGGCGACCCGGATCCCGCGGCGCAGCAACCAGCCGAGATAGCGCTGATAGGCGCCATAGACCAGCGGCACATCGGTACTGGCCAGCGAGTTGGTGAGAATGTCGATGGTGACCCCCTGCTGGCGCAGCCGAGCCAGACGGTGCCGAAACCCGCGGGTAAGGATGAGGTAAGGGGTTACCAACCCCAGCGAGCCGGGATTGTCAGCCAACTGGCGCCACAGCTGACGGGCGGTGGCGGGGCGGGAGATCAGCCCCTTGCCGGGACGGTCGAACCACACCTCGGCCCGCCCCTCGTGCCACTGCAGCGGCACATTGCTCTCGTCGAACAGCGCTGCGGGCAGATCGTAGACCGTCGCCACCGCCGGATCCGTCATGGTGAACAGGAAGTCGTTGACCACCTCTATTTCGGCGGGCAGCAGCTCGCGGCGCAGCAGATGGCGGATGGGATGACTCCAGCGGCTGTGCCAGAACTGCTCGAACCCCTGCGCCATCTGCTGGCACAGCCCCCCCTGACAGGCGAGATCGAGATCCACGAAGGGGGCTTGCGGATCCAGACCGAAGTAGCGATCGCCGATGTTGCGCCCGCCGATCAGCGCCAGCTTGCCATCCACCAGCAGCAGCTTGTTGTGCATCCGGTGGTTGATGCGGCGAAAGCTGAGCAACCCCTCCAGCAGCAGTGCCAGCGGGCGCCAGCCCCGCAGCCAGAAGGGGTTGAACAGCCGCACCTCGATCCCCGGGTAGTGAGCCACCATCTCCAGAAAGCGGTTGTCACCGGCATAGAGATCATCCACCAGCAGCTGCACCTTGACGCCGCGCCGGGCGGCGTGGAGTAGCTCGCTCAGCAGCAGCTTGCCGCTGCTGTCCTCCTCCCAGCTGTAGTACTGCGCCTGGATCCGCTCGCGGGCATGACGGATCCATTGGCAGCGCACCTTGAGCGCCAGCAGGGGATCGTCGATCAGGGCAAAGGATCCGGGGATCATGGTGTCATCCTGCTGTCATGGCCGGGTGTCATAACGCTGGCGAGCCTCTTCACATATTCAAAAGGAGTTGCTGATGGAACTGCATGATACCCCGATGCTGCGCTATCTGGGCCAGCTCAGCCAGCCAGATCTCATCCCGGCCACCGGCCCCGCCCACTGGTTTTTGCAACACAGAGACGGTGGCTGGCAATTGCCGACCGTGCAGGCGACCCTGCCGGTCAACCGGCTCAGGGCTGAGCCGCTTCGATAGCGGCAGCCTTGCCCTCGATCTGGGGCAGGCTGAAACGATAGGCCACGTAGTACTTGTAGATGGTGCCGACATAGTTGATCGGCCCCTGTCCGACTTCGTTGGCCACCAGCTGATCCACGTTGCCGAACCAGACGTTGGGATCGAGCCCCAGCTTGTCGGCTTTGCCCCGCAGCGCCTGTACCCGGTTCGGCCCCGCGTTGTAGGCGGCGAGGGCAAACAGGTGGCGGTTGAGCCGATCCAGCTTGGGATCATCGAAGTAGGTATCGAGGATCAACCGCAGGTAGCGGCAGGCGGCCTCCACATTACCCTCAAGGGTGGTCAGTCTGGCGCCGTTGATGCCAACCTCCTGCCCCGTGCTGGGCAGCAGCTGCATGATGCCCACGGCCCCCTTGTGCGAACGCACCTTGGGATTGAGGCCGGACTCCTTGTAGCCGAGCGCCGCCAGCATCAGCCAGTCGAGATCGTATTGATTGGCGTACTTCTCCAGCACCTTGCGAATGGTCGCGAGGCGCCCCATGGGGTCCGGCGCCAGGATATTGCTCAGCTGCTCGCTGTGAACCAGCAACCGGCGCAGGGTCATGTCGCTGTAGAGGCTGTTGCGGCTGACGCTCGCCAGATAACCATTGACCGCCTCGAGCAGCTCGGGGCTGTTCTTGCGCAGCGCCCAGGCGCTGTTGCCGTTACTGCGCAGGGGGATCAGCTTGTGAGCCTTGAGGCCGGAGATCATGCCCCCCAGCCAGATCCGCTCCTTGTAGCTGTCGGTCACCGTCAAGGGAATAAGGCCGGCAGCCACCATCTCCAGCAGGTCGCCATCCTGCAAGTATTCGGGCACCGTTTCGATATAGACGGGGGGCAGCCCCAGCTCGCGAAACAGCCAGTTGAGCTGGCGCAGACTCTCGTAGTAGCTGGAGCTGGCCCGCACCCAGACCCGTCTGCCGGAGAGCTGGGTAATGCGGTTGAAGGCGGGCAGGCTCTTCTGGCTTACCACCCACTCCTCGATGGAAGAGATGAGCGGCCGGGAGAAGGCCACCTGTTCACGCCGGGTCGGGGTCACCGTCATGGTCGCCGCCACCAGATCGCCACGCCCCTCGGTCAGGTAGTCCAGCAGCTTGTCCTGGCGCACCGGGATGTAGACCACCTTGAGTTTGACCTTCTCCTTGGCGAGATAGGTCTTGTTCAACCAGCGCTCAAACCCTTGCAGCTGATTGACCAGAATGCCGTACTGGGCCCCACGATCGAGAAAGTAGAAGCCGCGCTCATAGACCACCAGCGCCCTGAGTTCGCGCTTTTGCAGAATGCTTTCGAGATCCCCGGGTTGGGGCAAACGCTGTGGCTTGAGTTCAGCCGCCAGCAGGGGAAAACAGCAGAGGGCCAGCAGAGCCCAGATCCAGCGTCGCATCACGATGGCTGCCCCTGTGCTGAGGTCACGCCTGCTGCCTGTTGGCAGCACGGATCACCATAGAAGGTGGAATTGGGGGCAGAGATCCATCGCTGCGTCATGATGTTTACGCCTTCTGTTGGCCGACTCGCGCCGGGCAAAAACGTCTGTGGGATAGAGTAACTATAGAACGCCGACCCACAGCAGAAGGGTCAACACGGCAGGCAAACCTGCCGCGTTATCAGACAACTCAGATAGAGCGGGCCCGCATTTCGAAAATCAGTTTTTCGGCGGTGCAGGTGAATTGCAGGCGGGCTTTCAGGATCACGCCGTTGGCGCCCTGGGTCAGTTCGCTGCTCAGTTGAGCTTCAGCAGTGACCTGCTTGGCCAGTGCTTCATAAGCAGCCAGCTTGGCGCGGGCATCCGCCTCGGCAGCGGCTTCAATAACCAGATCCATCACATCGTCGCCTTCGCCGATGATGGTGCCGATCTCGGCAAAACAGCCGCAGCTGTCACAGGTTTCGTTCAGTTCAACTTTCTCGTCTACAGACATTTTCTACTCCTACTGCTTATTTCGGATGATTTGCGTCGTCACGCATCGCCTTGCGAAAATCTTTGATGGCGGTCCCCAGATCCTCACCTGCACTGGCAAGACGCTTGCTGCCGAAGACCAGCACAACGACCAGCAAGAGGATCAACATATGCCAGATATGAATTCCACCGAGTCCCATCGAGATACGCCTCACAAAGAGATATCTGTTACTTGTATCAAAGTAGAGCGCAGGGATTGTTGGGCAAAATCAAGGCAGGTGCAAGTGAGCAAATAAATCATAGCCAAAAAATAGGGCGACCAGAAGGTCGCCATATTGATTGTGCTACGTGTCCCCTCAACCGCTACATCCTGTACCAGTGGTTCATGCGAACCTGAGACCATTCGAGGATAAGATCGCCAAGATATGAAAACAAATGGTATAAATTCATCTTAGAATTGAAGAGGATTCATATCATGCTGCTGGAACAACTGGGTCGCATCGACCTCAATTTGCTGATTATCCTGCAAGTACTGCTGGAAGAGCGCAACGGCAGCAAGGCGGCACGCAGACTCCACTTGAGCCAGTCCGCCGTCAGCAAAGCCCTCGGCCGTCTGCGCGATACCTTCAATGATCCCCTCTTCATCCGCTCTGCCTACGGGCTGGAACCCACCGGCCGCGCCCTTGCGCTGCAACAGCAGTTGCAGCCCATTCTGCTGTCGCTGGATAACCTGATCCAGCCGCCCGAGTTTGACCCTGCCAGCTCCGAGCGGGAGTTTGTCATCGCCAGCATGGACAGCGCCTTCACCCTGTTTGCACCGCTCTATCTGAGCGAGCTGAAGCGGCAGGCACCACGGATCCGCCTGCGCTACGAGGAGTGGACCGAAAACAGTTTGACCGAGATGAGTCAGGGACAGGTGGACATCGCCTTCGCGGTGCGGGAGAACTGTATCAGCTCCGATTATCGGCTCGATACCCTGCCCGACAGCATCTGCCAGCGAGTGCTGGCGGTCGATGATCTCACCTGTCTGGTGCAGCAGCACCACCCCGCGCTGCGGGAGCCCGGCTGGAATCTGGATCACTACCTCAGCTACCCTCATGTGCAGACCTATTGCGAGGGGCGGGATCGCTGGATGCTGGATCACAAGCTGGCGGAGCAGGATCTCTATCGACGTATCGAGGCGACCGTGCCCTCCTTCGAGGCGGCGCTGCGGATGGGGATGCACTCCGACATGATAGTAACGCTCTCCAAGCTCTACGCCCGCCACGCCACCCAGGTCTATCCGCTGTTGCAACTGCCGCTGCCCATCGGGCTGGACAGCATCTCCCATCTGCTGATCTGGCATCAGCGTCACAGCGAAGACCCGGGCCACCGCTGGCTGCGGGAGCTACTGCTGACCCAGATCATGAGTCAGCTACAGCCCCCCATGAGCAATGAGGGTCAGGGGATGGCGGTCACAGCCAGATAGTGATGTACCCCGTCCAGCAGCATCTGGACCGAGATCATCACCAGCAGCATGCCCATCAGCCGCTCCACCGCAGTGAGTCCCCGCTCACCCAGCAGCTTGTTGAATACCTCGTAGAACATCAGGATCACCGCGCTGGCAGCCCAGGCCATGAAGAGCGCCAATGACCAGTCCACCATCCGGGTCGGCTCCTGATTAGCCAGCAGCATCAAAGAGGCAAGGATCGAGGGGCCAGCGATCATCGGGATCGCCATCGGCACCAGGAAAGGCTCCTCGCCCGCCGCCAGTCCGGTCACCCCCCCTTCACTCGGGAAGATCATCTTGATGGCGATCAGGAACAGGATGATGCCCCCCGCAATGCTGACCGCCTCCTGCCGCAGGTTGAGGAAGCCGAGGATCTGCTGACCAACAAACAGGAACAGCATCATGATGGCCAGCGAGAAGAGCAGCTCGCGCACCATCACCTTGCGGCGCCGCTTGGGATCGATATGACGCAGGATAGAGAGGAAGACCGGCAGGTTGCCCAGCGGGTCCATGATCAGAAACAGCATGACTGCGGCAGAGAAAGTATCCATACAACGCCCTGGCTACGCCTTGAATAGGAAAAAGAGAGGGGGCGAAATATAGCAAAGGGCAAAGAATTGAGCGAGCGCCAGATGCGCTCGCTGCGAGGTTAACCGTGGTTGCAGATCTTGTCGGCATGGGTCTGGAAGCCCTCTGCCGAGTCGATAAATTTGCCGCGAGCGGCCAGGAAGTCGATCAGCGCCTCCGCATCCATCTCGCTGGCGCTACAGGTATGAAAACGAGCCTCGGCACCAAACCGCTCCGCCATCGCCTGTTTCAGGCTGGCACGGGTAAATTGCCCCCCTTGCGCCAGCATCATCTCCATCACTTCGTGACCATGAACCGATTGCGACATCTCTCACCTCAATAATGAACATATTTAATGCCAATTAAATATCGCCCTGCCCGGAGGGATCTTGATATAGGCCAATAAATTGCGCATTACCTGGTCAGGGGAGTGGTCAGCGCCACCGCTTTGTCGATAATGTGGCAACCTGCGTCAGGGATCGCTACACTGGCGCCCCTTTTTGGCCATCGCAGACAATGTATAAGGATATTGGCGTCATGCTGTTCCATGGAGAGGCTCTCAAGCCCTGGCAGATCTGGACCCGCCGCCCCCTCTGGCTCAAGACCCTGATCGGCATGCTGACAGGGGTGGGTCTGGGCGTCGGCTTTCAAGAGCAGGCCCTGCTGCTCAAGCCCCTTGGCGTCTTGTTCGTCAACACCATCCAGATGCTGATGGTGCCCCTTATCTTCTGCTCGGTCATCGCCGGCCTCACCTCGCTGCTCAAGGGCAAGGCCCTCGATCGCATCGGCAGCAAGGCGATCTGCCTCTACTTCTGCTCGACCGCCATCGCCATCTGCATCGGCCTGATGATGGGCTGGCTGCTGGAGCCCGGCATGGGCGCCGACATGGGCCCCTATCAGCGCATCGGCATGTCGGAGCCACCCACCCTGGCCAGCGTGCTGAGCCATCTGGTGCCGAGCAACCCGGTACAGGCGATGGTGGATGGCAAGATCCTGCAAGTGATCGTCTTTGCCGTCGCGCTGGCGGTAGCCCTCAACGCCAGCGGTCGCCGTGGCCGTCCCGCCATCCTCGTCTTCACCTCGCTGGCCGAGGGAATGTTCAAGCTGTCCCAGATGGTGATGGCACTCGCCCCTTACGGTGTCTGCGCCCTGATGGCCTGGATGACCGGCAAGTACGGCCTCGACCTGCTGCTGCCGCTGCTCAAGGTGATCGGCGCCGTCTACCTCGGTTGCCTGCTGCACGTGCTCGGGGTCTACAGCGCCCTGCTGCTTCTGCTGGCACGGCTCAATCCGCTGCACTACTTCAAGAGCATCGTCGATGCCCAGGCAGTGGCCTTCACCAGCAGCTCCAGCAGCTCCACCCTGCCCATCAGTCTGGCCTGCGCCGAGAAGCGGCTGGGAGTCTCTCCGGCCATCACAGCCAAGGTGCTGCCCATCGGCGCCACCATCAACATGGATGGCACCGCCCTCTATCAGGGAGTCACTGCGCTGTTCGTGGCTCAGGCATTCGGGGTGGATCTGCACATGGTTGATTACCTGACCATCATCAGCATCGCCACCCTGGCCAGTATCGGCACCGCAGGCACCCCGGGCACCGGGCTGATGCTGCTGACCCTGACGCTGACGGCGGTGGGTTTGCCGCTGGAAGGGGTGGCACTGATTGCAGGTATTGACCGGATCCTCGACATGGCGCGTACCACGGTCAATGTATCGGGGGATATTCTGGTGTCGGTGCTGATCGCCCGCAGCGAAAACGAGCTGGATCTGGCGACCTATCACGATGCCAGCGCAGGGGAAGATATCGAGTTCCCGCCGCGCTAGCGGAAGAAAGATCAGCTGTCGTGGGGATCGTGATGACAGCGCCAGCAGACGTCGAAGTTGGCGCCGTTCTCCTCCCCGCACTGACCGCACAGCCAGCCGTTACCCTGACGCTGCTGGTAACGCTCGATGACCCGCCCCGCCCTGCTGCGATCCTCGGCCCGCACCATCAGAGTCACCTGCAACATGTCGACCGGCAGTTCGCCAAGAGCGCCGGATAGCCCCTCGCCATTGAGTCGTACCAGCACCCCTTCCGCCTCCAACGCCCCTTTCAACGCGTGTGCCTCCAGGGTGTGAGAGGCGCGATAGAGATTGATCCAGTTATCCATAGCTCCCCCTTACAACAGCTTGTCGATGCCAAACTCGGCGCCGTTCTCAATCATGAAATCGATGAATGCCCGCAACTTGCGCGGCATCAGTTGCCGCTCCGGAAACAGCAGGTAGATGGGCACCCTGGGTTGCTGCCACTCTGGCAGCAGGATCACCAGCTCGCCGCTGGCCAGCTCATCCTGACAGAGCATAGCGGGTAACGAGGCCAACCCCAGCCCCGCCTTTGCCGCCTCCCGGGCACAGGTAATATTATTGACCCGAAAACGGGATGGGGGGTCAACCAGCACCTCTCGGCCATCCAGCTCGAAGCACCAATGGGAGGCGAGAAACCCGCTGCTCACGGTCACCCGCTCGTGATTGACCAGATCCTCCGGCCGCGCGATGACCGGGCTGCGCACCAGATAGTCCGGGCTGGCACAGAGCAGCCGTCCGGTGCTCCAGAGCCGGCGCGCCGCCAGATTGGAGTCGCTCATGTCGCCTATTCGCACTATTGCATCCAGCCCTTCGCTGATGGGGTCCACCACCCGGTTGGTCAACTCCAGCTCCACCTGCAAGGCGGGATAGGCCTGCAAAAACTTGGCGACCAAGCGCCCGACCACCAGTTGCCCCGTCTCGATGGGTACCGCCAGTTTAAGGGTGCCAGTCACCTCCCGCTGGCTGGCGCTCAGCATCAGCTCGGCTTCGGTCAGGGCATCGACCGCCTTGCTGCAGTGCAGGTAGTACTTCTCCCCCTCCTCGGTCAAAGTGAGCTGACGGGTGGAGCGATAGAGCAGGCGTACACCGAGCCGCTGTTCCAGCTCGGCGATGCGGCGGCTGACCATCGCCTTGGTCATCCCCAGCTCGCGGGCGGCCCCCGTAAACGAGCCCTTGTCGACGATACGCACCAGAATTAACGCGGCATTGAGATCCATTGTTGCACCAGTGAAACTGTATATCTCGTGAACCAATACTAATCGAAACAGTTGACCAGTGTTAGCCTGCGCCCCTTAAGTTCAGGAATCACAACAATGAGTCAACACAAAAAAATTCCCCTGCTGGCAGCCATGATATTGGCGCTGCTCGGTCTGCTGTTCGCCGGTTACTGGTATCTTCACGGCCGCTATTTTGAAAGCACCGACAACGCCTATCTGCAGAGTGAAGTGACCGGGATCAGCTCCAAGCTGCCCGGCTATATCCGCGAAGTGCTGGTCACCGACAACCAGCCGGTCAAAGCGGGCCAGCTGATCGCCCGTCTCGATGATCGCGAATACAAAACCAGGGTCGCGGAGGCCGAAGCCGACCTGCGCCTCAATCAGGCGACGGCCGAAAATTTGGCGGCCACCCGCACCCAACAACTGAGCCTGATCCAGCAGGCCGAAGCCAAGGTCGCCTCCGCCAAGGCCGAACAGCTGCGCGCCAGCCAGCAGGTCAACCGGATCAGTCAGCTCAACCAGCGCCACTACAGCTCGCAAGACAGTCTGGACGAGGTGCGTGCCGGCCTGCAGGTCAATCAGGCGCAAGCCCGGGAGGCCCAAGCCGCGCTGCAGGCGGCCCGTGAGCGACTGCTGGTACTGGATGCCGAGCGCAAACAGAACCTGGCCAAGCTGGCATTGAGCGAAGCACAACTGGAGCAGGCCAAGCTGGAGCTCGGCTACACCGAACTGCGGGCACCGGCCGACGGCATCATCGGCAAGCGCAGCCTGCGGGAAGGGCTCTACGTCCAGTCCGGCATGCAGGTCGCCAGTCTGGTGCCATTGCAACAGGTGTGGGTCGAGGCCAACTTCAAGGAGACCCAGCTCGCCCATATGCAGCCGGGCCAGAAGGTCGAAGTGGTGCTCGATGCCTACCCGGATCAACCGGTCGAGGGGATCATCGACAGCCTGGCCCCGGCGACTGGTGCCAAATTCGCCCTGCTGCCGCCGGAGAATGCCACCGGCAACTTCACCAAAATCGTCCAGCGGGTGCCGGTCAAGATCCGCATCCCCGAGCCGGGCCTGCTGGCAGGCAAACTGCTGCCGGGTCTCTCGACCGAAGTGATCGTGGATACCCGCACGCCTGATCCCGTGGTTGCCGTCCACTGATGGAACCCATTCCACGTCGCAACTGGATCGCGGTCATGGGGGGGCTTATCGGCGCCTTCATGGCCATCCTCGATATCCAGATCACCAATGCCTCCCTGAAGGATATTCAGGGGGCGCTGTCGGCCACCCTGAGCGAAAGCTCCTGGATCTCCACCTCCTATCTGGTGGCGGAGATGATCGCCATCCCCCTGAGCGGCTGGTTGAGCCGGGGGCTGAGCGTGCGCCGCTACCTGCTGTGGACCACTGGCGCCTTTATCGCCGCCTCCGTGCTCTGCTCGTTCAGCTGGAACCTCACCAGCATGATCGTCTTTCGGGCGCTGCAGGGCTTCACCGGCGGGGCGCTGATCCCGATGGCCTTCTCCCTCATCGTTACCCTGTTGCCGCTACAGAAGCGAGCCACCGGCATGGCGCTGTTTGGCCTCTGTGCCACCTTCGCCCCCGCCATCGGCCCAACCCTCGGCGGCTGGCTCACCGAGCAGATGTCATGGCACTACATCTTCTATCTCAACGTGCCGCCAGGCTTGCTGGTGATGGCCATGCTGGCCCACGGACTGGACAAAAAACCGGTGGACTGGGAGGTGATCAAGCGGGTCGACCTCATCGGTATCGTCACCATGGCGCTCGGGCTCGGCTTGCTGGAGGTGGTACTGGAGGAGGGCAACCGGGAGGACTGGTTCGGCTCAAGCTTCATCGTGCGATTGGCGGTCATCTCGGCGGTGGCGCTGGTGTTCTTCGTCATCAGCCAGCTGATCCGCCGTCACCCGCTGGTCAATCTGCGGCTGCTGCGCAACCCGCGCTTCGCGCTGGCCTGCTTCGCCTATCTGATCCTCGGCATGGCGTTGATGGGCTCTATCTATGTACTGCCGCTCTACATGACCCAGATCCACAACTACAACGCGCTGGAAATCGGCGAAGTATTGATGTGGATGGGGCTGCCGCAACTGCTGGTGCTGCCGCTGGTGCCCAAACTGACCCACAAGATAGACCCGCGCTATCTGGTGAGCTTCGGCTTCCTGATCTTCGCCGTCAGCTGCTTTATGAACGTCAACATGAGTGTTGACTACGCCGGGCCGCAGCTGATCCAGTCGCTGATCGTGCGGGCGCTGGGGCAACCCTTCATCATGGTGCCGCTCTCCCTGGTCGCCACCGCCAGCCTGAGCCACGATGAGATACCCTCCTCCTCGACCCTGCTCAACGTGCTGCGCAACCTCGGCGGCGCATTCGGTATCGCCATCATCGCGACCCTGCTCGACAACGATACCCGCACCCATGTGCTGCAAATTGGCAGCACTCTGGCCGCCAGCAGTATCGAGGGGCAGAGCTATCTGCTGCAGCTGGCTCAGAGCATGATGGCACAGGGCTCCGCCCCCGAGATTGCCCAGCAGCAAGCGCGAGCCATGCTGGCCAATACCATCAACCGGGAAGCGGCCATCATGGCCTACAACCAGGTGTTCTACATCATGGGGATCTTCCTGCTGATCGCCAGTGCCCTGATGCTGTTGCTCAAATCCCCCGCCCCACGGGCAGCGGATGCCGAACCGCTAGAGGCGTGAAAAAACGCCGAGCATCAAACGAAAAACGGGCAAGCGCCCGTTTTTCGTTATCTGTGACCTGCACTCAACCAAAAGGCGTTATCCCGCCAACGATCCCGCAATCAGGAATTGCGCCGCGAAGTAGCTGCTCATCACCCAGGCGCGGGCGTGGGGAAAGGGGCGGCGGAAGCGATCGAGCGCCAGCATGCTGTCGGAGAAGAGGAACAGCAGCGCCCCCACCAGAGCAGCGGCAGAACCGGCGGTGAGAGAAGCGTGCCAGGCACCGGCGGCCACCCAGGCCATGCCGATGATCACCAGCATGTAGCAGAAGACCGGGATCCGCATCTCCCCCAGCTTGCCCCACAGCAGGCCAAAGACCATGCCGGCGATCAGCAACAGCAACAAACCATCCACCAGATTGAGCAACAGCGGCCCCTGGGCAAAACCGACGATATAGCAGAGATGCGCGACAAGAAATGCCGCCAACCCCTGAATGAAGCGATCGCTTGGCAGCATCAGCAGCACATCGCCCGCCAGCGAGAGGCAGAGGCCGAGCAGGATCCAGGCGTGGGAACCGTCGTGGTCATAACTCTGGTAGCCGAACGCCAACGCGATGATAAGCAGCATGGTCAGCGGCTTGCTGATATAGAACTGGCGGCTGTCTGAACCGTAAGCAGCACGGATATGCCACCAACCTGAAGCGATGATCAAGAAACTCAATAACATGCCCTGCTCCTCACCCGTTGCTCGCAGTCATACGGCAACCGTTTTTATCATGGTGCAGGGTAACAAATTCCCTCCCCCAGTGGCAGGGGGGCTTAGCAAATGGGCAGACTAAGCCTAAAGTCTAATTGCTGCCCAGAGTGGTTCAGGGCATAAGAGTCCGGTCTGGAGGATCACCATGGAAGAAGCTATGAAAAACTATCTGCCCGCTATCGATATCATGATGTGCCATCTGGGGATCAGCTTTGAGCAGGCCTGTGAACAGCTGGGGCTGAGCCTACTGGAGCAGCAAACCCTGAGCCTGCTGCAAGAACAGGATCTGCCGGAGTAGCGCGCAAGCAACCCGCCGTTCAAACATGCATACCAAAGAGAAGACCGCCAGCAGGCGGTCTTCTCTTTTAGTCTGTGCGATACCAGCAAGGCATCATGCAATACCTGCCAACAGGCGACTCCAGTTGCGTTTACCTGCGATGAAGCCGTCCCGCAGGGCACGGTACTCCAGTTGCAGTTTGAGGCGGTCATAGCGCGCCAGCAGCCGCTTGCGACTGGCGTAATAGTGTTGCAACTGCTGACTCCGCTTGTCGTACTCCTCCTGCAGCAGCGCCAGCCACAATTCGCGATCTTCCTGCTTGCGCAATCTGGCTTGCGCCCGTTTCAGCTGCATCTGCAGCCGGGCCTGCTCGATACGCTCCTCCGGCGAGGATCTGAGATCCCCCGCCAGACCGCACCAGGAGGCAAGCCGGATCAACCACTTGGTCGGATCGAATTGCCACCAGTGAATGCCGTTGCGGTAGTCATTCTCGAACAGATGGTGAAAGTTGTGGTACCCCTCGCCAAAAGTGAAAAAGGCCAGGATGCCGTTATCGCGAGCGGTATTGCGGTCGGTATAGGGCTGACTGCCCCAGATATGGGCCAGCGAGTTGATGAAGAAGGTGGTGTGGTGAGTCATCACCATCCGCAGCACGCCCGCCAGCAGCAGCATGCCGAGCAGATCCCCGTGCCACAGGCCAAGCAGCAGCGGCAACCCCAGATTGGCCGCCAGCGCCAGCGTCAGATAGTGACGGTGCTGAAACGCGACCACCAGGTTGTTCTGCAGATCCCGCACGTTGCTGTAATCGCCATAGCGCTCTCCCTGATGCTCACGCAACATCCAGCCAATGTGGGAGTACCAGAAACCGCGCCCCGCGCTGTAGGGGTCTTTTTCATTGTCATCCACATGGCGATGATGACGGCGGTGATCGGCCGACCAGTGCAGGGCTGAATTCTGTAGCGCCAATGCGCCGCCGATGGCAAACAACCACTGCAAAGCGGGGTGCGCCTTGTAGGCCTTGTGCGACCAGAGCCGGTGATAACCTGCGGTGATGGAGAGACCACTCAGGCAGAACAGCAACAGGAAACTGGCCCACTGCCAGAGATCGTAACCGTGGCTCACGCCGTACCAGGGCACGACAATCAGCGCCACTATCCCGGAGAGGGAGAACAGCAGGGTATTGGTCAAAATAATCGGTTCATCGCGTCTTTCCGGGGGAAGGCGGCCTTGATTTTCAGGAAAAAGTATTCTGAGTCCCGAAATCCATAAGCCATGCGTTTGATCACCTTGATCCGATTATTCACGCCCTCCAGCAGGCTGGTGTGCATGGGAAAGATTGCGCTGGCCAAAATCCCCCGGGGGTAGCGGCGAAGGTTTTTGGCAAAACGCTCTAAGGGCTCCAGGCCACTTTCCTTCGCTTGCCGCATCCAGGCCTTCCATCGTCGCCAACCTTCCCTGACGCTCGGGGCGTACCAGATTTCCTTCAGGGCCTCCTTGAGAACATATGCTGTCGCCAAGGGCTTATTGGCTTCCAATAGCTCTTGTAATTTCACCGCCTGGTCTTCCTTGAGATTTTCTCGATTGCGCAGGAGTAGCCAACGCGCCAGCTTGACGACCTTGCGAGCCGGCTTGTCATGCTTTAATGCATTGGCTTGATCCACCCGAATTCGGTCGAGCACTTTGCGGCCATAACCGGCCACCACATGGAACAAGTCATACACCACTTCCGCCTGTGGACAGTGCTGTTTCACTTCCAGATCGAAGGCGGAGTTCATGTCCATAGCCACCGCTTCAATCTGTTGGCATCGTTCGCCCATCAGCTCGAAAAAGGGGCGAATAGCCTCTCGGCTGTTGCCATGCCCCACCCACAAAACGCGAGTCCGTTCAGCATCCATGATCACTGTGGCATAGCGGTGGCCTTTATGCAGGGCGAATTCATCCATCACCAGCCGCCGCACCGAGCCGGGCTCAAAGGTGCCAACACTGGCCTGTAGCCGACGCTTGTCGATGGCCTTGATGGTATGCCAGTGCAGTCCGGTGAGCTGGCTGACATGACTGATAGGCATCAGCTCAAGCAAGGCCTCTACCCAGCGCAGCAATCGCTGTGTCAGCCGGGAGCTGGGGGTAACCAATCGATATGCTCAGAAACCCGACCACAACGCAGACAGTCAACCCGACGGACGGGGACTTGCAGATGTACGCGAAGTTCAAGGAGGTCACGGTCACGAACCGTGCGCATTCGGCGGTCATGGATGAGTGGACAGGGCTGATGGCACTGACCACAGAGCGGTAGATGATTGGCGAGAGGCTCAAGAGCCAATGTGATTTGTGTGGCAGAGCGGCGATGTACAGAAACGTCGTAACCTGGCCAGAACGAGGCAAAATCAATATGATGCATAGCGACAGCAGGGTAAGGGAGTCCGGTTGTTTGGCGACTACCAGTTTACCCGAACCCTGTCTGTCAACTTACTCTTCCCCACGCTTCCGCGAAGAACCAAATAATCGGGGGTCTGGCCATCTCATTGCATCCTTTCAGCGAACAGCTGTTCACCATTTTCCATGGAGATTTCCTTACGGTCAATGGTAAAAAAGTAGGATACAAACCTGACCCTGAGGCGCCTTCGGGTTATCATTTGGCCTCGATAAGCTGAAGGTGACTGATTTCGTGGGTATTCGCGCTCAACAAAAAGAAAAAACCCGGCGTACATTGATCGATGCTGCATTCAGCCAACTGTGCGCCAATCGGAGTTTCTCCAATCTCAGCCTGCGGGAAGTCGCTCGTGAAGCGGGTATCGCACCCACCTCTTTCTATCGCCACTTTCGCGATATGGAGGAGCTGGGCCTGACCCTGGTTGACGAAGGGGGCCTCACCCTGCGCCAACTGATGCGCCAGGCACGCCAGCGCATTGCCGGTGGTGGCAGTGTCATCAGCACCTCGGTGCAGACCTTTATGGAGTTCGTCGAGAACAACCCCAACATCTTCCGGCTGCTGCTGCGGGAGCGCTCTGGCACCTCGGCCGCCTTTCGTCAGGCGGTGGCGCGCGAGATCCAGCACTTCATCGCCGAGCTGACCGATTATCTGGAAGCCACCACCGAAGCACCACGGGAAGATGCCTACATCCAGGCAGAAGCCATGGTCACCATCGTCTTCAGTGCCGGTGCCGATGCACTCGACATGACCAGCGAAGAGTGCCGGGCACTCTCCGACCGAACAATTCGCCAACTACGGATGATCGCCATGGGCGCCGAGGTGCAAAACCAGAAGCGCCGTGCACCTCACCCATGACCACAGGATGGAGAACAACATGCCTGAACAGCTTATGATCCCGAAAAAACCGCTCGCCATGGCCATGCTGATTGGTATCTGTGGCGATGCCTCTCTGGCCGTGCTGACCAATTCGGTGGTGCCCTTCTCCTTCTTCCCGCTGATTGCCCTCTGGCTGGCGGCCTATCAGCTGTTCCAGCACTATCGCCATGAGCCGATGGTAGGTAATACCCCCATCTGCACCCTGCTCTGCTTCTTTATCGGTGCCTTCGGTCACTCCGCACTGCTCAAGGTGCAATACCCGGAGCTTGGCAGCAACTTCTTCTCCCTGATCATGATGCTGCTGCTACTGGCAGCCCTCTCTATCAAGCTTGGCCTGAGCATTGGCAACAAAGAGAAGTCCTGATAAATCGAGTGATGGCCATCGCCCAGGGGCCGTCGTCTTGAGCTGATGAGCGTCAGGACAATGCCAGCCCTGTTAACGTAAAAATCATCGCGTCATGTCAACACCTGCTTATCTGTATGAAAGAAGGAAGGGGGGCTACGAATATCAGACACCTGCGCCCAGCGGGAGAAGCTGGTAACATATCCACCAAACGTGAATGACAGGAATCAAGAGACCGATGAGTCAATATCAAGACGACAACGAGTTCGAAGACTGGGGCCCCAGCAAGAGCCAGCTCAAGCGCGATGCCGAAGCGCTGCAAAAAATGGGCGATGAGCTGGTCAGCCTGAGCCATAGCGAACTGGAAAAAGTTCCGATGGACGAAGAGCTGGCTGATGCGATCGAGCTGGGGCGCAAGCTCAAGCCGAAGAAAGACGAATCCTACCGTCGCCATCTGCAGTTCATCGGCCGTCTGATGCGCAGCCGTGACCCGGAGCCGATCATCGAAGCCCTGTCGATCTTCAAGAATCGTCACTCCACCGTGAATGCCCGCCTGCATCGGCTGGAGCAGTGGCGCGAGCGCCTGATCACCGAAGGTGACAATGCCCTCAACGAGCTGATGTCCCAGTTCCACGAGCTGGATCGCCAGAAGCTGCGCCAGCTGATCCGTGCCGCCAACAAGGAGCGGGAGCTGAACAAGCCACCGGTCGCCTATCGCGAAATGTACCAATATCTGCGCGGCGAGATCGAAGACCTGCTGTGACCCCCGACACACGCCTCCCCTTGCGGAGGCGTGCTTCTATTAACGCCTTTGCCCTTCCCCATTCCCAGTCATCCCTCCGCGTTTAATATATCCACCACTCTGGCGCCATAGCCATGAATCCCCATCTACCTCGCCCCGTAAAACCGCCATTTCAGAGCAAATCAAAACAGTGGCGTTAACAATCACGCATCATTTTGTTTGACATATTGAACAGCCTTGGCAGACTGGAGGAGACTTCAACGCCAAGGATAATCACGGTGCACTATGCCAAATCTCCAGCCTCCCGCCACCCGTAAACCTGTCGTGCTGATGACCATGGGCACCCAGCCCCGCAACGGCCACGCCTATCAGGTGATGACCCACAAATACATCATGCCACTGGTCGACATCAGCGACTGCGTCCCGCTGCTGGTGCCCACCTGCTGCGGCACCGCCGATCTGGAACAGTATCTCGATCTGGCCGATGGGGTCTATCTGAGCGGGGCCGGTTCCAACATTGATCCGGCCCTCTACGGCCAGGAGAACCTCACCCCGGAGAAACAGCAGGACCGGGATCGCGACCTGTTCGATCTGCCGCTGATCAAGGGGGCGCTCGCCCGTGGCTTGCCGATCCTCGGGATCTGTCGCGGCATGCAGGAGATCAACGTGGCACTGGGGGGAGACATTCACCAGAAGGTCTACAACGAGCCGGGCTATGACGATCACCGGGAGGATGCCGATGATCCGGTCGATGATCAGTATGGGCCGAGCCATCAGATTGAACTGCTGCCGGGCAGCTGGTTTGCCGAGCTGATGGGGGAAGAACAGATTCCGGTCAACTCCCTGCATGGACAGGGCATCAACCGGTTGGGAGACGGGCTGGAGCCGTTGGCTCACGCCGAGGATGGGCTGATCGAGGCACTTCATGCCCCCGCCCTGTCACCCTTCTTGCTGGCAGTGCAGTGGCATCCGGAGTGGAAGGCCAATGAAAACCCCCACTCTATCAAGATCTTTCAAGCCTTTGGCAATGCCTGCCGCCAGCGCAGTACATTGATGGCGGGCCGTTAAGCCCTCATCGATTCAGTCGCCAAACCCCCGCGCCTTGAGTTTGGGCAGCCCGCCCCGCTCGGGGCGCAGGGTGCGGCAAATATCCATCCCCTTGAGCCCGCGTTGGATATGGTCAGGGGATTGGCCAAACACCATGCCGTTGCTGCGGTAGAGGTTGTTGTCATCCAGCTCGAACTTCTCGCCCCCGATCAGCAACTGTGCCCGCCCATTGACCGTGTCAGCGTGCTTGATAGGCACTTTCATATCGGTCAGCACCTCGCCGGTGGCACACCCCTCGCGCCAGCGCGCCTCACTGGCGAAAGGGGTAATGGCTATTTCGCGCCAGGAGCCATCCCGGAATTCGACCCGGTACTTGTCCGTCAGCAGATCGCAGCCAGCCAGTGGTAACAGGGCCATCAAACAGATGATTTTATTTGAAAATTTCACGTAATCGCACTCCTTTGCCTTGCCCTGCACAGGATAAATAAATTGCCGCCCCAACGCACCATTTCCCCACACCGCAGCGGCGATGCTGGAAATAAAACCACAACAAGGTGCGGCTATGGCTGGCGAAAACCTCACCGCGCTATCGACCCTGATCTGGACGGACGAAAATCGGTTCTGGACTCTGCTCACCCTCTCCCTGATGCTGACCCACTTCTGGCGCCGCCCTGGAGCGACGGGAGCTGAAGCTCGGTACACTCGGCACGGGGGACTTCTTTGGCGAGCTGAGGCTTCTCACCGGCGAGCCCAGCTCCTTCACGGTAAGGGCGGTGGCCACCGTCGAAACCTATCGCATCAATCAGGGGATGTTTCAGGAGCTGGTGATGCAGCGCGAGTCGCTGGTCGAGCCCCTCTACCGGGTACTGAGCGACCGCCAGCAGGAGCAGCAATCCCTGCTGGAGCGGGAGGCGGAAGCCATGAAACAGCCACCACAACAGCTTGCTCTGCTTGATAAACTGATGAAGCGGTTCGGCGGCAGATAAGGCAGCATCAGGCGAAGTTGTAACGACCGCTCCGCCACACTATCCCCCTTAATTCCCCCATCAGCCCGGCAACCGTCACAACAGCAGCTCAGCCAGCTCTCCCAACGTGCTCAGCTCCACGTCCGGCAACAGTTGCAGCGGTTGCCACGGTTGCCGCCGCTCGTTGAGCCAGGCGGCGCGAAAGCCGTGCAAGCGGGCCCCCAGCACATCGGTCTCGGGATGATCCCCCACATGGAGGATCCGCTCCGCTGGCAGCTTGAGGGTACTGCGGGCCTGCTCAAACATATCCGGCGCCGGTTTCATTCTGGCGCCCGCCCCCGCCTTGCAGACCCGCGTGAAGTAGCGTTCCAGTCCTGCCTGCGCCAGATCCAGATTACCGTTGGTGATGACCACCAGCGGATAGCGTTCGGCCAGTCTGGCCAGCAGCTGATGAGTGGACTCGCTCACCTCGATCTTCGAACGCTCTGCCAGAAACGCGGCAAACACCTGCTCTGCCTCGCGGCTGGCCTGCTGGTCGGCCATCCCCCCCGCGACCATGGCGGCGCGGATGATCTGCTGGCGCGCCAGACTGACATCGTGGCGCAGCTCGGGGGCGCCGCTCAGCACACTGCGCTTGAGTTCCAGCCAGCGCGGCTGGTCGAGCATGGCGGTGGCCAGATATTCGCTGCGCAGATGGCTCAGCATCCACTGCTCGGCGCGCACGATGGCGGGGCCGTTGTCATAGAGGGTGTCATCGAGGTCAAACGAGATGGCAGCAACCGGCTGCCAGCGGCGATAGAAGTGCATGGACTCTCCTCTGTAACGGGGGCTCAGTGCCCCTTATTCATCGTCCTGCGCATCCGGGTCACGCTTGGCCCTGGGGTGGGCGCTGTCGTAAACCTTGGCCAGATGCTGGAAGTCGAGGTGGGTATAGATCTGGGTGGTGGAGAGATCGGCGTGTCCCAGCAGCTCCTGCACCGCCCGCAGATCGCCGGAGGACTCCAGCATATGGGTGGCAAAGCTGTGGCGCAGCTTGTGGGGATGGACGTGGGCGTTGAGCGCCTGCTTGTTGCCCCAGCCATCGAGGCGGGCCTGCACCGAACGGGCCGACAGCCGCTGCTTGCGGCTGGAGACAAACAGCGCCTCGCTCTCGTCCCCGGCCAGCAGCGGGCGCACCTTGAGCCACTTCTGCAGCCACTCGACCGCCATCCGGCCGATCGGCAGCACCCGCTCCCGCGAGCCCTTGCCAGTCACCTTGAGCTGACGGTCGTCAAGCTTCAGATCCGCCAGATTGATCCCCACCAGCTCGGCGAGACGCAGCCCTGAGGAGTACATCAGCTCCATGATGGCGCGATCCCGCACCGCCAGCGGATCCTGATCGTCGGTGATGTTGAGCAGCTGGTACATCTCATCCACATCGAGGTTTTTCGGCAGCGGTCGCCCCAGCTTGGGGGTGACGATGCCGCGGGCCGGATTGGCGGTCAGCCGCCCCTGCCGCACCTGCCAGTCGCAGAAGCTGCGCAGCGCAGAAACCTTGGTGGCGAGCGATCTGGGTGCCAGCCCCCCCTTGTGCATCCGGGTCACCAGAGTGCGCACCTGGCTCGCCTCAAGCCGACTCCAGTCAGCCAGACCCAGCGTCACCAGCTCGGCGGTCATCGCCTCCAGATGGGCTTGATAGTTATTGCGGGTATGAGGGCTGAGCTGGCGCTCGACCCTCAGGTATTCGATAAAGGCCGCCAACTCATCCGCCAATGCAGCAGGCAGTGGCGGTGCGACGGCGAGAGCCTTGGCGGGCGCCCTGGCCGGTGTTCTAGCCATGAGTCAGCTCGGGCAGACGCAGTTGCAGCAGGCGCCCCAATTGGCCCAGCAGCAAGGTGTCGTTGTGGGGCGTGAAATGGCTGGGATCCGAGCTGGCGAAGGCCAGCAGACCGAGATCGCCGAGCCGCATCAGGGCCACCGAGTTGACCAGCACGTCGTGGCCAAACAACGCCTGTTTCTCGCTCTGGCTCAGGCGGCCAAAGTAGTAATCCTGCCCCGGCAGACGCTGACCCAGCAGGGATTCGAGCTGCTTGCCCTGCGCCAGAAAGCGCTGCTCGGGCCCGCTCAGGGCAAACTTCTTGGGATGGAGCCAGAGCCGCAGCCCGGTCAGGCGCAGCCGCTGGACAAAGGCCTTGCCCATCACGGCACTCACCTCGAACAGGGTCTGGCAACCGTACAACTCGCCGTAGAGATCGGCATAGACCCGGAAGATCCGCTCGTTCTCGCTGGCGATCCCCATCAATTCGGTGATCTCCTGCTCCAACTGCTCAATGCGCTCGCGCTGACGCTCCAGCTGGCGCTCGACCAGTGAGACCGACCCTTTGCGTTCATGGGGGATGCGGATCCTGTCCAGCACGGCGGCATGGCGTTGGAAAAACTCGGGATAACGGGCCAGGTACTCCAGCACAGTGGCTTCATCCACCGATTGCTCCTGCCGTTTGAGTTCGCTCATAAATTGGTTGATCCATCAGAGAAATGGGGCTCGCTGCCCCGACATCATGGGCAAAGGGGGCCTGCGCCCCGTGCCTGAACCTTTATCGGCTAAACCTCTATCTGGCCGTCAAACACATGCTCGGCGGGGCCTGTCATATAGACCGGCTGGCCCGGCCCTTTCCAGGCGATGGTCAGCTTGCCGCCCGGCAGGCTGACGGTGACCCGCTCCTTGAGCTTGCCCTGGCTGATGCCAATCACCGCCGCCGCACAGGCTCCGGTGCCGCAGGCCAGGGTCTCACCACAGCCCCGTTCGAATACACGCAGCTTGATCTCGGTGGCGTTGACCATCTCCATGAAACCGACGTTGACCCGCTCGGGAAAACGCTCATGGCGCTCCATGATGGCACCGAGCGTTTCGACCGGCGCATCGGCGACCGAAGGCACCTCGATGACGCAGTGGGGATTGCCCATGGAGACCACGCCACACATCACGGTATGCTCCTGCGCCCGCAGCAGATAGGTTTTTTCCGCCTTCTGGGCCCGGAACGGGATCTTGCCCGGCTCAAACTGGGGCACCCCCATGTTGACCGTGACCTGATTCTCCCCCTCCAGCTGCAATACGATGCGACCCCGGGCGGTGCTGACCGCGATGCGATCCCGGTTGATCAGCCCCTTGAGGCGCACGAAACGGGCAAAACAGCGGGCACCGTTGCCGCACTGCTCCACCTCGCTGCCATCGGCATTGAAAATGCGATAGTGAAAGTCGAGTTCAGGGTCATAGGGCGGCTCCACCAGCAGCAGCTGGTCAAAGCCGATCCCGAAGTGGCGATCTGCCAGCTTCCTGATGACGTCATTGCTGAAAAATACCTTCTGGGTGACGCCATCCACCACCATGAAGTCGTTGCCCAAGCCATGCATCTTGGAAAAATCTATCAACATCGTGCATTCCTGTGCTGTTAGGGCTGTAAATACTCACCATCAACCACTATGAAGTCATTGGCCACAGCCCCATGCATCCTGGAACAATCTATCCACATCGTGCATTCCTGTGCTGTCAGGGCTGTACAATTCTGTCGTCTCTATCTACTGCATCAGGGCAGCAGGTGCTCACCGCGCCAGAGATCGGCCAACTGCTCCCGCTCGCGGATCAGGTGCGACTCGGCACCATCCACCAGCACTTCGGCAGCACGGGGGCGAGTGTTGTAGTTGGATGACATGGTAAAGCCATAGGCACCGGCCGAGCGCACCGCCAGCAAAGAACCTTCGGCAATGGCCAGGGTGCGCTCCTTGCCGAGGAAGTCGCCGGTCTCGCACACCGGGCCCACCACATCATAGAGCGCGGGAGCATGACCAGCTCGGCTATCCACCTCGATGATGTTCATCCAGGCGCCGTAGAGCGAAGGGCGCAGCATGTCGTTCATGCCGGCATCGATCAGCGCGAAATTGCGGGTCTCGCCCGGTTTCAGGTACTCGACCCGGGTCAGCAGCACGCCGGCATTGGCGACGATGGCGCGGCCCGGCTCGAACAGCAGAGTCAGATCTCGGCCCGCCAGCTTCTGCTTCAGCGCTTCGGCGTACTCGGTCGGATGGGGTGGCTGCTCGGAACCGTAGTTGACTCCCAGCCCGCCCCCCACATCCAGATGATGGATATGAATCCCTTCCGCCGCCAGACCGTCGATCAGCCGCAGCAACTTGTCCGCCGCTTCCATAAAGGGATTCAATTCAGTGAGTTGCGAGCCGATATGGCAATCCACCCCGACGATTTCGATGTTCGCCATCGCCGCCGCCTTGCGATAGATGGCAGGTGCCAGCTCGATGGGAATGCCGAACTTGTTCTGCTTGAGGCCGGTCGAGATATAGGGGTGAGTACCGGCATCGATATCCGGATTGACCCGCACCGACACCGGCGCCCTCTTGCCCATGCTGCCCGCCACCCGATTGAGGCGCTCCAGCTCGGCTTCCGACTCCAGATTGAAACAGAGGATCTCTTTATCCAACGCCAGGCGCATCTCGGCTTCGCTCTTGGCCACGCCGGAGAAGACCACTTTGCCCGGATCACCGCCCGCCGCCAGTACCCGCGACAGCTCGCCACCGGAGACGATGTCAAACCCCGAGCCCAGACGGGCCAGCAGGTTGAGCAGCGCCAGGTTGGAGTTGGCCTTGACTGCATAGCAGATCAGATGGGGAATATCGCCAGCGGCCTGGTCGAAGGCGTGCCAGTGGCGCTCGAGGGTGGCACGGGAGTAGACGTAAAGCGGAGTGCCGTACTGCTCGGCAAGCTGTTGCAGAGAGGTTTGCTCGGCCTGAAGCTGGCCGTCGGCGTCATAGTTAAAGTGATCCAAGGGGACAGTTCCTTCCTAGAATGGGTGCAGCATTAGTGCGGCGCGGCCTCGGTGGCAGCCTCGGAGGTCGCAGGCGGTGCTGCTTGCGGTGTACTCTGGCTCTGAGGCTGCTCGGGGGGCGGCATATAGAGCGGCCCCTTCAGACCGCACGCGGCCAACCCGAGGGACAGAAGAGTGGCAAGCAGACACTTGGTGAACTGGGTGATCATAATGGTTCGCTGCGAAAAAATTTTTGGCCCTCTATAATCGCACTCACATTGTTAAAAGCAACAGGATAAACCGATGAAGGATCACGAGTATCACGCCCTGACCGACGCCTTTTTCCAATATGTGGAAGACACGCTCGACGAGGGGTATCCGGATATCGACTGCGAACGCAACGGCGGCGTATTGACCCTCTCTTTCGAAAACAAGACCAAGGTCATCATCAACAAGCAGGAGCCACTGCACCAGATTTGGGTCGCCACCCGCGAGAACGGCTTCCACTTCGAACTGCAGGGTGACACCTGGATCGACAACCGCTTCGGCCACGAGCTCAAGGCGCTGTTGAGCCAATCCTGCACCACCCAGGCGGGCGAAGAGGTGGTGTTCCCATGATTGACCTGCACCCGCAGGGCGCCCGTCATGCGGTGATCTGGCTGCACGGGCTGGGTGATTCCGGCGCCGGTCTCGCCCCGCTGGTGGACGCGCTGGACCTGCCCGC
Source organism: Aeromonas veronii (assembly GCA_041319085.1). NCBI lineage: Bacteria > Pseudomonadati > Pseudomonadota > Gammaproteobacteria > Aeromonadales > Aeromonadaceae > Aeromonas > Aeromonas veronii. The sequence continues at coordinate 393,404 of CP101033.1, read as the reverse complement.
CGATCTGCCGGTGCGTCACCTGCTGCCGGATGCGCCGGAGCGCCCGATCACTATCAACATGGGCTACAAGATGCGCGGCTGGTACGACATCAAGAGCTTCGAGGATCCCGCCGAGCGGGCCGTGGAGTCCCATGTCCGTGACTCGGCCGACCAGATTGCCGCCCTGCTCGATCAACTGGTGGCCGACGGATTTGCCCCCGAGCATATCGTGCTGGCAGGCTTCTCTCAGGGCGGGGTGATTGCCTCCTTCACCGCGCTGCGCTATCAGGCAACGCTGGCGGGCCTGCTCTGCATGTCCACCTATCTGGCCGCCCCCGACAAGCTGCTCGACGAGATGAGCGAAGCAGCTCGCTCCCTGCCCATCTGCTACATGCACGGCATCTATGACGATGTGGTGAGTCTGTCGCTGGGTTGGGATGCCAAGAACCGGCTGGAAAGTGCCGGACTCGCCCCCGAGTGGCACGAGTACCCGATGCGCCACGAGATCTGCCGTCCGCAGCTCGGCGACATTCGCAGCTGGCTGCTGGCCCGCCTCGGCGCGTGAGCCCCTCCGATAAAGCAAACGGCCTGCATCTGCAGGCCGTTTTTTATGGCGATTCCAACTGGCGGGTCAGCCCACTTCCCGGGTGGGCGGCACCTGTTCGCGCAGAGTGCCCTGACTGCGATAGGGGATCACATCCAGCTCGCCATTCACTTGTACTATCTCGTAGTACTGGGGCAGGTTGAAGTTGATGAACTGCCCATCATCGCTGAACCGCTCGTGATTGGAGGTATAGAAGCGGTTGACCCCCGCCACCAGCTCATCCTTGTTGCCGGCGAAGTGCTGGTAGATCTCCACCCGGTTCGCCTCATCGAGGATATAGATGTTGGTGCCCGCATCCCGGGTATCGAAGAAGAACTGCACCAAGCCTTCGCTGGCGTAGGCATCAACGATGCTCGGCAGATGCTGGCTGTGGGTTTTGTCGAGCCGCAGCGGCAGGTGATCCAGCTTGTTGTGGGAGATGTGGCGATAAAAATCGATGGCGTTTTCCAGCTTCTTCACCGACACCCCGCGCCGCTCGAAGAAGATGCCGTACTTCTCGCGGCCAAGGGCCATGGTCTTGACCAACTGCTGCTTGTCGCGGGCCAGGCGCAGATCGATACACTCCGCCACCAGCGTCTGGAAGCGGGAGCGTACCAGAGATCGGAAGTGCTGGCTGTAGCAGAACACCTCGATCATCTCGGGGGCAGCGGCATCCTGATGCATCTTGCCGAGGATGGTGGTGAGAGCATCGACTACCGCTTCATCCCCCTGGAAGTGCAGGGTGCGGATCTCGCTCCAGGAGTTGCGATAGACCAGATCCACCGAACCCACCAGACACTCCTGATTGCGGCCGAACGAGAAGACATCCACGGTATTGGCATCGAACTCGATCACCTGACCGACCCAGTGGCTGGTCGGATCCATCTCCAGATTGAGGAAGATGGAGAGCTGACGGATCTCGCACGGCCGGCTCAGCGCCAGGTTGGTGGCCAGCGGATACTTCTCGGGGAAGCAGCCTGAGAGATCGCGACAGAACTGGTGCAGATTGTCGATGTGCAGATCCGACCCCTGATTGAACAGGTGCACCCGCGACTGGGGCGTCAGCAGATCGTTGAAATAGGCCCAGGAGACCAGCTTGCTGATGTAACCGTTGAACTCGAGCGGCGCGCGGCCAATGATGTCCACCGGCTCCAGCGAATGCTTGTAGAGATACCAGCCGGCGCGGTTGAGGCGACCGTGCGGCACCTGCACGAAGCTGAGATCCGGCTCGCTGAGATCCGGCGCTATCTTGAGGTTAACCCGCTGCACCTTGCCCGGCAGGCTCTCGAATGCGGCATAGAGCTTGCGCGACAGGATGCCGATATCTTCCGGGTTGATCGACTCGCTGATGTTGTTGCGGCGGGCAAACTGGATCAGGTTGCGGTAGCTCTGCATCAGGGCCTCCAGCAACTCGGCATGGGCGATCTTCACCTCCTCGACCTTCCACTCGTGGCGATGATCGAGATGGTACAGTTTATCCTGGCTCCAGCCCCAGTAGGAGACCAGCTGGCTCATCAGCTCGCGGCGCCACTCGGGAGAGTGATCATCCTTGGGATGGCTGAGGCCGTCGCACACCTTGAGGTAGAAGCAGCGCCGCACCAGATCGAGCCGCGCCATGTCGCCGATGGACTTGAGGTAGTTGGTCACCTTGTCCAGCATCAGGCAGTAGTTGTCGAGCCGGTAGTGCATCCCCTCGTTGTGCTGAAACCAGTCGCGGCTGATCATTGAGAGCAAACGGGTGTTGGGGTACTCGTGGGAGTAAGCCTCCATCAGCACCGACTTGAGCACCGCCTTGTAGGGAGAATCGATCCCCTTGTAGAGCTGCCACAGGGCAGAGCCGAAATACTCCTCCGCCGGAATACGGTCAAAACTGCCGAGATCGAGCCAATCGTCCTGCTTGAGCTTGCCACTCTCGAACAACCCGTTTACATAGTCGTCGTAGTGCTCGTCACTCTCGGTAGGAACCAGATACCAGATGAGTCGCTTACCGGCGATGCGCATGGCACTGCGGTAGAACTCATCGAGCAGCAGCAGGTGCTGGGCACTGCCGCAGCTCTCCCCCTGCATCTGGGCATCGTTGGTCTGACGGAACTTGTCTTCCGGGATCAGGAAGAAGTTGAGGTCGACCCCGCGCTGCTCCGCCCACTTGGAGAGCAACCGGCACTTCTGCTCCAGCAGTTCGAGCCGCTCCTGCGACAAACCGGCCACGTGGCAGACCCAGATATCGAGATCGGAGTGGCAGCACTGACCGATGGAGGAGGTGCTGCCCATGGAGTAGAGCCCCTGAATGGCTCGATCATGGGTTGCCAGGCCGCTCTGACAGTTGGCGTTGTGACAGAGGTCATCGATAAAGGCTTGCTGCTCGGTGCTGGCGCTGAAGCTCCAGATACCGTGAGGGACGTCACCGGAGACATAACCGGGCAGCAGGGGGTGATTGAAGTGCAGCATGACAGGCAGCAGTTGAAATACCTGCTGCCCATAGCGACTCATGAGGCCTAACGCCCGTTGCATCTTGAGACGGGTAATGTCGTCATAACGCGCAACCAGCGTATCGATGTGTTCCTGCAATGCCCTGCCTATCACCTAAGTGAAAATGACGCACCAAAAGGGGGATACGTCAAAAAAGTGTGATCATGTTAACAATGCAAACAGCGGTGGTAAACAAGCCTTCAGCTAAACGCCAGATTATTTCTGGTATGACCACATCAAGTATCAGGGGAAATTATTAAATACCAATACATTCAATTACTTAATAAATACTACTTGCTTAATGAAAATCATTTTCAGCATACATTTTTGAGCTTGGCCCCGCTTTTGCCGGCTCCGCCATGAAAGCCCGGGCAAAGGGTGGTAATATCGATTTCCTTCTAAAAATGAAACAACTGATTGTTATGGCAGCCCGAACCCTGAAAATTGCCACTCGCAAGAGCCCGCTGGCCCTGTGGCAGGCCAACTTTGTCAAAGACCGGCTCGAAGCCCTGCACCCACAGTTGCAGGTCGAACTGGTGCCCATGAGCACTCAGGGTGACAAGATCCTCGATACCCCGCTGGCCAAGGTCGGTGGCAAGGGGTTGTTCGTCAAGGAGCTGGAGACCGCCATACTGGAAGGGCGGGCCGATATCGCCGTGCACTCCATGAAAGATGTGCCGGTGGAGTTCCCCGAAGGACTCGGTCTGCACACCATCTGCGAGCGCGAAGATCCCCGCGATGCCTTCGTTTCCAACCATTTCAAGGCGATTGCCGAGCTGCCGCAAGGGGCTGTGGTCGGCACCTCCAGCCTGCGCCGCCAGTGCCAGTTGCGTGCCGCCCGCCCGGATCTGGTGATCCGCGACCTGCGTGGCAACGTCAACACTCGCCTCGCCAAGCTGGATGCCGGTGAGTACGACGCCATCATCCTCGCCGCTGCCGGTCTGAAACGACTGGAGATGGCGCAGCGTATCACCGCCTTTATCGAGCCGGAGCAGAGCCTGCCCGCCAACGGTCAGGGCGCCGTCGGCATCGAATGCCGCCTCAACGATGTTGAGCTGCACGCCCTGCTGGCACCGCTGGAGCACGCCGAGACCCGCGCCCGGGTGTTGACCGAGCGCGCCATGAACCGCGCCCTGCAAGGGGGATGTCAGGTGCCTATCGGTGCCTACGCACTGGTCGAGGGCGAGCAGATCTGGCTGCGCGGTCTGGTGGGCAGTCCCGATGGAACCCGGGTGATCCGCGACGAGATCCGCGGCCCGCTGGCCGATGGCGAGGCCCTCGGCGAGCAACTGGCCCAGCGCCTGCTGGCCGCCGGTGCCGACGAGATCCTGGCCGAGGTCTACCGCACATGACCCCGCTGGTGGTGCGTCCGGCCGCTCAGGCCGCCGAGCTGGTGCAGTTGCTGCGCCAGCACGGTCATGCGCCACTCTGCTGTCCGCTGCTGGAAACCGTGGCGGGCAGTGAACTCCCTCGCTTACCCGACCTGCTGCGCAGTGCCGACATGGTTATCGCAGTCAGCATCCATGCCGTTCTTTTTGCACACGATTTTCTGTTGCAAACTGGTCATACCTGGCCACATATTGAGTACTTTGCAGTGGGTCAGGCCAGCGCAGATGCGTTTGCCACCATCGGCATCACGGCAATCTGCCCGGACGATCCGCGCAGCGAGGGGCTGCTGGCCCTGCCCGCCCTGCAGCAGGTAGCAGGCAAACGGGTGCTACTGCTGCGTGGCAATGGCGGGCGGGATCTCATCGCCAGCACGCTGGCCTCACGCGGTGCTCTGGTGCACTATTGTGCGGCCTATGAGCGCCACTACCCCGAGCTAGACGGGGACACATTGACCCACCACTGGCAGGCAGCGGGGCTGGACAGCCTGCTCATTACCAGTGGTGAATTGTTGCAACGGCTGCTGGAGCTGGTTCCCGACCACCAGCGGCCCTGGCTTTTCGACCGCCTGCTGGTGGTCCCCAGCCCGCGCGTAGCCGAGATGGCCAACGCAGCGGGCTTTATCCATATCACGATTGCCCAAGGTGCATCCAACCAGGCCCTGACGGCCGCACTGGAACTGAGGAAGATGGAATGACAGAACAACAAGAATCCCAGGTCAAACCCCAGCCGACCGCTGTGGTCAATGGCAGCAAGAACCGCTCCGGTGCCGTACTGGGAGGGGTCGCCATCCTGCTGGCCCTTGGCCTGACCGGCGGCCTCTATCTGCACGGTCACAAGAACGCAGTGGCCCAGCAGGCCGAACTGGCCCAGCTCAAGCAACAGCTGGCGAGCGCCCTGAGCAAGATCGACCAGACCAGCAGCAAGGATGCCGAGCAGCTGGCCGCGCTGGATCAAACCCAGCAGCGACTGCAAGGGGAGATGCAGGGTCTGCAGAATCGGGTACTGGATCTCAACGACAAGCGCCCCAACGACTGGATGCTGGCCGAATCCGAGTATCTGGTACGGATGGCGGGCCGCAAGCTGTGGCTGGAGCATGACCTCGTCTCCGCCATCACCCTGCTCGGCAACGCCGACGAGCGGATCGCCGCCCTCAACGACCCCAGCCTGATGCCGATCCGCAAGGCGCTGGCCGAAGATATCGCCAAACTCAAGGGGATGCCGCGCATCGACCGCGAGGGGCTGACCCTCAAGCTGGCCGCTCTGTCCGACCAGATCGAGCTGCTGCCCCTCTCTACCGTCAGCATGCCGGAAGCCAAGGCCGAGCCGGATCAGGCGGTCAGCACCAATCCCGACGAGTGGGAGAGCAACCTGAAGAAGAACTGGGTCAAGTTCACCGAGAACTTCGTCACCATCCGCCGCCGCGATGGCGCGGTAGAGGCGCTGCTCTCCCCGCAGCAGGAGATCTTCCTGCGTGAAAACCTCAAGACCAAGCTGTTGCAGGCCCAGCTCTCCGTCTATCGCGAGCAGCAGGCACTCTACGAAGACAGCCTGGACAAGGCCCAGCGCTGGTTGACCCAGTATTTCGATACCGACAACAGCGCCACCCACTACATGCAGGGCGAGATCGACAAGCTCAAGGGTGAACAGATCCAGATCGACTATCCGGCCCAGTTCAAGACCCAGGCCATGCTGGAGCAGGTGCTGACCGAACGCCTGCAACGCATTCTGGCCAGTAGCTGAGGAGGGCGCCATGATCCGTATAATCATTCTGGTTGCCGTGATGGTCGCAGGGCTGATCTTTGGCCCGCAAGCCTCCGGCAACAAGGGCTATGTGCTGATTTCCCTTGGCAATTACACCATCGAATCCTCCGTCACCAGCGCGGTAATCCTGGCCGTGCTGTTCTACGGCGCCCTGCTGATCGTCGAGTGGCTGCTGGGCCGGGTATTCGGCCTGCGCCGCAAGACCCTCGGCTGGTACGGCTCGCGCCGTCGCCGCAAAGCCAATCAACAGACCGTCGCAGCTACTCTGGCGATGGCCGAAGGACACTACAGTCAGGCTGAAAAGCTGCTGATCAAGGGGGCCAGCAACAGCGACACCCCGCTGCTCAACTACCTGAGCGCCGCCAAAGCGGCCCAGGCCCGTGGTGACGAGGCCCGCCGGGATCAATACCTGCAAAAAGCGCAGGAGGAGAACCCCAAGGCCGAGCTGGCGCTCACCCTGACCCAAACCCAATTGCAGATCGAGCAGGGCCAGTACGATACCGCGCTGGCGATGCTGGAGTCGGTCTACGCCCTCAACCCGCGCCACCCCATGGTGCTGGATCAACTGCGCCAGGTGCATCTGGCCCGTCAGGACTGGAGCGCTCTGTGCGACCTGATCCCGGCACTGCACAAGGTGGGCAAGCTGACCCCGAAACAGGAAGAGGATCTACTGCAACAGGCCTGGTGTGGTCGCCTGCAACAGGCTGCCGGCAGCCTCGAAACCCTCACGGCGGTGTGGCAGGATCTGCCGCGCAAACTGCGCCTTGAGCCGGAACTGCTGGCCTACTACGGCGATATGCTGCGCCTGCTGGGCGCCGATGGCGAAGCCGCCACCCTGTGGCAGGAGGCGCTGCGCAAACAGCCGATGCCGCAACTGCTGGCTCGCCTGCCCAAGCTGAAGCTCGACAGCTACCAGCCGCTGCTGGCGCTGCTGCAAAAACAGCAGGGGCAACCGGAGGTCGACACCGCACTGGCCCAGCTCTATCTGCTGGCCGGTCAGCTGGACGATGCCCAGAAGCTGCTGGAGCAGGAAGTTGAGCGGGCGCCGAGCGCCGCCGCCTACCACGCCCTCGGCCAGCTGATGGACAAGCGCCGCCTTACCAACAAGGCCAACGAGTACTATCGTCAGGCACTGGCGCTGGCGGGAGTCTGATCCCCGACCAACAGAAACGCGAGAGGCCGCATGATGCGGCCTCTTTTTTTATCTCTTCGCCCTGCCCTCGTCAGGTGGTGAGCCGTTCCAGCTCGCCGATCAGCCAGATGGCCTCGGCACGGTGGCTGCCGCACACATCCATCATAGGGCGAAAACCGCTACACACCGCCGGCCGCTCCGGTTGACCGAAGATCTTGCAGCCAAGGGCACTATCAAGTTGGATACAGGGGACACCAGCCGGTTTGCCATCTGGCATACCGGGAATGGCACTGCTGATACTGGGGGCGATGCAACAGGCAGCGCAGCCGCTACGACACTCCATACACTCCACTCCTTTGGAACGGTCTGAGCCGCCATAGCCGAAGCGGCAGCACAAGCGTAGCTGACGCACAAAAAAGCCCGATCGCACGAGCGATCGGGCTTGAAGCAAGACAGCCGGTTCAGCGCACCATCATCACAGGATGATGTCGCGCACCACGCTGTCTTTGCGATCCAGGAAGTGGATCGATTTGATGCGACGGATGGTGCGCGACTTGCCACGGATCAACAGCGTCTCGGTGGTCGCCATCACGCCGTCGCTGGTGATGCCGTCCAGCAGATCACCCTTGGTGATGCCGGTGGCCGAGAAGATGACGTTATCATTCTTGGCCAGGTCTTCCAGCTTGAGCACCTTGCTCACGTCGATGCCCAGCGCTTCGCAGCGGGCAGTTTCCTGCTCGCCCAGCGCACGCACTTCCGGGCTGTCGCCCTTGACCTGGTGACGGGGTACCAGGCGGGCCTGCATATCACCGTCCAACGCACGGATCACCGCCGCCGAAATCACCCCTTCCGGAGCGCCACCGATGCCGTACAGCATGTCCACTTCGCTGTCCGGCAGACAGGTGAGGATGGAGGCGGCCACGTCGCCGTCAGGGATGGCGAACACCCGCACGCCCAGCCCCTGCATCTCCTTGATCGCCTTGTCATGACGCGGCTTGGCCAGGGTAATGACGGTCAGACGGGAGAGCGGCTTGCCCAGCGCCTTGGCCACGGCCTTGAGGTTCAGCTCGAGAGCCTGATTCAGGTCGATGGCGCCTTTGGCCTTGGGACCCACGATCAGCTTCTCCATGTACATATCAGGCGCTTTCAGGAAGGAACCCTTGTCGCCCACCGCCAGCACAGCCAGCGCATTGGCCTGACCCATGGCGGTCATGCGGGTACCCTCGATGGGGTCGACCGCGATGTCCACCGCGTCCCCCTGACCCGTGCCCACCTTCTCGCCGATGTAGAGCATGGGGGCTTCGTCAATTTCACCCTCGCCGATCACAATCTCACCATCGATCTGGATCTGATTGAGGATATGGCGCATGGCCGCTACGGCCGCCCCATCAGCGATATTCTTGTCACCACGTCCGAGCCACTTGTAGCCAGCCAGTGCAGCCGCTTCCGTCACTCGGGAAAACTCGATTGCCAGTTCACGTCTCATCGCATATCCAACCTATGGAGCTCGAAAACGGGCGGCATTCTACCACAAGGGCAAACCTTTGCGCACAAAAGTAGCCGTTGCGAGCAAGAATGTAGCCAATTCATTCAATTGCAACCCAATTGCCATCGACTCTTCATCCCACTGTCACCCCGCTGTCATCCCCGCGGCCTAGCATGGCCCCGTCTTCAAAACAAAAGCTTGCAACACAAGGGATTAAGATGAAAAAGCTGACTGTAGTGGCACTGGCTCTGACCGCCGCCTTCCAGGCTCAAGCCGTTGAAGTGTATAAAAATGACACCACCATGCTGGATCTCTATGGCCGTATCTACGCCGGTCAATTCTTCGGCGACAAGAAAGAAAACGTCGATACTGCCAACCCGAATGGCACCCAGGATTACAGCGCCAAGCAAGGGGCCAACCAGTTTGTCCGCTTCGGCGCCAAGGCCGAGACCCAGATCCAGAGCGGTCTGAAGGCACTGGCTCAGTACGAAGTTCAGATGTACATCAACGACAGCGAGAAGACCATCAGCGAGAGCTCCGACAACCTGCGTACCCGCCTGGCCTTTGCTGGCGTGGGCGCTGACTGGGGCACCGTGACCTTCGGTCGCCAGAAAGGGGCCCCGGGCTTCCTGGCCGACTGGACTGATGTCTCCCTCTCCGACGGCTACGGCAACGAAGCACTGGGTGCCAAGACCGACACTTTCGCCACCAACCGCGCCGGTTCCGTGCTGAAATACTCCGGCCTGTTCAATGGCTTCCAGTTTGATGCCAGCTACAAATTTGATGGTGGCAAAGAGGAAAACAAAAGCAGCAACAAGACCTCCGCGGCTGACCCCGCTTATGGCGCTGCCGTGGCCTACACCTTCCCGTTCAATCTGTCGCTGGGTACCGCCTACAACGTCGGCCAACGTCAGGAAAAGAATACCGAAGATGCCAAGCTGTGGCTGATCTCCGCCAAATTCGACAACAAGGCCGCCTACGCCGCTCTGAGCTATGCCGATGGCAGCGACTTCCTGGCGACCGGCACCGATCACACCGGTTGGGAAGCCGCGCTGGGCTACAACTTCGAGAACGGCTTCGGTCTGATGGCCCTGTGGAATAAGCAGGAGCAGGACAAAGCCGGCACCAAGAAAGACAACGTGGATTACTACACCCTGGGTGCCCAGTACAAGTTCAACAAGAACCTGCGGGTGATTGGCGAGTACCGCATCAACAATCTGGACAGCGTTGCCGGTCAAGCAACGGCCAACCAGGATGACTTCCAGCTGGCTGCCCGTTACGACTTCTAATCGAGGTGTTGCGGATACCCACAGCGCGATGGCTTGTCATCGCACTGTGGGCTCGTGGTGATCGCCATGCACGTCAAGATCAAACGGGAAGATGCCCACTAAACGGCAAGCAACTCACCGCGTCAATCGGGGCCATTTTGGTCCCGATTTTTTAGCACCGGCTCCCGCTCACCATAATGGTCTGTCCGTTACTTCCGCAAAAAAAGACTCTATAGAACCCTTTTATTCCGTTCTCCTCACCATCAGCGCACGCTTAACGCCGTAAATTATCAATATCAAGATAAGAATGATTGTGAAGCGCCAGTTCACGACATATAACTTAGCGAGATGTCCCTGTATTTCGTCCGGTAGAGCTGATCATGATGATGCGTTCCCTCCTTCCCCTGTTGCTTGGTGCGGTCATGTTGCCGGCCACGATGAACAGTGCCCATGCCAACCCTTTTTCCGCCAGCAGCAAGAGCAGTAACGGCTTTCTCGAACAACGGGATGTGCCCAACCTCAGCTCGGCTGCCTTCGTGGTGGCCAACCACAAAACCGGCGAGGTGATCTCCGAGCGCAACGGCAACCGGGTGATGCCCATCGCCTCGCTCACCAAGCTGATGACGGCACTGGTGGTACTGGATGCCAACTTGCGCCTCAATGAAATACTCACCGTGACCAATGCCGACATCGACCGCATCAAGGGAACCGGCTCGCGCCTGGCCATCGGCTCGAAGCTCAGCCGCGCCGAGATGCTCCATATCGCTCTGATGTCCTCTGAAAATCGCGCCGCCTCGGCACTGGCCCGCCACTATCCCGGTGGCCAGCGCGCCTTCGTCGAGGCAATGAACGCCAAAGCCCGCATGCTGGGGATGTGGAATACCCGCTACGCCGACAGCACCGGTCTCAACCCGCGCAATGTCTCCACCGCGCAGGATCTCGCCAAGCTCGCCGCCGCGGCCGCTTCCTATCCGCTGATCCGCCAGTACTCCACCGACCAGCAGAGTTATGTGCGCACCAACCAGCGCCAACTGCACTACCTCAACTCCAACCGGCTGATCCGCGAAGGGCAGTGGGAATTCACCCTCTCCAAAACCGGTTATATCCGCGAAGCGGGCCGCTGTCTGGTGCTGGGCACCAAGGTCAATAGCGAGCCGGTGATCATGGTGCTGCTTAATGCCGAAACCACCAACGATCGGGCTGCCGATGCCAAGCGGATCAAAACCTGGCTGGAGAGCTCGGGCCGAACCACCCTGGCAGCCAACAAGAGCAGCATGCTGACCCACCAGTAAGTCCGACATCCGCAGCTAATCCATCTGCGCTCCATCCCCTTCATCACGAAGCTTGCGGGGCGGCCGATGGCGCTTCGCTCATCGACCCGACTTGCTAAACGATACACGGTGAGTCAGCTGAGTTTTCACATGGCGTCGGTCTATCTCATTCATGAACTGAGCGGCATGCCGTATATATCGCCGTGGACTATCCCGAAGCGGGTGGCGGAGCTGGAGAAACAGGCGGGGCAATTGAACGAAGGGAGCCAAGTAACCCTCACCGCGTAAAGCCAAAGCCACAGCAGTGTGGAATTAAAAAAACCACATACACAGGATCTTTAGCGGCAACCAATTGAAATAGATATAAAAAAGGCTTCGTTTGTGATCTGATTTTATCGCCAAACAAAATCAACACGCGCGAAGCCTATGACCATTATCAATGCTAATCACTATCTGGAGCAACTCCTCGCTCCCGCCGTACTCGAGCGCATTGCTCGGCTATGCAAGTTTTGCCTGCGCCAGCGCGCCATTACCCCCGCCATGCTCGTCCCTGCACTGCTGCGGGCCATGGGCGGCGATCAGGTCAATGACATTGCCGGTTTACACCGCCATTTCAATGCCTTGCAACTGGTGGACGCGCATCAGGTTTCCTACAAACCGTTTCACAATCAGCTGCGCAAAGAGAGCTTTCCCCTGTTTATGAAAGCCCTGGTCGAGCGGGCCATCGCCTTGCGTATCGACCATCAACTCAAAGCGGCCTCCCTCGACGCGTTCAAGCAGGTGTTACTGCACGATGGCACCTCCTTTGCGGTGCATCGGCGCCTTGCTGCTGATTTTCCCGGCCGATTCAAGACCATCAGTCCGGCAGCTATCGAGTGCCATATGACCATGTCGCTGTCGGAGCAGAGCCCGTTGTGCATGAGTGTGTCTGCCGATACCGCAGGGGAACGGCAATTTCTGCCTGAAGCCCACACGCTGACCAACTGCCTGCTGCTGGCTGACGCAGGTTACATTGACAGGGCTTGGTTTGAGCAGGTGAACGACGCTGGCGGATTTTATCTGGTGCGCGGCACGAAAAGCCTGAACCCCAAGATAATCCAAGCCTGGCGCGGTGATGGGCGGGAAGTACCCAAGCTGACGGGACTGTCTCTGAAAGAGGCCGGACGGCGACGCTGTCGAGCCGAGGTACTGGATATGGTGGTGAAGTCCGGCCAGGTCGAGTACCGGTTGATCCGGCGCTGGTTTGCCGAGGAAAAGCGGTTCTGTCTGTGGATGACGAACCTACCGCGAGCCACATGGTCAGCAGAGCAGGTGATGAGCCTGTATCGCTGCCGTTGGCAGGTGGAGTTGTTATTTAAAGAGTGGAAATCGCACAACCGGCTCAAGGGGTTTGTGACGGGCGAGAAAGCGATTGCGGAGGGGTTGGTGTGGACGAGCCTGTTGTCGCTGGTGATGAAGAGACGGGTCGCGCAGAGTGTGATGAGTGGGGCGCTATCGATGCTGAAAGCGTCGAAGAACAGTGCGACGTGGTGGCTACCGCTATTGGAAGCAGTGGCCCATAGGGCGCTGACAGAAATAAGGGAAAGACTGGAATGGGCGGCCGATTATTTGTCCAAGAATGCTTGCCGAACCAAGCAGAGAAAGTCGATACAAAACAGGACCTTGGAAGGCGTTTTAAATGGACTCGCCGCTTAAGGTCCTGTACATGAAAAAAACCAATAAAAACAATGCCAGTCAGGCTTAACTGACTGGCACCGTTTTTTTACATTCAGGGCGATTAGCGGCCTGATTCGGCAATCACGCGGGCGATGATATCGGCGCGCTTGCTGGCTTCCAGTTCACCCAGGGCGATCAGGCCAGCCTTGAAGATGACGTTCTTCGGCAGGCTGACGTCGTCCAGCGTGGTGATCGCTTCAACGTGCATGCCGTTCAGACGACTGGCATCGCGCGGGCTCAGGTTGACCTGGGTGTTCATCACCTGCTTGCCTTTCTTCTTGGCAGGCGCAGCCGCTTTCTTGGTGGATTCCTGTTCTTCGTCTTCCGGCAGTTCGTCATCAAAATCGTAAATAGACATAGTCAATCCTGTTAAGTTAGGCAAAAGGGCACGTTTGCCCGACATTGGGTCAATCAGCCCATATCCTCGTTACGGATAAAGGCGCGCCAGGAGCCGAGCACCTGGGCAAAATCTTCCAGCCCGCACATGGCCAGCTGTTCATCATCGTAGTAGGCGAGATCGTCTAGATCCTCATCCAGCTCGATATTGAGGGCGTTGGCTTTCACCTCCGCCTCTTCATGGGTCAGCAGCAGGGAGTAGTCACCGCCGTTGAGCCGGTATTCGACTCGGGTGCGGTTGGAGAGCTGATCAATGATGGAGAAGAGCTCGTCGAGCTTCTCTTCATCCTTGCCAACCTCGTCGATCAGCCACTGACCGATGGCTTCATGGCCCATGGAGAACCGGGCGCGATAGCCACCAAACGGGTCGCGGCGAAATTCATAATCCATAGCACAGTCCAGATCGGAGGGATGGGCCATCACGGGCAGGCGGGTGCAAGCACGCAATTCCTGCTCCATGGCGGAGCACACATCGGGTAAAGTGGCCTATTCTAGCGATCCCCCTCTCGCTTGTCTTGATGATGTGGCATCTTTGCGCCCATGTGCTCTGAATCGGCGCGTGGTGGCGCCGCCAGATCAGCCCCTTGTCCGGAGATGTTATGCAGCTAAACGATAACCTTGCCCGCCAGATCGTCGCACGGGCGATGAAGATACTGTCGTTCTCGGTCAACGTGATGGACGAACATGGTCTCATCATTGCGTCCGGCAATCCGGAGCGGATCCATCAGCGCCACGAAGGGGCCGTGCTGGCACTCACCGAAAACCGGGTGGTGGAGATCAGCGAGGCGACTGCCTTGCAGCTCAAAGGGGTGCGACCCGGCATCAATTTACCCATCTCCTATCAGGGGGAGCTGATCGGGGTGATCGGTATCTCCGGCGATCCGGACATCGTTCGTGCTTACGCCGAGCTGGTGCGGATGACCGCCGAGCTGATCCTGGAGCAGGCAGCGCTCACCGAGCAGTTGCAGTGGGACAAGCGCCACAAGGAGGAGCTGGTGTTGCAGCTCATTCGTGGCGAGGGGCGAGTCGATAAATTGCAGCAGGCGGCCCGCTTTCTCGGGCTGGATCTGGCCCAGCCTCGGGTGGTGGCTGTGCTGGCGCTGGAGGAGGCGGATCCGGCTCGTCTGCGGGAGCTGGTCCATCAGCTGGAGAACCCAGAGCGGGACAATCTGGTCGCCATCAACGGGCTTGACGAGATCGTGGTGCTCAAACCGGCGCAATTGAGTGATGGCGTCTGGCAATCGGCGCAGGAGCGCAGCCGGATCAAGCAGTTGCTGGCGCGCATTCCCCACTTCAAGGTGCATATCGCGGTGGGCGATTACTTCGCCGGGATCGACGGGCTGGCGCGCTCTTACCAGACGGCGCGGGATACCCTGCGTCGAGGCATGCGGCAGGCGCCGCGCAAGCAGGTTTACTTTTTTGAGGACTACCGTTTGCCGGTGCTGCTGGGGAGTCTGATGGACTCCTGGCAGGCGGATCAGCTGCGAGCCCCCTTGCTGAAACTGGCCGAAGAGGATAGCAAGGGGGCGCTGCAGAAGACCTTGCGCCACTATTTCTTGCAGGATTGTGATCTGCATCGCTGTGCCGAAGCCTTGTTCATTCACCCTAATACCCTGCGCTATCGGCTGGGGCGGATCGAGCAGATAACCGGGTTGGATTTCAACAAGTTAGACGACAAATTTTTGCTCTATCTCGGCCTTAATCTCGACTTGTGATTGTGAAATTAGACAAAAAAATACTTTTAAATGACGCATTTTTGGGTTGTTTAGCCAAAGAATTCTGATTACAGATCTCCATAATGGCGGCCATTCACTCCCATTGAAGGTGTCCGTCATGATCCCGGTTACAGCCCTTGGCGCCATCGCGGCGCTCTCCATTGCCATCATCCTCATTTTGAAGAAGGTGCCGCCCGCTTACGGCATGATCGTGGGTGCCCTGGCCGGTGGTCTGATTGGCGGTGCCGATCTGACCCAGACCGTCGCCCTGATGATCGGCGGTGCCCAGGGGATCACCACTGCGGTGATGCGGATCCTGGCGGCCGGTGTACTGGCGGGCGTGCTGATCGAATCGGGTGCCGCCACCACTATCGCCGAGACCATCGTCAAGAAACTCGGTGAAACCCGCGCCCTGCTGGCGCTGGCGCTGGCAACCCTGATCCTGACTGCGGTCGGTGTGTTCGTGGACGTGGCCGTCATCACGGTCGCCCCCATTGCGCTGGCCATCGCCCGCCGTGCCGACCTCTCCAAGGCGGCCATCCTGTTGGCGATGATCGGCGGTGGCAAGGCGGGTAACGTCATGTCCCCCAATCCCAACGCCATCGCCGCTGCTGATGCCTTCCATCTACCCCTCACCTCTGTGATGGCGGCGGGCATCATCCCGGGTCTGTTCGGTCTGGTGATGGCCTACTGGCTCGCCAAGCGTCTCAACAACAAGGGCAGCAAGGTTGCCGCCGACGAGGTGGTGAGCTTCGAAGGTACCAAACTGCCGGGCTTTGCCGCCGCCATCAGTGCGCCGCTGGTCGCCATCCTGCTGCTGGCTCTGCGCCCGGTCGCCGGTATCGTGGTGGATCCGCTGATTGCGCTGCCCCTCGGTGGTCTGGTCGGTGCCCTGATGATGGGTAAATTCAGCAAGGTGAACCAGTTTGCGGTCTCCGGCCTCGCCCGCATGGCGCCGGTGGCCATCATGCTGCTGGGTACCGGTACCCTGGCAGGTATCATCGCCAACTCCGGCCTGAAAGATGTGTTGATCAGCGGCCTGACCGCCTCCGGTCTGCCTTCTTACCTGCTGGCCCCCATCTCCGGTGCCCTGATGTCGCTGGCGACCGCCTCGACCACCGCCGGAACCGTGGTGGCCTCCAACGTATTCAGCTCCACCCTGCTTGAACTGGGGATTAGCAGTCTGGCGGGTGCGGCGATGATCCATGCCGGTGCCACCGTGTTTGACCACATGCCCCACGGCTCCTTCTTCCATGCCACCGGTGGCAGCGTCCACATGGGGGTGGGTGAGCGCCTGAAACTTATCCCTTACGAAACCGCAGTCGGTCTGACCATTGCCACTGTCTCCACCCTGATGTTTGGCGTGTTTGGCCTCGCCTAAGGAATTGATATGAAAATTGTTATTGCCCCCGATTCATTCAAGGAGAGTCTGAGCGCCATGGCGGTGGCTGATGCCATCGAGGCCGGTTTCAAGCAGGTGCTGCCGCACGCCACCTACATCAAATTGCCGATGGCTGATGGCGGCGAGGGCACGGTGCAATCGCTGGTCGATGCCACCGGTGGCCGCATCCTGCCGGTCGAAGTGACCGCCCCCCTTGGCAACAAGGTACAGGGCTTCGTCGGTCTGCTGGGTGATGGCGAGCGCGCCGTCATCGAGATGGCCGCCGCCTCCGGTATCCATCTGGTCGCTCCCGAGCTGCGCAATCCGCTGCTCACCTCCAGCTTCGGCACAGGCGAGCTGATCCTGGCGGCGCTGGAGATGGGGGTGAAGCACCTTATCCTCGGTATCGGCGGCAGCGCCACCAATGACGGCGGTGCCGGCATGATCCAGGCGCTCGGCGGCAAGTTGCTCAAAGCCGATGGCTCAGCCATCGAGTTGGGCGGCGCAGGTCTCAGTGAGCTGGCGACCATCGATCTGAGCGGTCTGGATCCGCGCTTGAGCGATCTGGTTATCGAGGTGGCGTGCGATGTGAACAACCCGCTGTGCGGCCCGAAAGGCGCCTCTGCGGTGTTTGGCCCGCAAAAGGGGGCGACCCCAGAGATGGTGGCGCAACTCGATGCCAACCTCGCCCGTTATGCCGACTGCATCGAGCAGGCCCTTGGCAAGCAGGTGAAGGATATTCCGGGAGCGGGGGCGGCCGGTGGTATGGGCGCCGCACTGGTCGGCCTGCTCGGTGCCGAGCTCAAGCCCGGTATCCAGATCGTCATCGAAGCCCTGAAACTGGCCGAGGAAGTGGCCGATGCGGATCTGGTCATTACCGGTGAAGGCCGCATTGACAGCCAGACCATCCACGGCAAGACACCAATCGGTGTCGCACGCTGTGCCAAGCAGTTCGGCAAGCCGGTGATCGGTATCTCCGGTTGCCTGACCGATGACTGTGGTGTGGTACACGAGCATGGGCTGGATGCAGTATTCGCCGTGGTCAACCGTGCCATGTCCCTGCCGGAGGCGCTGGAGAGCGCCAGCACCAACATTCAACTCACTGCGCGCAACGTAGCGGCGCTCTATCGGTTGCCCCGCTGATATTTGGGTCGATGCTGCTATCCGGGCATCGACCATCCCTTGCCTCGTGGGGGCCTTTCTCAACTCATGAGAAATCCGGTTGCCCTTAGCCCTTTTCGCCGACCCTTCGAGGTCGGCTTTTTTATTCCCTTCGCACTCCCTGCATCCAGCTCAGCCACTGGTTTCTATAGGCGCATATCTCCCTTTACGGCATAGTGGTCGTACCAAGAACAAGGAGAGACTCATGTTCCTGCTGACCCTGGGGGTTGCACTGTTTACCCTGATCCATCTCTACCCCTGTTTTGCGGTGGCCCATCGGGCGCGGCTGCGCAAGCGGCTGGGTGAGAATCGCTATAGGGGACTCTTCTCTCTGCTGGTGTTTGTCGCCATCGCCTGCCTCATCGCGGGCTGGCGGTCAGCCAGTGCGTTACCGCTCTACTTCCTGCCCGAGTGGGGGCCGATGGCCATGACGGTGATGATGCCGTTTGCGCTAATCCTCTTCTTCTCCGCTCAGGGGCCCAACCATCTACGCCGTTGGCTGGTGCATCCCCAACTGCTCGGTACCCTGCTATGGGCGGTGGCCCACCTGCTGGTCAATAGCGAGGCGCGATCGCTGGTGCTGTTTGGTGGCATCGGCCTGTGGGCGCTAGTGAGCAGCGCTTGGATTTCGGTGCGGGACTGGCAAAAATCATCGCGCCCGGCGGCCAACTGGACGGGCACAGGCATCAGCGTCGGGGCGGGCTTGGTGGCCACCGCACTGCTGGTCTTCTGGGGCCACGGCTGGCTAACCGGCATTCGCATTCCCCTGCATTGAGAGTGAACTGTAGGTGCCGTAACCACGCATGATGGATAACATATAAGGCATCCTGGCGATAACATGGTCACTCTGCTGCTGTAATTGGGAGCAGGTGCGGCCTCTACGACGAGCCCCGATTATTTCAATGTGGAGATACGGGAGCTCAACCATGCCCAGCACCACACGCTCCTCAACTGACCGAGTGCTAGGTGGTACTGGTGGTCAATACCGCCTCCTATTGCAGCGACAGCGGCCAGTGCCGTGATCTAGAGAAGCGCTACCAAAGCGATAAGGGTAAAGGACAGATTATTCTGGGGTTCCCGCTGGACAAGGAGTTGCTTGGTGCTCTGACGCTTGCCGTCATCTGCGCTGATAATCGTCGTCGTATTCCGCTGCGAACCGCTGGCCTTGCCCTCAGATTACGGAGACTGAAAAAACTCTCATCGTCGCTTTTGTCGCTGACGCGATAAGGTTTTTTGCTTGGCCACGAAGGTATTTCTTATTGAAAATGACTCATTCGGGGGGGTTACACCATTGGATTTGCAGGCTCCTTACAGACCCCCTTGAAGGCTATGAACTGGCGCAATCTCTTGAGCATCCATAACCGCAATCAAGGGATCGACCTCATCTGCCCCTTGTTTTTACGACAACCTCTGCCCGAATGAGACGTACGCCCCTCATCAAGCCTGACGCCAGCGTCAGAGTTGTAATAGAATACCGATAGCCATTCCCCACTTCAGATCCTGACCGCACCGCGCATGAAGAAGTTTGCCAAGATCCTCCTCGCCTGCCTCGTTTTGCTGCTGGCCCTGATTGCCATGCTGCTGAGCTACAGCGAGTGGATCGTCTCAGAT
Source organism: Aeromonas veronii (assembly GCA_041319085.1). Lineage (NCBI taxonomy): Bacteria > Pseudomonadati > Pseudomonadota > Gammaproteobacteria > Aeromonadales > Aeromonadaceae > Aeromonas > Aeromonas veronii. The sequence continues at coordinate 374,086 of CP101033.1, read as the reverse complement.
GCCCGCCACTACACCTACGATCAAGTAAACCAGGTGCCCTACAATAGGGTTGCGGTGGTGCTGGGCACCTCCAAATATCTCTCCGGTGGCGGCCCCAACCACTACTTCAAATACCGCATCAAGGCGGCGACCGAGCTCTACAACAACGCCAAAGTGGACTTCATCATCGTCTCCGGTGACAACGCCACCGTGCAGTACAACGAGCCGCGCCAGATGCGCCGCGCCCTGATCAAGGCGGGTATCCCCGCCTCCGCTATTTACATGGATTTCGCCGGATTCCGCACCCTCGACTCTGTGGTGCGCGCCAAAGAGGTGTTCGGTCAGGATCGCTTTACCGTGGTCTCCCAGAGCTTTCATAACGAGCGGGCCATTTTCATCGCCCGTCATTTCGGTATCGACGCGGTCGGCTTCAATGCCGAAGACCCCAGTGCCTATCAGGGGATCCGCACCCGGGTGCGGGAGGTATTTGCCCGCCTGATGGGGCTGCTCGATCTTTATGTGCTGGACAAGGGGCCAAAGTTTCTCGGAGCACCGGTGCCCATCGGCCTGCCAGTGCCTTGCCAATCTCTGAGCACCATCGGCAGTCTGCACCCCTGCCTCAAACAGCCCAAACCTGCTGTGGATGAGGCCAAGCCAGCAGCAGCCACTGAACCGGTCACGCCCGCCAAACCCGCGGCAGAAACCGCCGCCGAGACGCCCACCACGACCTTGCCCACATTACCAGTGGCCTCTTCCGCTGCCAGCGTCAGCACAGCCGCACCATAAACAGATGGCCCGCCAAGCGGCGGGCTGTGTTATTGCAGCGCGAATTGTAGCGATGCTCCCGCACCGTTCAACATCGCCCATCCCCTGCTGCCAAATCAGCCTCGCACCGCCTGATAGAATGCAGCGATAAACCACCTCATCTCGCCTACTGAGTCAACCAAGGAGGTATGGGAGCACAATATTAAAAAGTATGAGAATGGATCTCATAAATATCGTAACCATATGTTTTTATTCTATTTAAAAACCAGTTACCATTCGCCAGTCGGCCAGCATAACAGGAATATATGGCAGACATGTGATGCCAGACACGCCGGAAACAGCTGCAACCCGGCTATCGCCACAACAGGAGCCAGCCGCTACCTTTGACACATCAAGCTGGTTAAGGATGCTGCCAATCCGCTTCGCAACTGTTACTATGACCGCCACATGCGTCTGCGGGACATTGTGTCCCGCACACAGCAACTAATCAGGTATCTAGTCGTGTTGGACCAGGTTTCGACCTGGCCGGTAAATAAGGTGGAAGAGAGATTATGGCCAGTCGAGGCATCAATAAAGTCATTCTGATCGGTAACCTCGGGCAAGACCCGGAAGTACGCTACATGCCGAGTGGCGGTGCTGTGACCAACATTACTCTGGCTACCTCTGAAACCTGGCGCGACAAGCAGACCGGTGAGCAGAAAGAGCGTACCGAATGGCACCGCGTTGTCTTCATGGGCAAGCTGGCCGAAGTGGCTGGCGAATACCTGAAGAAGGGCTCCCAGGTCTATGTGGAAGGCAAACTGCAGACCCGCAAATGGCAAGATCAGAGCGGCCAGGAGCGCTACACCACTGAAGTGCTGGTCGACAGCTTCACTGGCGTGATGCAGATGCTGGGTGGCCGTCCGCAAGGTGGTCAGGGCATGGGCCAGAACATGGGTGGTCAATCCCAGGGCAACTGGGGTCAGCCGCAGCAGAGCATGCCTGCCCAGCAGCCGATGAATCAGCAGCGCCCGGCGCCGGCTCCGCAGCAAAACATGCAGCAGCAAGGTGGCTACAGCCGTCCGGCCCAGCAGCCACAATCTGCGCCGCCGGTATATAACGAGCCGCCGATGGATTTCGACGACGATATCCCGTTCTGAGATTGACCTTAGAACAAAATGTAAAGAATTGACGCATAGGCCCCTGTTAAAGCAGGGGTTTTTTGTTTCTAACGCCGGGAGAAAGTGTCTTGTATCAATTGGTGATGTTTAACATGTAGTGTACCTTGTAATTATGTAATGTTTATGGGTTGTGGGCGCATGGAAAAGAACTACAGAGTTACAACATTTGTCATGGATAGTGGCGAGCGCTACTGCATGGTGGTGGATCGTGCTACTGGCCTTCCCATGTATTACCCAACTTTGTTTTTAACAACCCAAATCCGCAATAGAGGCAATGCTTTCTCAACAACGCTAGCTGCTGCTAACAACCTAGTCTTGTTGTTACGCTTTGTAGATCGTCGAGGCATTAACCTTGAGCAGCGGTTTTTGAACAAAGACTTCTTTAAGCCACATGAGCTGGACGATCTGCGCGATTTTGCTCAGTGCAAGCAAGGAAAGAAGCCATTGATGGTGCCCTCTAAACCTTGGTTGGAAGATGCAACGATCAATACCGTTGATAACGGGACACAGCATTCTCGGCTGACAACCTTTGCCAACTACTTACGCTGGTATGCGATGCATATCTTAAAGACGCCAGAATTGGAAGTTGTTGAACAGATCAATGCCATGGCGGAGCAGACAAAGATGCGGCGACCGTCTAAAAAGGGCAGAAACAGTGATTTGCAAGACAGGTCATTGAGTGATGTTCAATTGGATGCACTATTTGAACTCATCCAGCCTGGATCAGAGTCAAACCCTTTCTCAATAGATGTCCAGCGTCGCAATCGACTGATGATCTTGCTTCTGTTTTATCTTGGTATTCGAGGTGGTGAATTGTTAAACATCAGAATACAGGATATCGATTTTAGCACGAACAGGATCCGTGTCGTGAGGCGAGCAGATGAACGAGCGGATTCGAGAACCAATGAGCCTAATGCTAAAACTAGAGAGCGGCTATTACCGTTGGCTGAATCCTTAGTTCAAGAACTGCATCGTTATATCACCCAAGATCGTCGTAATGTCCGAAATGCGAAGAAAAATGACTACCTGTTCGTGACTTACAAGCGTGGGCCAACTGTGGGAAACCCTATCTCCAAGGGGGGGTATCACAAAATATTTACCGTGGTCAGGGCCGTTTCGCCGCAATTGTATGCAGCAACAGGGCACTCGCTCCGTCACACATGGAATCGCAAGTTTTCAGAGCGAATGGATGCCATGGATGAGCAAGTCAGCGAGGAACGCCAAGAGCAAGTCCGCTCGTACTTAATGGGTTGGAGGGCGGGCTCAGGAACCGCAGCGACTTACAACAAGCGTTTCATTCAGCAAAAAGGGTTTGAGGCCGCTTTGGCATTACAAAAAGCTAACGGTACTCGCTTGCCTGAGGACTTGAAGAATGATGACGAATAGCATCTTACCAGCATTAGATCCCGAGCGAATCTCGGCAAGGGCGAACGGATACTATTTTATGCTGCATGATCAAAAATGGCGGCTAGATAAAAACACCTCTATTCCGGTTGGAGTGCTACATGGACTTCTGGAACCAGAGTCTCTGAAGGGGGCTCTTTATACACTGTCATTTTATGCAAGGAACATGTCTGCTGCTCACGTACATAGTAGTTTCTGGTGTTTCTTAGCAATGATTCGTGCAACTAAAGCTACTCGTATTGACGATGTCATGTTGATTGGATACAGGTCTTCTTTGGATGCGGCTCATGAATATCGGTTAGGTGTTGTTCGCACCTTCCTGCGACAGTGGCACAAGCTGGGTTATTCCGGTGTTAGCAAGAACGTGGTGTGTTTACTTGATGGATGGAGGCTAAAAGGGGTGCGTAAGGGGGATGCGGTTAAGCGATTGGATCCTCTAGAGGGGCCGTTGACGGATAATGAACTTCAAGCGTTCAACGAGGCGGTTGTACGAGCTTATGAAAAGAGCTTAATTACCATTGCTCAGTTGGCTATGGCTCTTAGGGAAAGTGCGAACAAGTATCCCACGAACAAAAAATGAAAATTTTAGTCATTTAATATCAATGGGTTACCAGTAAATGCTCTCGTGCCATATGACTTATTCGCACCTTCCCTAGCAAACGGCACCGCAACGTACTTCTAGGGAAGGTGCGAATAAGCGGGGAAATTCTTCTCGGCTGACTCAGTCATTTCATTTCTTCATGTTTGAGCCGTTTTTTCTCCCGTAAATGCCTTGAATCAGCCTATTTAGACCGTTTCTTCGCCATTTAAGGCGTTATTCCCAGTTTTTAGTGAGATCTCTCCCACTGACGTATCATTTGGTCCGCCCGAAACAGGTTGGCCAGCGTGAATAACATCGCCAGTTGGTTATCGTTTTTCAGCAACCCCTTGTATCTGGCTTTCACGAAGCCGAACTGTCGCTTGATGATGCGAAATGGGTGCTCCACCTTGGCCCGGATGCTGGCTTTCATGTATTCGATGTTGATGGCCGTTTTGTTCTTGCGTGGATGCTGTTTCAAGGTTCTTACCTTGCCGGGGCGCTCGGCGATCAGCCAGTCCACATCCACCTCGGCCAGCTCCTCGCGCTGTGGCGCCCCTTGGTAGCCGGCATCGGCTGAGACAAATTGCTCCTCTCCATGCAGCAGATTACCCAGCTGATTGAGGTCATGCTCGTTGGCCGCGGTGGTGACTAGGCTGTGGGTCAGGCCACTCTTGGCATCGACACCAATGTGGGCCTTCATGCCAAAGTGCCACTGATTGCCTTTCTTGGTCTGATGCATCTGCGGATCGCGTTGCTGCTCTTTGTTCTTGGTCGAGCTGGGAGCCTCAATGATGGTGGCATCGACCAAGGTGCCTTGAGTCATCATGACGCCTGCTTCGGCCAGCCAGCGATTGATGGTCTTGAACAATTGGCGGGCCAGTTGATGCTGCTCCAGCAGGTGGCGGAAATTCATGATGGTGGTGCGGTCCGGCAAGGCGCTATCCAGGGATAACCGGGCAAACAGACGCATGGAGGCGATTTCGTACAGAGCATCTTCCATCGCACCATCGCTCAGGTTGTACCAATGCTGCATGCAGTGAATGCGTAGCATGGTTTCCAGCGGATAAGGTCGCCGGCCATTACCAGCCTTGGGGTAAAACGGCTCGATGACTTCCACCATGTTTTGCCATGGCAGAATCTGCTCCATGCGGGACAAGAAAATCTCTTTTCTGGTCTGACGGCGCTTACTGCTGAATTCACTGTCGGCGAAGGTAAGTTGATGACTCATGATGAACCCTGTTCCATGGCTCCAGATGACAAACATGATCTCATATCAGGGACTTGTTCGCACCTTCCCTAGCTCGTCACGGGCGCTAGACAATGCCAAGGGTCAGCCGCCACGCCATGGCGTTATCGCCCCATCTGCCTGAAAACGCGACATGGGTTTCCGTTCAGGGGTGTTTCGCCCGCATAACCTCCGTAAACTATGAGCTAATGCTCTGATCTTGTTCGCCTATCTGCCCGCAAGCGGGGCTCGCTATGGTAAGCTCAGACGCACTTGGCTCAGCCCCTCCGGCCTTGTCCGGCGGTAATAAGGAATCGTATGAAAACCAATATTGCCTCTCTGGCCTCGCTGATCTGGTCGGTCGCCGACCTGTTGCGCGGTGATTTCAAACAGTCCCAGTATGGGCGCATTATTCTTCCCTTTACCGTATTGCGCCGCCTCGAATGCGTGCTGGAAGCCAACAAGCAGAAGGTGCTCGTTGCCGTCGAGAGCACCAAGGCGCTGCCCGAGGTTGCTCGCGACAAGCTGCTGCTCAGCGCCGCGGGCCAGAGCTTCTATAACACCTCCAAACTGACGCTCGATTCGCTGGGTGAAAATCACATTGGCGATAACCTGGATGCCTATGTGCGCGCCTTCTCGACCGATGCCCGCGAGGTGTTCGAGCATTTCAACTTCGAGGCCAGCATCGGCCTGCTCGAAGATGCCAATCTGCTCTACAAGGTGGTGCGCTCGTTTGCCAATGTCGATCTCTCCCCCGAGGCGGTCGATAACTACGACATGGGGCTGGTGTTCGAAGAGCTGATCCGCCGCTTCGCCGAAAGCTCGAACGAGACTGCCGGGGAGCACTTTACCCCGCGCGATATCGTGCGGCTCACCACCTCGCTGGTGTTTGCCAGCGATAACGAAGCCCTGACCAAGCCCGGCGTGGTGCGTTCCATCTATGACCCCACCGCTGGCACCGGCGGCTTTCTCTCCTGCGGCATGGAGTACCTGCATGAGCTCAACCCGGCGGCCCGTCTGGCCACTTTTGGGCAGGAGCTCAACCCCGAGTCTTACGCCATCTGCAAGGCGGACATGCTGATCAAGGGCCAGGACATCAGCCATATCAAGCTGGGGAACACCTTAAGTGACGACCAGTTGCCGTTCGAGCGGTTCGACTACTGCCTCTCCAACCCGCCCTTCGGCGTGGACTGGAAGAAGGTGGAAAAGCAGGTCAGCGATGAACATCAGCGCAAAGGCTTTGAAGGCCGCTTCGGCCCCGGTCTGCCGCGCGTCTCTGACGGCTCCTTGCTGTTTCTGCTGCACCTGATCTCCAAGATGCGCCCGGCCAGTGCCAACAGCGAAGGCTCGCGTATCGGCATTATCCTGAACGGCTCGCCGCTGTTTACTGGCGGCGCCGGTAGTGGTGAAAGCGAGATCCGCCGCTATGTGCTGGAAAATGATCTGCTCGATGCCCTGGTCGCTCTGCCCACCGACATGTTCTACAACACCGGCATTGCCACCTATATCTGGGTGCTCTCCAACCATAAGCCTGCCGAGCGCAAGGGCAAGGTGCTGCTCATCAATGCCAGCGACTTGCACACCCCAATGCGGAAATCCTTGGGCTCCAAGCGCAAACAGTTAAGCGATGAGGCCATCAACCAGATCGTCGCCCTTTATAGCCGCTATGAAGCCAGCCCCATAGCCAAGATCTTCCCGACCTCGGCCTTTGGCTATCGCCGCATCACGGTGGAGCGGCCATTGAAGCTGGCCTTCTATCCGCAGGATGCCGAGCGTCTGGCGGCCCTGCAAGCCGACAAGGGGTGGGAGAAGCTCGACGCCTGTCTGCAAGCGGCCATTCTCGCCGCGCTGCCACAACTGCCGGAACAGCTGCTGTGCCGCGAGCAGTTTAAAAAGCAGCTTAACAAAGCGCTCGCTGATACCAAGCTGCCCGCCCCGGCCTTCAAGCTGCTCATCAATCAGCTTGGTGAGCAGGATGATGCTGCCAAGGTCTGTATAAGCAAGGGCGAGCCGGAGGCCAGCTCCGAGCTGCGCGATTACGAAAACGTGCCGCTGGGTGAAGATATTCACGCCTATCTTGAGCGTGAGGTGCGGCCCCATGTGCCCGATGCCTGGATTGATGTCAGCAAGACCGATCCGCTGGATGGCCAGGTGGGCATAGTCGGTTACGAAATTCCATTTAACCGCCACTTCTACCAATACCAGCCGCCGCGCCCGCTGGCCGAGATTGATGCCGATCTGGATGCGGTCGCCAAGGAGATTATGCAACTGCTGGCCGAGGTGCATTCATGAGTGCCGTAAATCAGTTGGGGAAGTATCAGCCTTATCCTGAATATAAAGATTCAGGCGTGGAGTGGTTGGGTGAGTTACCAGCAGCATGGCAAGTTAAGCGACTTGGACAGTATTTGTTCGAGCGTCGTGAAAAATGTAGTGATAAAGAATATCTTCCATTGTCTGTGACTAAGAATGGAATTGTTCCGCAACTAGATACGGCAGCAAAGTCAGATGCTGGTGATAATAGAAAGCTGGTTCGAAAAGATGATTTTGTAATCAACAGTCGCTCTGATAGAAAAGGTTCGTCAGGTATATCTAATTTAGATGGTTCAGTATCATTAATAAGCATTGTATTGGAACTTAGATCAATTGAACCACAGTTTGTGCATCACTTATTGAGAAGTTACCCCTTCCAGGAAGAATTCTATCGCTTTGGTAAAGGCATAGTTGCCGATCTCTGGAGTACAAACTATTCAGAGATGAAAAATATAAACATACCCATACCCAATATCGAAGAACAACGCACCATCGCCGCCTTCCTCGACTACGAAACGGCCCGTATCGATCAGCTGATCGCCAAGCAGCAGCAATTGATTGAATTGCTGAAAGAAAAGCGTCAGGCGGTGATCTCCCATGCTGTCACCAAGGGGTTAAACCCCAATGCCCCGATGAAAGACTCCGGCGTAGAATGGCTTGGGGAAGTGCCGGAGCATTGGGATGTAATGAAATTTAACCATTGTGCCAACATTCGCAATGGTCAGGTGGATCCAACGGTTAAGCCATATAAAGACTATATACTGATAGCTCCAAATCATATTGAAAGTGGAACAGGTCGTTTACTTGAATTACAAACAGCTGAAGAACAAGGCGCCGACAGTGGGAAATATCTATGTAAAAAAGGCGAGGTTATATATAGCAAAATACGTCCTGCATTAGCAAAAGCCTGTATTAGCCCTAAGGATGATGTAATCTGTAGTGCTGACATGTACCCAATAAATGGGTGCAAAGCATTAGCAAATGATTTCCTTGTCTGGTTTTTGCTATCAGACTGTTTTACTCGATTTGCTGTTAATCAAGCTGATCGAGTCGCCATGCCAAAAATAAATAGGGATGCCTTGGGCGAATGTCGTATTCCTATCCCACCGATAGAAGAGCAAAAAGAAATTATTTCGACGATTGTTTGTAAAATCGAAAAACTAGATCTGTTGATAGCAACAGCGAATAAGGCAATACAGTTCATCCAAGAGCGCCGCATCGCCCTGATTTCCGCCGCCGTGACTGGAAAAATTGATCTGCGTGGCTGGCAACCACCCAAGAGCGAGGTGGCGGCATGAGCTTGCTGGCTGAACTGGACTATCCTGCTCGTTCTCGCCATGCGGTGCTTTCCCCTTGCCGCACTTATCGCTACGCGCTTAGTCGGGTCTGGGCGTCTGACAAGCCTTACGCCCTGTTTATTGGCCTGAACCCGTCCACGGCAGATGAGACACTGGATGATCCAACCATTCGGCGTTGTATTGATTTTGCCAAACGCTGGGGTTACGGCGGCTTGGTGATGGCTAACCTGTTCGCCTATCGGGCGACCGACCCTAGCCAAATGAAAGCGGCTACGGACCCAGTCGGTGTGGCCAATGATGAGTGGCTGATCGAATTAGCCAAATACGCTGGCGTGGTAGTGGCAGCATGGGGCAACCATGGGGCGTTTTTACGGCGTTCATCCCACATTCGTGCCCTGCTGTCTGAACTTCATTATCTGCAACTGAATCAATCGGGTGAGCCTACTCACCCACTGTATCTCAACAGTACCCTGACCCCATTGAGGTGGGCAATCTAGGCATGTTCTCGATAGAACGGATGTGGAAGAACAATGGATAACAAAGCTCGGGAAAAGGCGTTTCAAGACCATATCATTGAGCAGTTGGCCGCTTCGGGCTGGCTGGTTGGGCAGTCAGCTCATTACGACCGCGAGCGGGCGCTCTACCCCGAGGATCTGCTCGCCTATGTGCAGCAGAGCCAGCCCGAAGGCTGGGCCAAGTTCTGCAAGACCTATGGCGAGGAGCCGGAGCGTCATCTGCTCAATGCCGCCGTACGGGCTCTGGAAAGCCCTGAGCGTGGTACCCTGTGGCTGTTGCGCAATCAGATTGAGGATCGCGGCCATCGCCTGAGTGTGGCGACCTTCAAGCCGGACCATGATCTCAACCCCGAGCTGACGGCCCGCTATGCCATGAATCGACTACGGGTGGTGCCCGAGCTCATCTACAGTCCCCACGGCTACGACGGACGGCTCGATTTGACGCTGTTTTTAAACGGCCTGCCGATTGCGACGCTGGAGCTGAAATCCTGCTTCAAGCAGAGCCTGGAAAACGCAAAACAGCAGTACCGCAGAGACAGACCGCTGAAAACAGCCGGCAAGGTGGAGCCGCTACTGGCCTTCCGACGCGGGGCCCTGGTCCATTTCGCGGTGAACCAGTTCGAGGTGGCGATGACCACCAAGCTCGCTGGCGAGAGCACCTACTTTCTGCCCTTTAACCGCGGCACACGAGACGGCGGAGCCGGTAATGATCAGCCTGAAACTGGCTATGGCACCGAATATCTGTGGCAGGAAATACTGCAACCGGAAGCCTTGCTGAAAATCCTCGCCCGCTACATGCATCTGCATGTGCAGCATGAAGAGGACGATCTGGGGCGCATCAAGAAGAAAGAGAGCCTGATCTTCCCCCGTTATCACCAGTGGAATGTGGTTGAGAGCCTGCTGGGCGCCGTGCGCCACGAAGGCAGTGGCCAGAAGTATCTGATCCAGCACTCCGCTGGCTCCGGCAAATCCAACTCCATCGCCTGGCTGACCCATCAGCTCGCCTCGTTGCGACAAGGCGGCCAGAAGCAGTTTGATTCGGTGATCGTCATTACCGACCGCACCGTGCTCGATAGCCAGTTGCAGGAGACCATTGCCCAGTTTGAACATGCCGATGGCGTCATCTCCCGCATCAACCGCGAAGAGGGGGACGGCAGCAAGTCGGCCCAGCTGGCTGGCGCCCTCACCTTGGGTACGCCGATCATCATCGTCACCATCCAGACCTTCCCATTTGTGCTCAAGGCCATCCAGGAAACCACCACCCTGAAGGGGTGCCGCTTTGCCGTGGTGGCCGACGAGGCCCACTCCAGCCAAACCGGCAAGACAGCCCGCCAGTTGCGGGAAGTGCTGATGGCCGAGCAGCTGGATGACGAGGAGGATCTCTCGACCGAAGATGTTATCAACCTGACCCTGGCCGCCCGTGCAGGTAGCGCCAATATCAGCTACTTTGCCTTTACCGCGACACCCAAGGCCAAGACGCTGGAGCTGTTCGGTCGCAGGCCTAAGCCGAACATGCCGAGCAGCGATGACAACAAGCCGGAACCGTTCCACGTCTACACCATGCGCCAGGCCATCGAAGAGGGCTTTATTCTTGATGTGCTGAAGAACTACACCAGTTATCGGCTGGCCTACAAGCTGGCGATGGACAGCGAAGAGGCCGACAAGGAAGTCGACAGCAAGCGGGCCAAGCGCAAGCTCTCGCAATGGGTACGGTTGCACCCGCACAACATAGGCCAGAAGGTGCAGGTGATCATCGAACACTTCCGCCAGAACGTGGCTCCTCTGCTGGCCGGGCAAGCCAAGGCGATGGTGGTCACCAGCAGCCGGATGGAAGCAGTGCGCTACAAGCTGGCGTTCGACAAGTACGTGCAGGAGCAAAAATACCGGGGCATCCGTGCCATGGTGGCCTTCTCGGGAGAGATCGAGGACGACGGCCAGAGCTTCAATGAGCGCAACATGAACCCTGAGCTGAATGGGCGCGACATGCGCAAAGCGTTCGACACCCAGGATTATCAGGTGATGCTGGTTGCCAACAAGTTCCAGACCGGTTTCGACCAACCCAAGCTGTGCGCCATGTATGTGGACAAGAAGCTGACGGGCGTGGACTGCATTCAGACCCTCTCGCGCCTGAACCGGACGTGTCCGGGCAAGACCTCCACCTTTGTGCTGGATTTTGTCAACGATCCCCAGGATGTGCTGGAGGAGTTCCAGAAGTATTACGAGACGGCAGCGCTGGAAACCGTGTCGGATCCCAATCTGGTCTATGACCTGTTCCACAAGCTCAAGAGCACCGGCATCTTCACCTGGAATGAGGTGGTGGCCTTTACCGATGCCTATTTCGATCCGAAGCGGGGTCAGGAAGCCATGCTGGGTTATATCAAACCGGCGGTCGACCGCTTCAGCAAACGCTATGGCTTCACCACGGAGACCATCCGCGAGTGTCGGCGCATGTTGAAACTGGTTGAACAGGGCGGCTCGGCCACCGACAAGGCCAATGCCGAACGTCGCCTCAAAGAAGCTGGCGAGGCCCGCTCCGAGCTCGATATCTTCAAGAAAGACCTCAACGGCTATGTGCGCTTCTACGAGTTTGTCTCGCAGATCACCGCCTTTGATGACTATGAGATGGAGCGGCTGTGTGTCTTTGCCCGCCATCTGTTGCCGCTATTGCGTCAGGAGATCCTCGAAGAGGACGAGATCGACCTCTCTGCCGTGATGCTGACTCACTACAACCTCAAGGCCAAGCGCACCCAGGATCTGAAGCTCAAGGAAGATGCCGAAGGCTATGGTTTGCAGGGCATCTCGGCACTGGGCAGTGCTGCTCCGAAGGAGGAGAAGAAAGACTTCATCTCCGAACTGCTGGCGCGGATGAACGACCTGTTCGGTGTCGAAGTAACAGAGGGCGACAAGCTCGACTGGCTACACGGCATGGCCAGCAAGCTCAGTGAAAACGCGACCCTGATGGAGCAGGTCAACAACAATGATCGCGACGCAATCATGCTGGGTGACTACCCCAAGGCCGTGGATGAAGCGGTGATCGCACGCATGGACACCCAACAAGGCATGTCGCTGGATTACCTCTCCGCCCCAGAGAAAGCCGTAGCCCTGCAACACCTATTGCTGGATCTGCTACTCAAAGGGATTGGCGGATGGCGAGATAACGCAGCCAAATAGCAGAAATAAAAAACCACCCGAAGAAAGGGTGGTTTTTTTATGGCTATGTCCCAATTACGAGTTGCATGGGGTGCCCCAGCGCCTCATGCAAACACGCTTGGATATTCATCCCCTTCCCGTAACGCTCCAGCATCCTGCGCCAACCGAGGTAGTTCTTCAGGTAGTGCGTCGCCACGCCATGGAAACGCTCCATCCACTCTTTCAACCGATGGTGATACCCGTTCACGTGCTGGATGTGATACGCACCGCTCACCCGTTCGCCTTGGCGATTATGCACGACCTGATGGGTTACGCCCTGCACTTGGCTAAAACTGGCATACACACCCGCACCATCGCTACACAGTACCGCATCCGGTGACACCAGCGGCTTCAAGACTGCGATGACCGCCTGCGTATTCTGGTGAAGTTGAACAGTGATTCCGGAATCTGTGAACACCATTTCCGGAAAGTATGCTGACAGGGATTCTTCGAGCAGAAGCTGAGCTTTGAGGGGAGGCATCTTTTCGACTCACCGAACAAGCCAGCAGCCAAGCGCAGCGCGGCAGTTATGGATCCAGGACGTTGGAACAGGACGGTTCATCTGACATCAGAGTACGTGCTCTGAGGTGTCCGGAATCGGTGTACACGCAAGCCGGAATCAGCGTTCATTTTAAACCGGAATAGGTGTTCATTTTCGACCGGAATATGCACCGCCTCGGCATTCATTTTTTCCAGCTGAAAATCCGCATGGTGGCCTGCTCGGTCTTGCACCACCATCACCGGGATGTAATCCGGCCCGGTTCCACGGGTTCGCCCCTTGCCACCACGATGCCTTGGCGGACGTGGCAGTCCCCGTTGCCCCTTGAACGATTCGAGGAAGAAGGTCTCGTCTACCTCAACGATGCCCTCTGCTCGGGTGGCTTGATGGGTTGCCATCGCGCGCAAGAAACGGTGACGCCAGAGGAAAGCGGTGTTTTTGCTGACCCCGCAACGTAGAGCTGCCTTGCGAACGGTCAACCCTTCGATCAGGGCTTGCGCGTAGTCTTCCCAGCACTGGGCTTTGCGCAACCGGGCCAGAGGCGTGTTGGTCAGAACGGTGCTGGTGCGCAGACACAGCTTGCAACGGTAGCGGGGGGAACCGCAGAATTCGGAAAAAATCGTACGCTAAGCTAACGGTGTTCTCGTGACAGCTCTTTGACTAGGCTTTCTAAGGCCATTCTGATAGCCCTGACTTCCTGAAAAGCCATGGCTAAAATTTGTGCGGCTAAAAGGGATAACCGATGGTAAAGTAAGTTATCCCTGTCGAGATACTGAAAAGCGTTATCCTCGTTTTTCCCAAAACTGTTTTGCCAGTTCGCTCAGAGCGCTAGTTAACTGAGCGACAGATTTCGCACTTTGCAAATTATTCTGCCCGGTCTGTACATTGGTATCAGCAGCATCGCGTATATTGATAATACTGCGGTTTATGTCTTCACTTACTGCTCCCTGCTGCTCGACCGCAGTCGCTATTTGCGCGTTCATGTCGGTAATTTCGTTAACGCGTTGGCCAATTCCATCAAGAGCTGTAGCTGCTTCCTCTGCGTGAGCTACACTCGTGTGCGCTTGCCGACTACTTTGCTCCATGACTGTAACAGCGGATTGCGCTCGCTCTTGTAGAGCGCTGATCATGCTTTGAATATCCGTTGTCGATTGCTGTGTGCGAGCAGCAAGACTGCGAACCTCATCGGCGACAACAGCAAAACCACGCCCCTGCTCACCAGCACGCGCGGCCTCAATTGCTGCGTTGAGTGCCAACAAATTCGTTTGCTCGGCGATCCCTCGTATAACGTCAAGAACTTTTGATATCTCGTTACTTTGACCTTCAAGCTCATGAATAACCTGAGCGGCTTGCCTAATTTCACCTTCAAGGGCAGTGATTGACTGGCTTGTGTGGGCTACCAGACGCTGGCCAGATGCCGTCTCAGTGTCTGCTCTTCCGGCCGCATCTGCAGCATGCTGTGCATTGCTCGCAACCTCTTGAATGCTTGCCACCATTTGGTTTACTGCCGTTGCTATTTGATCTGTCTCTGCCTGCTGCTCAACTGTAAGTACATTGCTTGACTCAATATCCTTTAGTAGGCCTCGGGTGTGTTCGCTAAGCCGATTTGATGCATCACCTATGCGACCTACTATGGCGCCTGTTTCAGCTTGCATCATTCGTAAAGCAAACTCTATTTGGCCAAACTCATCGGTGCGCCCAGTGTAGAGGGATTGACTTAATGGGTTATTGGAAATATTCCTGGCTCTTTCAACCAGTCTTCCAAGAGGAGAGAGAATAGCCAAAACACTAACAGAGCTTAAGCTTCCTGACATTAAAGTGGCTAACAATAAGCTGCTTATTGATGTATCAGTAAGCATGCCGGCAGCCATTGCGCTTGATATAATACTACCCCATATGAGCAAGAGTATTTTCACGGAAAAGCTAGCAGCCAATTTCGGCCTCGCGGCCTTCCCGCTTCTCAATTGAGCATATAATTTTTCAGCAGCCAAAACCTGCTCAGGTTCAGGCTTGGTCCTTACAGACTGGTATTCAACAATCGAACCATTCTTAGCTATTGGCGTTACATAAGCACTTACCCAATAGTGGTCGCCATTTTTACAGCGATTTTTTACTAGCCCCATCCATGAGCGGCCAGATTTTAATGTACTCCACATATGCTCAAATGCAGCAGGCGGCATATCTGGGTGTCTTACGATGTTGTGAGGCTGGCCTAATAGTTCTTCCTCAGTGAAACCACTGATTTTAATGAAGTCAGGATTAACGTACGTGATATGGCTTTGAGGGGAGGTAGTCGAAAGAATATTGGCATCTTTTGGGAGTTCTAAGTTTCGACCCGTTGCATATTCCGGCCGATCATGAACACCAATTCCGATTCAACGTGAACACCATTTCCGGACCAATGTGAACGCTCATTCCGGTTCAACCTGAACACTTCGCCCCTCCTTTCCGGAAACAGTGTTCAACATCCCGGAATCACTGTTCACATTCACCGGAATCATCCTTAACGCATTGATTTAAAAACCTTTGATACGCTCTCCCTTTTGCCAGGGAAGAGCCTATGTCTGCCAAGAGGATTGCAATGCGTAAAATTCGTGAAGTGCTGCGACTGCGGCTGGAAGCTGACCTCTCTGTTCGCCAAATCAGTATCTGTACCAAGGTCAGTGTCGGCTCCATCCAGAAACTCCTCAAAAGTGCCCAGGCGCTCGGCCTTACCTGGCCCTTACCTACCGAGCTTGATGATGGCCGACTGGCTGCCCTGTTCTATCCGCAGGCCGATACCACCATCTCGGCCCGCCATGTTGTGCCGGATTGGCCCTCTGTCCATCAGGAGCTCAAGCGCAAGGGGGTCTCCAAACAGCTGCTCTGGGAGGAGTACACCCAGCGCTATCCCAATAGCTGTTACAGCTACTCCCAGTTCTGTGACCGTTACAAGTCCTGGTGTCAGTTGCAAAAGCGCTCCATGCGCCAGATCCACAAGGCGGGGGAAAAGCTCTTTATCGACTACTGCGGGCCCACGGTGCCCATCGTGTCGCCGACTACGGGTGAGGTCCGTCAGGCACAAGTCTTTGTCGCCGTGCTCGGTGCGTCCAACTACACCTTTGCCGAGGCCACCTGGTCCCAGTCACTGCCGGACTGGCTGCAAAGCCATGTCCGTGCCTTTGAGTTTTTCGGCGGGACACCGGTACTGCTGATCCCCGACAACCTCAAGAGCGGTGTCAGCAAGGCTTGCCGATACGATCCCGAGCTCAACCCCAGCTACCAGCAGTTGGCCGAGCACTATCAGGTGGCGGTGATGCCAGCTCGCCCTTACAAGCCTAAGGACAAAGCCAAGGCCGAGGTGGGTGTGCAGATCGTCGAGCGCTGGATCCTGGCTCGTCTACGCCATCAGACCTTCTTCTCGCTTGCCGAGCTAAACCAGTGCATCCGGGCTTTGTTGAATGAGCTCAACGAGCGCCCGTTCAAGCAGCTGCCCGGTAACCGACGCGAGGCGTTTGAGCAGTTGGACCGCCCGGCACTGGGGTCACTACCGGTGCATCCCTATCGCTATGTCGCCATCAAAACGGTCAAGGTCAACATCGACTATCACGTCAGTTATGAGCAGCACCATTACTCGGTGCCGCACCAGTATGTGGGTCAGCAACTGGAGCTCCATGCGGGCGATACCCTGCTTCAGGTCTATCACCAGCAACAGCTGGTCGCGAGCCATCCGCGTAAAACCATCCCGGGGATGAGCACACTCCCTGAGCACATGCCGGAACGTCACAGCAAGCAGCAACGCTGGACGCCAGGGCGTCTTAAGCAGTGGGCTGCCGACATCGGACCGGGCACCTTGTGCTGGGTTAGCGAACGGCTGGCAGAGAAAGCCCATGCCGAGCAGGCATACCGACTCTGCCTGGGACTGCTGAGTCTTAGCCGGGAGTATCCGCCATCACGAGTCGAAGGCTGTTGCCAGCTGGCCAACCGGGAAGGACTGGTGCGGCTCAAGCAGCTCAAGTCGGTGCTGACCAGTGGCCGCGACCAACTGCCCGCAAGTCCGCTCAGTTATCCAGAACTGCCGCAAGAGCACGAGAACATCCGCGGCCCCCAGAGCTTCCACTAACGAGGAAAAAACCCATGACCCAACAAACGCTGACCCGCTTGAGACACCTGAAACTGACTGGCATGGCGGATGCCGTGCAACAACAACTGGAACAGGCAAGTACCTACGAAGGGCTGCCCTTCATCGAGCGGCTAAGCCTGCTGGTCGAACACGAACAACTGAGCCGGGAGCAGCGTAAACAAGCTCGGCTGGTCAAGCAGGCGAGGCTCAAACTCCAGGCCACGGTGCAAGAGGTGGACTACCAGTCTGCACGCAACCTGGAGCGGTCACAGGTGGCAAACCTGGCCCAAGGAGAGTGGCTGCGCCGGGGCCAGAACCTGCTCATTACCGGCCCCTGTGGCTGCGGAAAAACCTACCTAGCCTGTGCGCTGGGCTACCAAGCCTGTCAGCAGGGGCACAGCACTCGTTACTACCGGCTGCCGCGTCTGCTACTTGAGCTGAGCCAGGCCAAGGTAGATGGCAGTTACGCCAGACTGCTGGGTCAACTGGCAAGGATAGAGCTGCTGATCCTGGATGACTGGGGACTGGAAGCGGTGAATGCCGAGCAGCGCAACGCCCTGCTGGAGATCATGGATGATCGGTACGGGAAATACTCGACGGTCGTGGTCAGTCAGCTGCCAACGGAAGAGTGGTACGCGAGCTTGGGGGACAACACTCTGGCAGATGCGATCCTGGACCGGCTGATGCACAACGCTCACCGGCTGTCACTGAAGGGAGAATCGATGAGAAAGAGGAGAAGTGAGTTGACCCAATCTGAACACTCGAGTTAGAAACGGGGTGACGTGAGCGCGTTAAGGATCAGGGTGTTCACGTTGGCCGGAATGGCTGTTCAACTTCGCCGGAATACGCACCCGTCACTGGTAAATTCTGGCGCATAAGAACCTCAAGGGTTGGCTGTTTTATTTTATTGTTTTCGGCATTAAGCCCAATTTCTTGAGCGTTACGATAAAGCTAGCATGGAAACGATAGGTGCAAGCAAGTTAAGGGTTGCATCGCGCATGTCAATCTAGGCTATACCCTAACTTGATGTCAGGCAGGGCCGCGCCGCTTCGTCAGTGTCATTTTCAGAAGACGACTGCACCAGTTGATTGGGCGTAATGGCTGTTGTGCAGCCAGCTCCTGACAGTTCAATATCAGAAGTGATCTGCACCAATCTCGACTATGCTCAATACTCGTGTGCACCAAAGCGAGGTGAGCATGGCGACGGACACCCCACGGATTCCAGAACAAGGCGTGGCCACTCTGCCTGATGAGGCTTGGGAGCGTGCGCGCCGTCGTGCGGAGATCATCAGTCCGTTGGCGCAGTCGGAGACGGTCGGGCACGAAGCGGCCGATATGGCGGCTCAGGCGCTGGGCTTGTCTCGGCGCCAGGTATACGTTCTGATCCGGCGTGCCCGGCAAGGCAGCGGCCTCGTGACGGATCTGGTGCCCGGCCAGTCCGGTGGAGGTAAAGGTAAGGGGCGCTTGCCGGAACCGGTCGAGCGCGTCATCCACGAGCTACTGCAAAAGCGGTTCCTGACCAAGCAGAAGCGCAGCCTAGCGGCCTTTCACCGCGAAGTCACTCAGGTGTGCAAGGCTCAAAAACTGCGAGTGCCGGCGCGCAATACCGTGGCCTTACGGATCGCTAGCCTTGACCCGCGCAAGGTCATCCGCCGGCGGGAAGGCCAGGATGCCGCTCGTGACCTACAAGGTGTGGGCGGCGAGCCTCCTGCCGTGACCGCGCCGCTGGAGCAGGTGCAGATAGACCATACGGTCATCGACCTGATCGTGGTCGATGACCGCGACCGGCAACCTATTGGCCGCCCGTACCTGACCCTCGCCATCGACGTGTTCACCCGCTGCGTGCTCGGCATGGTCGTCACGCTGGAAGCGCCGTCTGCCGTTTCGGTTGGCCTGTGCCTCGTGCATGTCGCCTGCGACAAGCGCCCTTGGCTGGAAGGACTGAACGTGGAAATGGATTGGCAGATGAGCGGCAAGCCCTTGCTGCTCTACCTAGACAACGCGGCCGAGTTCAAGAGCGAGGCCCTGCGCCGGGGTTGCGAGCAGCATGGCATCCGGCTGGACTATCGCCCGCTGGGACAGCCGCACTATGGCGGCATCGTGGAACGGATCATCGGCACGGCGATGCAGATGATTCACGACGAACTGCCGGGAACGACCTTCTCCAACCCTGACCAGCGCGGCGACTACGATTCCGAAAACAAGGCCGCCCTGACGCTGCGCGAGCTAGAGCGCTGGCTCACATTGGCGGTCGGCACCTACCACGGTTCGGTGCACAACGGCCTGCTCCAACCGCCGGCCGCGCGCTGGGCCGAGGCCGTGGCGCGTGTCGGCGTACCGGCCGTCGTCACACGCGCTACTTCGTTCCTGGTCGATTTTCTGCCGATCCTCCGGCGCACGCTGACCCGCACCGGCTTTGTCATCGACCACATCCACTACTACGCCGATGCGCTCAAGCCGTGGATTGCGCGGCGTGAACGCTGGCCGTCCTTTCTGATCCGGCGCGATCCGCGCGACATCAGCCGTATCTGGGTCCTGGAACCGGAGGGACAGCATTACCTGGAAATTCCCTACCGTACCTTGTCGCATCCGGCTGTCACCCTCTGGGAACAACGGCAGGCGCTGGCGAAACTGCGGCAGCAAGGGCGCGAACAGGTGGATGAGTCGGCGCTGTTCCGCATGATCGGCCAGATGCGTGAGATTGTGACCAGCGCGCAGAAGGCCACACGCAAGGCGCGGCGTGACGCGGATCGCCGCCAGCACCTCAAGACATCAGCTCGGCCGGACAAGCCCGTTCCGCCGGATACGGATATTGCCGACCCGCAGGCAGACAACTTGCCACCCGCCAAACCGTTCGACCAGATTGAGGAGTGGTAGCCGTGGACGAATATCCCATCATCGACCTGTCCCACCTGCTGCCGGCGGCCCAGGGCTTGGCCCGTCTTCCGGCGGACGAGCGCATCCAGCGCCTTCGCGCCGACCGCTGGATCGGCTATCCGCGCGCAGTCGAGGCGCTGAACCGGCTGGAAGCCCTTTATGCGTGGCCAAACAAGCAACGCATGCCCAACCTGCTGCTGGTTGGCCCGACCAACAATGGCAAGTCGATGATCGTCGAGAAGTTCCGCCGCACCCACCCGGCCAGCTCCGACGCCGACCAGGAGCACATCCCGGTGTTGGTCGTGCAGATGCCGTCCGAGCCGTCCGTGATCCGCTTCTACGTCGCGCTGCTCGCCGCGATGGGCGCGCCGCTGCGCCCACGCCCACGGTTGCCGGAAATGGAGCAACTGGCTCTGGCACTGCTGCGCAAGGTCGGCGTGCGCATGCTGGTGATCGACGAGCTGCACAACGTGCTGGCCGGCAACAGCGTCAACCGCCGGGAATTCCTCAACCTGCTGCGCTTCCTCGGCAACGAACTGCGCATCCCGTTGGTTGGGGTAGGCACGCGCGACGCCTACCTAGCCATCCGCTCCGATGACCAGTTGGAAAATCGCTTCGAGCCGATGATGCTGCCGGTATGGGAGGCCAACGACGATTGCTGCTCACTGCTGGCCAGCTTCGCCGCTTCGCTCCCGCTGCGCCGGCCTTCCCCAATTGCCACGCTGGACATGGCTCGCTACCTGCTCACACGCAGCGAGGGCACCATAGGGGAACTGGCGCACTTGCTGATGGCGGCGGCCATCGTCGCCGTGGAGAGCGGCGAGGAAGCGATCAACCATCGCACACTCAGCATGGCCTGTCGACAACCTCTCGCGCAACCAAGACATCGCGGTCGGACTGCAAGTGATCTTGAAGCCACGGGCCCGTCCCACCCCGACATGGACCTCGATGCCCGAACGGACGTTAGATTTCGAGTTCTAGGCGTTCTGCGATGAAGGTTGGATCCCAGCCGGGATTGAAAGTGTCGACGTGGGTGAATCCGAGCCGCTCGTATAGGCCACGCAGGTTCGGGTGGCAGTCGAGCCGCAGCTTGGCGCACCCCTGCGTTCGCGCGGCATGGCGGCAAGCCTCGATCAGCGCGGAGCTGACACCCCGGCCCGCATGTGTCCGTCGCACCGCGAGCTTGTGCAGATATGCGGCCTCCCCTTGAGGGCGTCGGGCCAGAACTCGGGATCCTCGGCCGACAAGGTGCAACAGCCGACGATGCCGTCGCTGCAACTCGCGACTAGGAGCTCGGATCTCAGGACGAAGGTCTCCGCGAATGTCCGGTCGATCCGCGCGACGTCCCAGGCGGGCGTTCCCTTGGCGGACATCCACGCCGCAGCGTCGTGCATCAGCCGCACAACCTCGTCGATATCACCCGAGCAGGCGACCCGAACGTTCGGAGGCTCCTCGCTGTCCATTCGCTCCCCTGGCGCGGTATGAACCGCCGCCTCATAGTGCAGTTTGATCCTGACGAGCCCAGCATGTCTGCGCCCACCTTCGCGGAACCTGACCAGGGTCCGCTAGCGGGCGGCCGGAAGGTGAATGCTAGGCATGATCTAACCCTCGGTCTCTGGCGTCGCGACTGCGAAATTTCGCGAGGGTTTCCGAGAAGGTGATTGCGCTTCGCAGATCTCCAGGCGCGTGGGTGCGGACGTAGTCAGCGCCATTGCCGATCGCGTGAAGTTCCGCCGCAAGGCTCGCTGGACCCAGATCCTTTACAGGAAGGCCAACGGTGGCGCCCAAGAAGGATTTCCGCGACACCGAGACCAATAGCGGAAGCCCCAACGCCGACTTCAGCTTTTGAAGGTTCGACAGCACGTGCAGCGATGTTTCCGGTGCGGGGCTCAAGAAAAATCCCATCCCCGGATCGAGGATGAGCCGGTCGGCAGCGACCCCGCTCCGTCGCAAGGCGGAAACCCGCGCCTCGAAGAACCGCACAATCTCGTCGAGCGCGTCTTCGGGTCGAAGGTGACCGGTGCGGGTGGCGATGCCATCCCGCTGCGCTGAGTGCATAACCACCAGCCTGCAGTCCGCCTCAGCAATATCGGGATAGAGCGCAGGGTCAGGAAATCCTTGGATATCGTTCAGGTAGCCCACGCCGCGCTTGAGCGCATAGCGCTGGGTTTCCGGTTGGAAGCTGTCGATTGAAACACGGTGCATCTGATCGGACAGGGCGTCTAAGAGCGGCGCAATACGTCTGATCTCATCGGCCGGCGATACAGGCCTCGCGTCCGGATGGCTGGCGGCCGGTCCGACATCCACGACGTCTGATCCGACTCGCAGCATTTCGATCGCCGCGGTGACAGCGCCGGCGGGGTCTAGCCGCCGGCTCTCATCGAAGAAGGAGTCCTCGGTGAGATTCAGAATGCCGAACACCGTCACCATGGCGTCGGCCTCCGCAGCGACTTCCACGATGGGGATCGGGCGAGCAAAAAGGCAGCAATTATGAGCCCCATACCTACAAAGCCCCACGCATCAAGCTTTTGCCCATGAAGCAACCAGGCAATGGCTGTAATTATGACGACGCCGAGTCCCGACCAGACTGCATAAGCAACACCGACAGGGATGGATTTCAGAACCAGAGAAAGAAAATAAAATGCGATGCCATAACCGATTATGACAACGGCGGAAGGGGCAAGCTTAGTAAAGCCCTCGCTAGATTTTAATGCGGATGTTGCGATTACTTCGCCAACTATTGCGATAACAAGAAAAAGCCAGCCTTTCATGATATATCTCCCAATTTGTGTAGGGCTTATTATGCACGCTTAAAAATAATAAAAGCAGACTTGACCTGATAGTTTGGCTGTGAGCAATTATGTGCTTAGTGCATCTAACGTTAAGTTCAGCGGCAGCTTTTAAGTCGCGGCTTTGTGGAATACTTTTGCGCAGCAAAACCACAAAGACGCGACTTAAAAGCTGTCCAAGGAGCGAAGCGACTGGTGCTGCAACGCATTGTTAGCCTTTTTTCCAAATCTGGTATGTATAATTTATATTAGACATAAAAAACTGTTCAAAAACCAAATTGAAATTCTCAGGCATTATAGGGAATTTGATATCACCTTCGACTTCAACGTGAACAGTAGACAAATGAATTATATCTGCTTTTTCAATAAGGCTATTATAGATTTGACCCCCGCCAGAGACATATACATGATCTGTAACTTTTGATAGCTCTTTCAAAGCATTTTCTATTGAAGGAAAAACTAGGACGTTTTCATTTGAGCTTGAAATTCCGTTCTTTGACACTACTGCATATTTGCGATTTGGAAGAACACCCATAGAGTCAAATGTTTTTCTTCCGACAAGGAGCCATTGATTATATGTGAGCGCTTTAAAGAGTAGTTGCTCACCTTTTACTGACCACGGGATATCAGGACCACTACCGATTACGCCATTTTCTGACACTGCAGAAATCAATGATATTTTCAATTTAACTCCCTTAATGGCTAACTTTGTTTTAGGGCGACTGCCCTGCTGCGTAACATCGTTGCTGCTCCATAACATCAAACATCGACCCACGGCGTAACGCGCTTGCTGCTTGGATGCCCGAGGCATAGACTGTACAAAAAAACAGTCATAACAAGCCATGAAAACCGCCACTGCGCCGTTACCACCGCTGCGTTCGGTCAAGGTTCTGGACCAGTTGCGTGAGCGCATACGCTACTTGCATTACAGTTTACGAACCGAACAGGCTTATGTCCACTGGGTTCGTGCCTTCATCCGTTTCCACGGTGTGCGTCACCCGGCAACCTTGGGCAGCAGCGAAGTCGAGGCATTTCTGTCCTGGCTGGCGAACGAGCGCAAGGTTTCGGTCTCCACGCATCGTCAGGCATTGGCGGCCTTGCTGTTCTTCTACGGCAAGGTGCTGTGCACGGATCTGCCCTGGCTTCAGGAGATCGGAAGACCTCGGCCGTCGCGGCGCTTGCCGGTGGTGCTGACCCCGGATGAAGTGGTTCGCATCCTCGGTTTTCTGGAAGGCGAGCATCGTTTGTTCGCCCAGCTTCTGTATGGAACGGGCATGCGGATCAGTGAGGGTTTGCAACTGCGGGTCAAGGATCTGGATTTCGATCACGGCACGATCATCGTGCGGGAGGGCAAGGGCTCCAAGGATCGGGCCTTGATGTTACCCGAGAGCTGGCACCCAGCCTGCGCGAGCAGCTGTCGCGTGCACGGGCATGGTGGCTGAAGGACCAGGCCGAGGGCCGCAGCGGCGTTGCGCTTCCCGACGCCCTTGAGCGGAAGTATCCGCGCGCCGGGCATTCCTGGCCGTGGTTCTGGGTTTTTGCGCAGCACACGCATTCGACCGATCCACGGAGCGGTGTCGTGCGTCGCCATCACATGTATGACCAGACCTTTCAGCGCGCCTTCAAACGTGCCGTAGAACAAGCAGGCATCACGAAGCCCGCCACACCGCACACCCTCCGCCACTCGTTCGCGACGGCCTTGCTCCGCAGCGGTTACGACATTCGAACCGTGCAGGATCTGCTCGGCCATTCCGACGTCTCTACGACGATGATTTACACGCATGTGCTGAAAGTTGGCGGTGCCGGAGTGCGCTCACCGCTTGATGCGCTGCCGCCCCTCACTAGTGAGAGGTAGGGCAGCGCAAGTCAATCCTGGCGGATTCACTACCCCTGCGCGAAGGCCATCGGTGCCGCATCGAACGGCCGGTTGCGGAAAGTCCTCCCTGCGTCCGCTGATGGCCGGCAGCAGCCCGTCGTTGCCTGATGGATCCAACCCCTCCGCTGCTATAGTGCAGTCGGCTTCTGACGTTCAGTGCAGCCGTCTTCTGAAAACGACAGTCAGAATAGAGTCTGCTTTCCCATTTTTTGACACATGCCCGCGAAGGTTATAGATTTCAGCCTGACAGAAATGGGCTTTGAGGCACAACGGAACAGAAAGTGCACTTAAGCCGCCTTCAACCAAGGAGACATCGTGCAGGGGCACCGCATCGGCTACGTCCGGGTCAGCAGCTTTGACCAGAACCCGGAACGCCAGCTGGAACAAACCCAGGTGAGCAAGGTGTTCACCGACAAGGCATCGGGCAAGGACACCCAGCGCCCCCAGCTCGAAGCGCTGCTGAGCTTCGTCCGCGAAGGCGATACAGTGGTGGTGCACAGCATGGATCGGCTGGCCCGCAACCTCGATGACCTGCGTCGCTTGGTACAGAAGCTGACTCAGCGCGGCGTGCGCATCGAGTTCCTGAAGGAGGGCCTGGTGTTCACTGGCGAGGACTCGCCGATGGCCAACCTGATGCTGTCGGTGATGGGGGCCTTCGCTGAGTTCGAGCGCGCCCTGATCCGCGAGCGGCAGCGTGAGGGCATCGCCTTGGCCAAGCAGCGTGGCGCGTACCGGGGCCGCAAGAAAGCCCTGTCCGATGAGCAGGCTGCTACCCTTCGGCAGCGAGCGACGGCCGGCGAGCCCAAGGCGCAGCTTGCCCGCGAGTTCAACATCAGCCGGGAAACCCTCTACCAGTACCTCCGCACGGACGACTGACACATGCCGCGTCGCTTGATCCTCTCGGCCACGGAGCGGGACACCCTGCTTGCGCTGCCGGAAAGCCAGGATGACCTGATCCGCTACTACACCTTCAACGACTCCGACCTGTCGCTGATCCGCCAGCGACGCGGCGACGCCAACCGCCTCGGCTTCGCCGTGCAGCTCTGCCTGCTGCGCTACCCCGGTTACGCGCTGGGAACCGACAGCGAGCTGCCCGAGCCGGTCATCCTGTGGGTGGCGAAGCAAGTCCAGGCCGAGCCGGCGAGCTGGGCAAAGTACGGCGAGCGCGACGTGACCCGTCGCGAGCATGCCCAGGAACTGCGCACCTACCTGCAACTGGCCCCGTTCGGCCTGTCCGACTTCCGCGCCCTGGTGCGCGAGCTAACCGAGCTGGCCCAGCAGACCGACAAAGGCTTGCTGCTGGCCGGTCAGGCCCTGGAGAGCCTACGGCAGAAACGACGCATCCTGCCGGCGCTGAGCGTGATTGACCGGGCCTGCTCGGAAGCCATTGCGCGAGCCAATCGGCGGGTCTACCGCGCCCTGGTCGAACCACTCACGGACTCGCATCGGGCCAAGCTGGACGAGCTGTTGAAGCTCAAGGCCGGCAGCAGCATCACCTGGTTGACCTGGCTGCGCCAGGCACCGCTGAAACCCAACTCTCGGCACATGCTGGAACACATCGAGCGGCTGAAGACATTTCAGTTGGTGGACTTGCCCGAAGGCCTGGGCCGGCACATCCACCAGAACCGCCTGCTCAAGCTGGCCCGCGAGGGTGGGCAGATGACGCCCAAAGACCTCGGTAAGTTCGAGCCGCAGCGCCGCTACGCGACCCTGGCCGCCGTGGTGCTGGAGAGCACCGCGACCGTGATCGATGAGCTGGTCGATCTGCATGACCGCATCCTGGTCAAGCTGTTCAGCGGCGCGAAGCACAAGCATCAGCAGCAGTTCCAGAAGCAGGGCAAGGCGATCAACGACAAGGTGCGCCTGTACTCCAGGATCGGCCAGGCGCTGCTGGAAGCGAAGGAAAGCGGCAGCGACCCCTATGCCGCCATCGAGGCGGTGATTCCCTGGGACGAGTTCACCGAGAGCGTCAGCGAGGCCGAGCTGCTGGCCCGGCCGGAAGGCTTCGACCACCTGCACCTGGTCGGCGAGAACTTCGCCACCCTGCGCCGTTACACGCCGGCCTTGCTGGAGGTGCTGGAACTGCGCGCCGCGCCGGCCGCGCAAGGCGTGCTGGCAGCCGTGCAGACCCTGCGTGAGATGAACGCCGACAACCTGCGCAAGGTGCCGGCCGATGCACCCACGGCCTTCATCAAGCCGCGCTGGAAGCCGCTGGTGATCACCCCGGAAGGCCTCGACCGGAAATTCTACGAAATCTGCGCCCTGTCCGAGCTGAAGAACGCCCTGCGCTCCGGCGACATCTGGGTCAAGGGCTCGCGGCAGTTCCGCGACTTCGACGACTACCTGCTGCCGGCCGAGAAGTTCGCCGCACTCAAGCGCGAGCAGGCCCTGCCCCTGGCGATCAACCCGAACAGCGACCAGTACCTGGAAGAGCGTTTGCAGCTGCTGGACGAGCAGTTGGCCACCGTCACCCGCCTGGCCAAGGACAACGAGCTGCCCGATGCCATCCTCACCGAGTCAGGGCTGAAAATCACCCCGCTGGATGCGGCGGTGCCGGATCGGGCGCAGGCGCTGATCGACCAAACCAGCCAGTTACTGCCGCGCATCAAGATCACCGAACTGCTGATGGACGTGGACGACTGGACGGGCTTCAGCCGCCACTTCACCCACTTGAAGGACGGGGCCGAGGCCAAAGACAGGACGTTGCTGCTGTCCGCAATCCTCGGTGATGCGATCAACCTCGGGCTGACCAAGATGGCCGAGTCGAGCCCCGGCCTGACCTACGCCAAGCTGTCCTGGCTGCAAGCCTGGCACATCCGCGACGAAACCTATTCGGCGGCCTTGGCCGAGCTGGTCAACCACCAGTATCGCCACGCCTTTGCCGCCCACTGGGGCGACGGCACGACCTCATCCTCCGATGGCCAGCGCTTCCGCGCGGGTGGCCGGGGCGAGAGCACCGGGCACGTCAACCCGAAGTACGGTAGCGAGCCGGGACGGCTGTTCTATACCCATATCTCCGACCAGTACGCGCCGTTCAGCACCCGCGTGGTGAATGTCGGCGTCCGCGATTCCACCTATGTGCTCGACGGCCTGCTGTACCACGAGTCCGACCTGCGGATCGAGGAGCACTACACCGACACGGCCGGCTTCACCGATCACGTCTTTGCCCTGATGCACCTGCTAGGCTTCCGCTTCGCGCCGCGCATCCGCGACCTCGGCGAAACCAAGCTGTACGTGCCGCAGGGCGTGCAAGCCTACCCGACGTTGCGCCCGCTGATCGGCGGCACCCTGAACATCAAGCACGTGCGTGCCCACTGGGACGACATCCTGCGCCTGGCCAGCTCGATCAAGCAGGGCACCGTCACCGCCTCGCTGATGCTGCGCAAGCTCGGCAGCTACCCGCGCCAGAACGGACTGGCCGTGGCCCTGCGCGAGCTGGGCCGGATCGAGCGCACGCTGTTCATCCTGGACTGGCTGCAAAGTGTTGAACTGCGCCGCCGCGTGCATGCCGGCCTGAACAAAGGTGAGGCGCGCAACTCGCTGGCCAGGGCGGTGTTCTTCAACCGCCTTGGGGAAATCAGGGATCGGAGCTTCGAGCAGCAGCGCTACCGGGCCAGCGGCCTCAACCTGGTGACGGCGGCTATCGTGCTGTGGAACACGGTGTACCTGGAACGCGCCACCCAGGGGTTGGTCGAGGCCGGCAAGCCGGTGGACGGCGAGCTGCTGCAATTCCTGTCGCCGCTGGGCTGGGAGCACATCAACCTAACCGGCGATTACGTCTGGCGGCAGAGCCGCAGACTGGAAGACGGGAAGTTTCGGCCCTTACGGATGCCCGGAAAACCTTAGCGTACGATTTTTTCCGAATTCTGCGGGCTCCCCTATCTCATCTGCGCAAGGCAGAACGTGAAGACGGCCGCCCTGGACCTCGCCCGCGAGCGCCAGGCGCACGAGGCCGGCGCGCGGACCCGCGCCACGGCCCACGAGCGGACGCCGCAGCAGGAGCGCCAGAAGGCCGCCAGAGAGGCCGAGCGCGGCCGTGAGGCTTGGACGCTAGGGCAGGGCATGAAAAAGCCCGTAGCGGGCTGCTACGGGCGTCTGACGCGGTGGAAAGGGGGAGGGGATGTTGTCTACATGGCTCTGCTGTAGTGAGTGGGTTGCGCTCCGGCAGCGGTCCTGATCAATCGTCACCCTTTCTCGGTCCTTCAACGTTCCTGACAACGAGCCTCCTTTTCGCCAATCCATCGACAATCACCGCGAGTCCCTGCTCGAACGCTGCGTCCGGACCGGCTTCGTCGAAGGCGTCTATCGCGGCCCGCAACAGCGGCGAGAGCGGAGCCTGTTCAACGGTGCCGCCGCGCTCGCCGGCATCGCTGTCGCCGGCCTGCTCCTCAAGCACGGCCCCAACAGTGAAGTAGCTGATTGTCATCAGCGCATTGACGGCGTCCCCGGCCGAAAAACCCGCCTCGCAGAGGAAGCGAAGCTGCGCGTCGGCCGTTTCCATCTGCGGTGCGCCCGGTCGCGTGCCGGCATGGATGCGCGCGCCATCGCGGTAGGCGAGCAGCGCCTGCCTGAAGCTGCGGGCATTCCCGATCAGAAATGAGCGCCAGTCGTCGTCGGCTCTCGGCACCGAATGCGTATGATTCTCCGCCAGCATGGCTTCGGCCAGTGCGTCGAGCAGCGCCCGCTTGTTCCTGAAGTGCCAGTAAAGCGCCGGCTGCTGAACCCCCAACCGTTCCGCCAGTTTGCGTGTCGTCAGACCGTCTACGCCGACCTCGTTCAACAGGTCCAGGGCGGCACGGATCACTGTATTCGGCTGCAACTTTGTCATGCTTGACACTTTATCACTGATAAACATAATATGTCCACCAACTTATCAGTGATAAAGAATCCGCGCGTTCAATCGGACCAGCGGAGGCTGGTCCGGAGGCCAGACGTGAAACCCAACAGACCCCTGATCGTAATTCTGAGCACTGTCGCGCTCGACGCTGTCGGCATCGGCCTGATTATGCCGGTGCTGCCGGGCCTCCTGCGCGATCTGGTTCACTCGAACGACGTCACCGCCCACTATGGCATTCTGCTGGCGCTGTATGCGTTGATGCAATTTGCCTGCGCACCTGTGCTGGGCGCGCTGTCGGATCGTTTCGGGCGGCGGCCGGTCTTGCTCGTCTCGCTGGCCGGCGCTGCTGTCGACTACGCCATCATGGCGACGGCGCCTTTCCTTTGGGTTCTCTATATCGGGCGGATCGTGGCCGGCATCACCGGGGCGACTGGGGCGGTAGCCGGCGCTTATATTGCCGATATCACTGATGGCGATGAGCGCGCGCGGCACTTCGGCTTCATGAGCGCCTGTTTCGGGTTCGGGATGGTCGCGGGACCTGTGCTCGGTGGGCTGATGGGCGGTTTCTCCCCCACGCTCCGTTCTTCGCCGCGGCAGCCTTGAACGGCCTCAATTTCCTGACGGGCTGTTTCCTTTTGCCGGAGTCGCACAAAGGCGAACGCCGGCCGTTACGCCGGGAGGCTCTCAACCCGCTCGCTTCGTTCCGGTGGGCCCGGGGCATGACCGTCGTCGCCGCCCTGATGGCGGTCTTCTTCATCATGCAACTTGTCGGACAGGTGCCGGCCGCGCTTTGGGTCATTTTCGGCGAGGATCGCTTTCACTGGGACGCGACCACGATCGGCATTTCGCTTGCCGCATTTGGCATTCTGCATTCACTCGCCCAGGCAATGATCACCGGCCCTGTAGCCGCCCGGCTCGGCGAAAGGCGGGCACTCATGCTCGGAATGATTGCCGACGGCACAGGCTACATCCTGCTTGCCTTCGCGACACGGGGATGGATGGCGTTCCCGATCATGGTCCTGCTTGCTTCGGGTGGCATCGGAATGCCGGCGCTGCAAGCAATGTTGTCCAGGCAGGTGGATGAGGAACGTCAGGGGCAGCTGCAAGGCTCACTGGCGGCGCTCACCAGCCTGACCTCGATCGTCGGACCCCTCCTCTTCACGGCGATCTATGCGGCTTCTATAACAACGTGGAACGGGTGGGCATGGATTGCAGGCGCTGCCCTCTACTTGCTCTGCCTGCCGGCGCTGCGTCGCGGGCTTTGGAGCGGCGCAGGGCAACGAGCCGATCGCTGATCGTGGAAACGATAGGCCTATGCCATGCGGGTCAAGGCGACTTCCGGCAAGCTATACGCGCCCTAGGAGTGCGGTTGGAACGTTGGCCCAGCCAGATACTCCCGATCACGAGCAGGACGCCGATGATTTGAAGCGCACTCAGCGTCTGATCCAAGAACAACCATCCTAGCAACACGGCGGTCCCCGGGCTGAGAAAGCCCAGTAAGGAAACAACTGTAGGTTCGAGTCGCGAGATCCCCCGGAACCAAAGGAAGTAGGTTAAACCCGCTCCGATCAGGCCGAGCCACGCCAGGCCGAGAACATTGGTTCCTGTAGGCATCGGGATTGGCGGATCAAACACTAAAGCTACTGGAACGAGCAGAAGTCCTCCGGCCGCCAGTTGCCAGGCGGTAAAGGTGAGCAGAGGCACGGGAGGTTGCCACTTGCGGGTCAGCACGGTTCCGAACGCCATGGAAACCGCCCCCGCCAGGCCCGCTGCGACGCCGACAGGATCTAGCGCTGCGTTTGGTGTCAACACCAACAGCGCCACGCCCGCAGTTCCGCAAATAGCCCCCAGGACCGCCATCAATCGTATCGGGCTACCTAGCAGAGCGGCAGAGATGAACACGACCATCAGCGGCTGCACAGCGCCTACCGTCGCCGCGACCCCGCCCGGCAGGCGGTAGACCGAAATAAACAACAAACTCCAGAATAGCGAAATATTAAGTGCGCCGAGGATGAAGATGCGCATCCACCAGATTCCCGTTGGAATCTGTCGGACGATCATCACGAGCAATAAACCCGCCGGCAACGCCCGCAGCATCGCGACCGTCATCGGTGAGAAGTTCGGCAGGTATTGGGTGGTGACAATGTAGGTGCTGCCCCAAATGGCAGGTGCTATCGCTGTGAACAATAAATCGGGCGTGCGTAATGACATGCGATTACAAGACCTCCGCTACGGCGATGGGTTTTTGAGAGTTGCAGGCGCCGCGATGACCGCACCCTGACTTGGACTGGCCCTGCCTCGCACCAATCCACCTGCGGCTATGGCCGCGATCATGCGAGGCCCGAAAATTACACGACCTGTACACGTCCGCCGAACCCGGAACGCAACAGAGCTTCGTGGGCATCCCGATCCGGGTCGTAGCAGCAGTCCTGGACCAAACGCACGTCGTAGTCCGCATCACTAGCCCAGGCGACGCTTGAAAGAACAACGCCGGTGGTGCTTATCCCGGCCATGACAAGCGTGCTTACGCCGCGCGTCCGAAGGTCGGCGTCGAGCGCCGTGCCATAAAAGACGCTGGCTCGCGGACATGCATAGAAAAGGTCGCCCCGTTCGATCGCAAGCCCTTCGACGGGCAGACCGGTGCGAAATCGTCCGCTCGGGAGATACGGTGAGATTTGGCGATTCGTCGCCGGCGGCGCATGTTCATACTCTTCGCCGAGCGAAAAGTTGGGGAACAGCACGGGCCGGCCGCGCAAGGCGTGCTGGCAGCCGTGCAGACCCTGCGTGAGATGAACGCCGACAACCTGCGCAAGGTGCCGGCCGATGCACCCACGGCCTTCATCAAGCCGCGCTGGAAGCCGCTGGTGATCACCCCGGAAGGCCTCGACCGGAAATTCTACGAAATCTGCGCCCTGTCCGAGCTGAAGAACGCCCTGCGCTCCGGCGACATCTGGGTCAAGGGCTCGCGGCAGTTCCGCGACTTCGACGACTACCTGCTGCCGGCCGAGAAGTTCGCCGCACTCAAGCGCGAGCAGGCCCTGCCCCTGGCGATCAACCCGAACAGCGACCAGTACCTGGAAGAGCGTTTGCAGCTGCTGGACGAGCAGTTGGCCACCGTCACCCGCCTGGCCAAGGACAACGAGCTGCCCGATGCCATCCTCACCGAGTCAGGGCTGAAAATCACCCCGCTGGATGCGGCGGTGCCGGATCGGGCGCAGGCGCTGATCGACCAAACCAGCCAGTTACTGCCGCGCATCAAGATCACCGAACTGCTGATGGACGTGGACGACTGGACGGGCTTCAGCCGCCACTTCACCCACTTGAAGGACGGGGCCGAGGCCAAAGACAGGACGTTGCTGCTGTCCGCAATCCTCGGTGATGCGATCAACCTCGGGCTGACCAAGATGGCCGAGTCGAGCCCCGGCCTGACCTACGCCAAGCTGTCCTGGCTGCAAGCCTGGCACATCCGCGACGAAACCTATTCGGCGGCCTTGGCCGAGCTGGTCAACCACCAGTATCGCCACGCCTTTGCCGCCCACTGGGGCGACGGCACGACCTCATCCTCCGATGGCCAG
Organism: Aeromonas veronii; assembly: GCA_041319085.1. Classification (NCBI taxonomy): domain Bacteria; kingdom Pseudomonadati; phylum Pseudomonadota; class Gammaproteobacteria; order Aeromonadales; family Aeromonadaceae; genus Aeromonas; species Aeromonas veronii. Next base: position 341,106 of record CP101033.1, on the reverse strand, counting down.
CGCTTCCGCGCGGGTGGCCGGGGCGAGAGCACCGGGCACGTCAACCCGAAGTACGGTAGCGAGCCGGGACGGCTGTTCTATACCCATATCTCCGACCAGTACGCGCCGTTCAGCACCCGCGTGGTGAATGTCGGCGTCCGCGATTCCACCTATGTGCTCGACGGCCTGCTGTACCACGAGTCCGACCTGCGGATCGAGGAGCACTACACCGACACGGCCGGCTTCACCGATCACGTCTTTGCCCTGATGCACCTGCTAGGCTTCCGCTTCGCGCCGCGCATCCGCGACCTCGGCGAAACCAAGCTGTACGTGCCGCAGGGCGTGCAAGCCTACCCGACGTTGCGCCCGCTGATCGGCGGCACCCTGAACATCAAGCACGTGCGTGCCCACTGGGACGACATCCTGCGCCTGGCCAGCTCGATCAAGCAGGGCACCGTCACCGCCTCGCTGATGCTGCGCAAGCTCGGCAGCTACCCGCGCCAGAACGGACTGGCCGTGGCCCTGCGCGAGCTGGGCCGGATCGAGCGCACGCTGTTCATCCTGGACTGGCTGCAAAGTGTTGAACTGCGCCGCCGCGTGCATGCCGGCCTGAACAAAGGTGAGGCGCGCAACTCGCTGGCCAGGGCGGTGTTCTTCAACCGCCTTGGGGAAATCAGGGATCGGAGCTTCGAGCAGCAGCGCTACCGGGCCAGCGGCCTCAACCTGGTGACGGCGGCTATCGTGCTGTGGAACACGGTGTACCTGGAACGCGCCACCCAGGGGTTGGTCGAGGCCGGCAAGCCGGTGGACGGCGAGCTGCTGCAATTCCTGTCGCCGCTGGGCTGGGAGCACATCAACCTAACCGGCGATTACGTCTGGCGGCAGAGCCGCAGACTGGAAGACGGGAAGTTTCGGCCCTTACGGATGCCCGGAAAACCTTAGCGTACGATTTTTTCCGAATTCTGCGGGCTCCCCTAGCGGCGCAATCCCCGACTCCATCCCCAAGGCGCCAGCTGGGAGACATCGGCCTGACAATGAGGGCAACCGCTGCATGCCGGTAACTGGGTATTGAGCGAGGTAATGGCTTGTGGCGCCGTGAGCTGCTGCTGGGCAACACGACGCTGGCGCTGGGTAAGCTGTGGAAAGAGGGATAACAGGTGTTGAAAGGCAGGGGTATCCATGATGGTAGACCTCAAGGTGATGGCCTACTTCAAGATTAGCCTTTCAACACGTAATTGGGACAGCGTCAAAAGAAACCGTTCTGGCGAGACAACTATAAATGTGCTCATGTTGAGCCGTGGCCCAAAAGTGTAAAGTTTTCCTTTCCACACCGTGGGAAACCTAACAAAATAATTGACAATAATAATGAAAATGTCATTATCATGTTGAAATATATTGATTATATTTAGAATTGCCTCTTATCAGGTGACGCTAACCTTTCTAGAACAGAAATATTGCAAAGGCCCTGATACCTCAGGGTCTTTTTTTATGCATTCAAGGCTGAACCACTCAGCCCGAAAGGGATATGACGTTTTATGGCTGCCTCCTTTACAGTGATGGATATTCTCGACAGGAACACTTTGTGAGAGGTGCCATGCAGTTGATCACTCCTTTATTGCTACTGCTGGCCAGTTTGCTGTCCGGCCAGTTGCAGGCCAAGCCACTCAAGATAGGGGTCAACTTTGCCATCCCTCCTTATGTCATCGAAAGTAATCACCGTGGCATCGAGCTGGACCTGCTGAATGAGGCGTTCGCCGGCAGCGGCTATGATCCCAGCTTTGAATTTCTGCCGCTGGAGCGTACCTTCCGCCTGTTCGAGTCCGGCAAGCTGGATGCCATCATCAACGTCAGACCCGGTATGGTTGATCCCCATTTTCTGACCCGCCCCGTCATCACCTTCCATAACCGGATCTTCACCCTGCGCAGCACCCACATCAGTACACTGGATGATCTGCATTCAAAACGGGTCACCGCCTTTCAACGGGCAAGGATCATTTTGGGGGGCGCGTTCGCCACCATGGCCAACCAGAATCCCCACTATGAGGAGGTAGCCAAGCAGCAGGTGCAGGTACATCAGCTGATGCGCGGCAGGGTCGATGCTGTGGTACTGGAGGAGCGGGTGTTCTACTACTACCTCGACCAGCTGATTGCCACCGCCCAGGCTGGCGAGCACTACGAGCGCAATCAGGTCAGGCAAGCAGACCTCTTCCCGCCCACCGTCTATCACTTTGCCTTCCGAACGGCCGATGCCCGCAATCTGTTTGATGAGCGCCTTGAGGCGATGCTCCAGGATGGCCGCTATCACCAGATTTTCGCGGCTTACGGCGCCACGCCGTGAGCCACAAACATAAAAGCCAGCCAGTAAGGGCTAATACCTGTCAGTTAAGCCTGACTGGCATTGTTTTTATTACCTTTTTTCACACTATACCTCTGTGGCCTTGGCTTTACGCAGCGGGGTAACTTCGCGCCCTGCGTTCTGACAGCACAAACTGCCCCGCCTGTTTATCCAGCTCTGCTACCAGCTTTGGGATAGCCCCCGATGACATGTACGCATGTCTATGCTGCTGCAGGCTGTGCTTCATTTCCCGATAGCCCAACTCGATTTCCCAGCGATGGCTGTAAAGCTCGACAATATCGGCACCCGGGAAACGCATCGGGCCCAAAAATACAAAAGCCCGGTCATGAAGCCGGGCTTTGTGTTCACTCTGGTATATAAATCTGTGGGTCACCGGGCAAAAATCGCCCATAGCAAAAAGGCCTTCCCGGTCGGGAAGGCCTTCAAATTAGTGGCGGAGCGGACGGGACTCGAACCCGCGACCCCCGGCGTGACAGGCCGGTATTCTAACCGACTGAACTACCGCTCCGCTGTCTGGTTAGCTTTTTGCTAAATTGTCTGCCGTTTCAACGAGGTGTCATCCTCTCGGCCAACACCGTGATATTTCACAATGCTGTTTAATTGGGTGCCTGGCAGTGTCCTACTCTCGCATGGCGAATGCCACACTACCATCGGCGCTACCGCGTTTCACTTCTGAGTTCGGCATGGGATCAGGTGGTTCCACGGCGCTATGGCCGCCAGGCAAATTCTTTAATCCAGAAAGCTGACGTGAATAACGACTTGGCTAGTTTGCTTTGTCATTATCACTGAATTTGTAAGTAGTTCACTCATTCGCTACAAGGCCCAGAACACTTCTTGGGTGTTGTATGGTTAAGCCTCACGGGTAATTAGTATGGGTTAGCTCAACACATCACTGCGCTTACACACCCCACCTATCAACGTTGTGGTCTCCAACGGCCCTTTAGGACCCTCAAGGGGTCAGGGATGACTCATCTCAGGGCTCGCTTCCCGCTTAGATGCTTTCAGCGGTTATCGATTCCGAACTTAGCTACCGGGCAGTGCCACTGGCGTGACAACCCGAACACCAGAGGTTCGTTCACTCCGGTCCTCTCGTACTAGGAGCAACTCCCTTCAATCATCCAACGCCCACGGCAGATAGGGACCGAACTGTCTCACGACGTTCTGAACCCAGCTCGCGTACCACTTTAAATGGCGAACAGCCATACCCTTGGGACCGACTTCAGCCCCAGGATGTGATGAGCCGACATCGAGGTGCCAAACACCGCCGTCGATATGAACTCTTGGGCGGTATCAGCCTGTTATCCCCGGAGTACCTTTTATCCGTTGAGCGATGGCCCTTCCATTCAGAACCACCGGATCACTATGACCTACTTTCGTACCTGCTCGACCTGTCCGTCTCGCAGTTAAGCTGGCTTATGCCATTGCACTAACCTCCTGATGTCCGACCAGGATTAGCCAACCTTCGTGCTCCTCCGTTACTCTTTGGGAGGAGACCGCCCCAGTCAAACTACCCACCAGGCACTGTCCGCGAGCCCGATTCAGGGCCCTGCGTTAGAACATCAAACATACAAGGGTGGTATTTCAAGGTCGGCTCCAGCGCAACTGGCGTCACGCCTTCAAAGCCTCCCACCTATCCTACACATGTAGGTTCAATGTTCAGTGCCAAGCTGTAGTAAAGGTTCACGGGGTCTTTCCGTCTAGCCGCGGGTACACCGCATCTTCACGGCGAATTCGATTTCACTGAGTCTCGGGTGGAGACAGCATGGCCATGGTTACACCATTCGTGCAGGTCGGAACTTACCCGACAAGGAATTTCGCTACCTTAGGACCGTTATAGTTACGGCCGCCGTTTACCGGGGCTTCGATCAAGAGCTTCGCTTGCGCTAACCCCATCAATTAACCTTCCGGCACCGGGCAGGTGTCACACCCTATACGTCCACTTTCGTGTTTGCAGAGTGCTGTGTTTTTGATAAACAGTCCCAGCCATCTGGTCACTGCGACTCCCAACTGCTCCATCCGCAAGGGACTTCACTGTCAAGAGCGAACCTTCTCCCGAAGTTACGGTTCTATTTTGCCTAGTTCCTTCACCCGAGTTCTCTCAAGCGCCTTGGTATTCTCTACCCGACCACCTGTGTCGGTTTGGGGTACGATGACTTGTAATCTGAAGCTTAGAGGCTTTTCCTGGAAGCAGGGCATCAATGGCTTCCACACCGTAGTGTGTTCGTCTCGTGTCTCAGTGTTGTGTCTCCGGATTTGCCTAGAAACACCACCTACGCACTTTCACCAGGACAACCGTCGCCTGGCCCACCTAGCCTTCTCCGTCCCCCCATCGCAATTACAAGTCGTGCAGGAATATTAACCTGCTTCCCATCGATTACGCCTTTCGGCCTCACCTTAGGGGTCGACTCACCCTGCCCCGATTAACGTTGGACAGGAACCCTTGGTCTTCCGGCGAGGAGGCTTTTCACCCCTTTATCGTTACTTACGTCAGCATTCGCACTTCTGATATCTCCAGCATACCTCTCGATACACCTTCGCAGACTTACAGAACGCTCCCCTACCACTCACACATAAGTGTGAATCCGCGGCTTCGGTGCCTGGTTTGAGCCCCGTTACATCTTCCGCGCAGGCCGACTCGACTAGTGAGCTATTACGCTTTCTTTAAATGATGGCTGCTTCTAAGCCAACATCCTAGCTGTCTGAGCCTTCCCACATCGTTTCCCACTTAACCAGAACTTTGGGACCTTAGCCGGCGGTCTGGGTTGTTTCCCTCTTCACGACGGACGTTAGCACCCGCCGTGTGTCTCCCGGATAGTACTTACTGGTATTCGGAGTTTGCATGGGGTTGGTAAGTCGGGATGACCCCCTAGCCCAAACAGTGCTCTACCCCCAGTAGTATTCGTCCGAGGCGCTACCTAAATAGCTTTCGGGGAGAACCAGCTATCTCCGAGTTTGATTGGCCTTTCACCCCCAGCCACAGGTCATCCCCTAACTTTGCAACGTTAGTGGGTTCGGTCCTCCAGTTGATGTTACTCAACCTTCAACCTGCCCATGGCTAGATCACCCGGTTTCGGGTCTACACCTTGCAACTAGACGCCCAGTTAAGACTCGGTTTCCCTACGGCTCCCCTATACGGTTAACCTCGCTACAAAATGTAAGTCGCTGACCCATTATACAAAAGGTACGCAGTCACCCCGAAGGGCTCCCACTGCTTGTACGTACACGGTTTCAGGTTCTATTTCACTCCCCTCACAGGGGTTCTTTTCGCCTTTCCCTCACGGTACTGGTTCACTATCGGTCAGTCAGGAGTATTTAGCCTTGGAGGATGGTCCCCCCATATTCAGACAGGATGTCACGTGTCCCGCCCTACTCGATTTCACATCAAGGTTGTTTTCGTGTACGGGGCTATCACCCTGTATCGCCGGCCTTTCCAGGACCGTTCCACTAACTTCCAAGATGCTTAAGGGCTAATCCCCGTTCGCTCGCCGCTACTGAGGGAATCTCGGTTGATTTCTTTTCCTCGGGGTACTTAGATGTTTCAGTTCTCCCGGTTCGCCTCTGTTACCTATGTATTCAGTAACAGATACCCGAGTTATCTCGGGTGGGTTTCCCCATTCGGAAATCTGTGAGTAATAGCGTCTCTTACCGACTTCTCACAGCTTATCGCAGGTTAGTACGTCCTTCATCGCCTCTGACTGCCAAGGCATCCACCATGTACGCTTAGTCACTTAACCATACAACCCCAAGAAGTGTCGGTGAAACCGGCACAGC